>CAYTOF010000073.1:0-3548 GCA_964439435.1 uncultured Oscillospiraceae bacterium
GCCGGCTTGCAGAAGAACAGGAGTTGTAAACATGAAGTTTATCAAAAATGCAACGCATTGGGTCTCATCACAATTCAAACAGCACACTCCCCGTTCCGTCCTGATCACAGGCTCTGTTTTGGCTCTGGCAACAGCTGCCTTTCTCTGGCCCTTTGGCCGTGCGGCTACCGATGAATTCACCTATCTTCCCAATCGGGCCTATATCTTGGCTGACACGGAAAACGCGGAACCCCAAACATTAAATGAGCTTTTGCACAGCACCTCTCCAAGTGTCGACTCCCTGTTGCGAAACCCGGATATCGCCGCAGAGCTGCTCTCCGCAGAAACACTTTTGGATATTGTCGACTCCCGCATGGCTTTGCACAATCTCCGTGAGCTTGACGCTCAATTATCTGAGCGGTTTGCGGAGGCAAAAGCCGATTCGCTTCAGCTTTTGGACATGCCGTCATATGTCCCGGAGGAAATGATCTCGGGCCCCATTGCGCCACCCGTCGGAGAGCCGCCAAAAACCTCCACGGACACGGATACGCCGGATACCACGGAGCCCTCCAAAGTTGAACCGGACACAAGCTTGCCCACAACCTCCGCACCCGGCACGGACACGGAAAAGCCCTCGACAACCGTGCCCACAGTGCCTCCGTTTGAAACAAACAAACCCGCTGTCCCCGTTTCCGAGGCCTATGCCTCCCAAATTGAGCTCATCTCGCAGCTGAGAGATGCGACAGGAGATCTTCTCGGGCCGCCCTTGGACACGGAGCTGCAGGAAGTTGTGCCCAATCTCAACATGAAAAGCGTGTGGCAAAATCCCGGCGAAAACCTGCTCCACATGACCCCTTCGGGAGATTGGATCCCGAACGAGGGATTTTTACTCTACCGCATAATCGACGGTGAGCGCGAGCTTGTCAAAGACGATGTTGCCGCAACAGCCAAGGGCAAGAGCGGTGATATAGAGATAAAGGGCTGGGAAATCTATGACCAAGACGAATATGAACAAAACAAACACCTGAACATAAATCCCATAGCGGAGCTGTACAAACAAGCGGAGGTAACCTCTGAAAAGCTTGCCTCAATGGGCATGTCAAATGCGGAGGAATTCCGCAAAAGCATCTACCGCGCCAATCTGAACGACGAGAAACTGCGGGTGAGCGGTGACCTCGATTTTGAAAAAATGCGGGAGCTTGGCATCACCATCCCGGCAAGCATCGGACAAAAAATCCCCGACACGGACAATATGTTCGGAAGTACCGTATATGTGCAAGACATGCCGCAAAACAGCTCCTTTTTTGCCGCTTCCCTCCAAAAAACTGCCATGGAAATGTTCTCGCTGAAATCCGTAAGTCCGATGAGCGGTCTTTCTCAGATGGAAGGAACGCAGAGTTTTGGCCTGGCCTATGAGATTTTCACCGCCAGGCAGCAACTCACAGCTTTGAGTTTTGTCGACGACGAATTTGCCGATATGGCGGGTTTTTTGTTCCGCGACGAGCTCTCAGGACTTGAACTGAAGGACGGCACGGAAATTGCCTATCATGTGGAGACACAAAACGGAACCCTGGTCGGCAGGACTTTTATAACATACGGCAAGCCCACCGATCTTTCCAAGCCCCAAGGGCTCAAGGGCTATGGCGTCGACGGCAAGGTGCCTCTCCGCTGGGAACTCACCGAAAACAACGATGAACTCGGCATCATCACCGGCTATATTATCGAGCGCAAGCTCAAGGGCGAAAAGAATTTCGTACGTGCAAACGAGGAGCCCGTGGTGATCTCCTATGTGCTGGACGAAACCGGTATATATTTCGAGTCCCCCGCATTTTTCGAAGACAAAGTGGAAAACGGCGAAACTGTCACCTACCGCATCTACTCCATCGATATTTTCGGGCGCACAAGCCCCTATTCCGATACCATTGAGTTCAAGGTGGAAAAAATCACACCTCCCAATGCCCCCTCCATCTCCACGCCGGCTTTGAGTGTCCCCGGGAGATCTGCTTCAAAAATGGGGGATACAGACACTTTTATCACAGAAGAGCCTCTCTCCACGCAGCATTCCGTCAGCGTCGACCTGTCCATCCAAGCCAACAAAAACAAAGACGGCATTGTGCTCCCCATCTTCACCGACACCCCCGACACCGTTCGTTTCACCATATATCGGGCGGTGGCGGTGGGAGCAAGGGGCTTTGGTCCTCCGGAAATCCTGTCCAATATCAAATATGACAGCCCCATGCCCCCTCAAGAAGACCCTACCGACGATCCCGCCGGCTCTCAGTATATGCCCTCCACAAATCAGCTTGAGGAGAAAAAAGGCAAGCTGATTTACGACGGCAAGTCCGTCACCGCCGTGACCACAGTTGATATGGCCAAACAGATTGTGATGTCATCCGCCGTTGTGGATTTGCCTGATTTGACCTTTTTTGACGCCGATGTGCAGGAGGGGCACACTTATAAATACTGGGTCTCCGCATGGGACTCCTGGAACAACGAAAGTGCCTGGTCCCAGTCTGTCACTTTGGCCTTTCCCACCGAAGAGGAGCCCGAAATTCCCGATTCTTTGAATATAAAGATGCTCATTCGGGAGCTCATAGACCTCTCCGAACTCCCTCCGGGCGTTTTCGGAGACAGGCTCATCTCCTATGAAGATTTGGCAAATGCATCCGCAGCCATGCGCACATACGAAGATGATACAGACACCAACACAGTGCAACTTGCCGACTCCACGGGTGTCAACATCGGCAACTTCACCCCGACTTTATTCCCCGAATATGTCGCCGAAAAGTTTGACAACCTGCCCGCTGACAAGTACATCCACATGCTCATCGGGGTGCGAGGGGAGGATGTTTTCCCCAACGGCACCGCCCGCTTGAAGTGGCCCGCCTACAGCGGCGACGGTCTGGAGGGGTATATGATCTATCGGCCGCTCTTTTCACCGGGTTCCCTTGATGAGATGCAAAAAATGTCCCGCAATGATTTGGTGGCAATGGGCAATTGGCAGCTTGTCAACAATGACAACAAGGCCACTGTGCAAAACCAACTCGTCATCGGAGGCCTTGAGAAAATACCCGGAGACATTCACATTTTCCTTATCTGTCTGAAATCCACATCCTCTGCCATAGATGATTTGATTTTCAACATCAACAGCGCCAAATTCTCCTCCGACAAAAACCTTCCGCTCTTCCGCCCCTATGACGAAGCGCCTGCAGGAGGGTATGTCTCCCTCTCTTGGGAGACGCCCAAAGACCCCTTGGTGCAATTTTACCGCATATATCGCTGTGAGGTTTCGAAACAGGAATTTCAACAAGGGCTTGACCCTGCCGATATCGAGTGGACGCTCATCGGAGACCATATCAAGTCGACCAACTACACCGACCCTGTCGAGCAGAGCTTTGCACACTATTATTACTACAAGGTGACCTCTGTTTCCCCCTGGAGTGTGGAGTCGACTCTGGGCACTGTCAAGAGTTTCCGCGTACCCTCCACCAAACCCCCTCAAACCCCCAATCTGCTTCTGCCTCTGTCCCGCAAAGACGGCGTGCAGGTCAACTTCGCCTCGGTGAACC
>CAYTOF010000073.1:3558-8308 GCA_964439435.1 uncultured Oscillospiraceae bacterium
CAGTATTTCGATCTGTTTGGCGCGCTTTTCGAAGCACCTTCCAAGAACGATTTCTACCTTTCCGACCTCTTGACCGATTCGCTGGATCCGTTGAAATGGAAGGCCCTTATGGGTTCTGTCTCAAAAACACAACAGCAGAGTTCCCTGTCCTCTTCCGGCGCCTCTCCCTTGGCTGCGGACAATGTCTTGCAGTCATCAGCCGTTGAGGACACACCCATCATGACTCTCCGCAAATTTAAAACCCTTGTCCAGCTTGATGATGGGGCTTTGATGAAAAACCTTGCCGCCATAGACACAACGCAGGGTTTGAAGGCATATCAGACCATCTTTGCGGAGTTTGGTCCCCTTGCCCTTTCCGACTACAGCAACCTCAGCATTGGGATGCTGGAGTATGTGGGTTGGAAAAAAATCGGCACAGTCCCGGCGACCGAGCAAGAGGCAGACCCCACCGGGCTGCTCAAACCCCTCTCTTTCATAGATGAGACAGCTCAATACGGCATCTCCTATCTCTACACGGTGCAAGCCTGGAACGACGACAACCTCGGTTCCATGCGCCCGGAGCCCTTGGAGGCAACGCCGCGCAGAAGCGGTCCCTTTGACCCCATAGACGGACTGAAGGGCGAGCTTGCGGATTTGTATCCGCAGCTCACTTGGAATGCCCCCACCATGAAAAACCTCACCTCCGACCAAGTCCGCGAGGACACGGTGGGGTATATTGTCTATCGTTCGGACACCGCCGACGGCACATATTACCAGGCAAGCCCTCTTCTGTTTGTGCGTGAGTGGACAGATACGGAGGCTGATCTCTTTGCCTATAATTGGTACCGCGTAAAAGTGCTGGATACAGGCGGATATCTCTCGGAGTTTTCCGATGAGCTGCTCGTCCAAGGCCCTTTCTACACCGACATAGAGACCATCATCCCCGACACCACCATAAAGGTGGATCCTCCCGTTCTCACTCTTTCCGGCAACGCCTTTTCTGTTCTCAAAGGCACTGCCTTTTCAACCAAATACGAACTTGCGGGCACGGAGCCCATCGAAATCACGCTGAGCGCCCGGGACTCGGGCAACAAGACAGTGGCGGGATTTGCGGTGAACACAATCACCCGCACAATAAGCGCACCGACAACTCTCCCTGTCGGCACCTACACCGTCACTCTCAAGGCGGAAAACAGTGCGGGGGAAAGCACCAAGAGCTTCACATTGGAAGTGAGGCCCTTGGAGATAATCATCACACCGCCAAAACTCACTTTGGAAGCCCAAAGATTTATTGTCACCTCGGGCACTCCCTTTCAAACCACATACACCCTCACAGGCACGCAGCCCATCACCGTCACGATAAAGGCCGAAGGGCCGGACGGCGGCGTATCGCCCGGAACATTCACCGTGGACACCTCCACGCACACAATCAGCGCGCCTCCCGATCTGGCCGCCACGACCTACAATGTGACAGTGACTGCCAAAAACAGTGCCGGTGAAAGCTCAAAGTCCTTTTATCTGACGGTGGAATCGGCCCCAATCCCCGTTGCCCCCACCTTAGAGCGTCGCGAGGATGATTACAGCTTCACCATGTATCGCACTCTGGAGTTTTCAAAACAGCTCTATGCCACGGGGAGCATGCCGATGACATGGTCTTTGGAGCCGTCATCCAGGTTGTTCCCCGTTCCGGAAGGCGCAAGCATCGACGACTACGGTTTGTTGACGGTAGACAAAAACATCCCCGCCGGCAATTACCGTTTCAGGGTCAAGGTGGAAAACAGTGCGGGCTTTGATGTCAAGGAGATTTTTCTTGAGGTGAGGCCATGGCTGCTCCCCGGAGGCGGCGGAATCTTTGCCGACTATGAAAACGACAAATCCCCTCCCGGGCCTGCGGTACTACACGCTCAAACGACGCCGGGGGTGACGGCAGTCCAAACCCTCCCCATATTGGATATGGATATCTACAAAAGCGCCCGTGTCAGATGCATGGGGTTCACCCTTTCCGACGTGGATCTCTCCAGACCCAAGGGGGGAATGGGACAGCTTCTCGGTTATTCCGGCACAGCTCTGTTGAACCTCGGTAACGACCCCGTTTTGGTGAAAATATCCGGCGCCGCCGTTGAAAAGGCAAGCGGCACCGGTTTGGACGAAATCACACATGGCGCAATCTATATCGAGGAGCCCACTGAGTTTAAAGACATAGGCCTCACCATCATAAGCCTCAACATCCTGCCCGAGACAAACAAAGCTGAAATCAGCGGATATATCAAAAACCCCGACCAGAGTTTAAATGTGCTTGGAAATCGCTATGCCATCCAGTTCAAATTCGCAGAGCTGCGGCCGGGCTTCATCGTCATAAAACGTGGCTTGCCCACCATCAAATACAATCAATTCACCATCAGTGAGCTTGAGTCCCTGTGGATCAACACAGCTTATAAAGACACCTTCGACGACCACGATCTCTTCACCTTGAGCGGCGGAACAGTGGAGCTGAAATCCCATCTGGAGACCCTTGACAACAAAGACCTCCTGCTCAAGCCGGCCCACATAGGCTTCAACCATGCCGGCGAAATGGATGCCGATTTATTCCTCGAGGAAGAGCAAGCCCTTCGCTTTCTCGTTCCGGGAGGTTCTGCTCTGCGTGTGGACCGAGCTTTCCTGGCCATAAGGCGCAATGTCCCGCAGTCAAACTCCCATCTGGGCGGCAAATTGGTGTTGCCCTTTGAGGAGGCGGGTTTACAGGGGCCCGGTGTCCTTGGAGAATATGTGGGAGGCCGTGCCGATAAAAACGAAATGGACGAGATTATAAACCAGGTGATAGGTCAGTCCTCCGGAGACATGTCAAAGCTGCAGGATGAGATACAAAAGGCGCTAGTGAAATACGGCGAGCGCGCGCAGCAAAACGGTCTGCTTGTGGTGCCGGACGATTTTGAACTCCAAGACCAATGCTCCTTCGTGGAGATAGATGTGGAGGAGTGGACAGGAGCGGGCTTTGTCATAGAAGTCGCCAAGATGACCCCTGCCAATATGGCGGAACGCAGCCTCGACATTGACAAGCAGCGCTCTCAAGGCATTGTCATCACGCCCACCACTGTCAGCGTGGATCTTGACAGGGACGGCGCCCTCCTAAAACAGGAATCCACCGTCGACGAAAAGATCATGACCCCCAAAGAGACGGAAAAACCCTTCTGGGTAGGTCTTGTAATGCACGGCGGAACAGTCGCCCTGCCCACGGACTTCATCGAGCAGGACGGCGGCGGCGCAATCAAGTTCTCCCTGGCAAAGGGCGAGATGATCTACGACCTCAACGGCTTTAACTACCAGACATATCTCTACAGCGAAGAGGGTGTGCCGGCAGATTTTTCCAAAGCCCTTGGAAACTTCCCCGATGTTTGGGTTTATGACTGCCTTTTGGACCTATATGCCAACCGCGTCAATCTGGAAATCAACGCGGAGGTGGCGGTCGACCTGTTCCGCGGAGAGCGTGTGGAGGCGAAACTCTTCACCAACAAAAAGGACAACGCCAACGGAAAGAAGGGCGAGTTGCTCTGCTCTGTGGCTCCGACAGTCATCGTGGGGGCCCCCTCGTCGGGGATTGATCTCACCATTGACGGAGGTTGGTTCAGAGAAGATGGCATGCACATCAGCGGTTCCATGACAATTGAGCTCGACGAGGTCAAAACAAACGGAGACTCAATCACCTTTACCGACATGGTGGTCCCCGCAGACATCAAAAAGAGCGGTGCCCTGTCCATGACCAACCGCAAATACTCCTCAGCGGAACTTGATCACCCGATCAACATAGATTTTCAAGGCTTTACTATGGAGATCCGAGCACTGGATATGACCTATAAAGAGCATCCGAGCAAGAATGTGTTAAACAGCGATATTGCCCTTACCCTCCATGGAGCGACTTTAATTTCAGACAACATACCTCTCGCTTCGGAGACACTGGATGAACTGCTCGTCCACTGTCCCATAGGACTTGCAGATGCGGGAGTGGTCTATGAGCAATCCTATTCGGTGTTGAACACCAGTTTTGACGGCTGTGTCGATGTTGTCGGCACACTTATCCCGGAATCCCTTAAGGGTGATGAGGACGGACTGGTGGAGTTCGACACAGAACAACTCGATCTCTCCTTCCTCAGTCAGTTAAAGGCAATTCAGGTCAAGGTTTCGGCGCGTTTTGGGTTCGACATGCACAACAAGCGCTGTTATTTCGTGCTCGGCATTGCTACGGGAGAGGGCATTCAAATCCCCTTCGGAGCGGGCAGACTGAAGGATTTTGCCGGCATTATCTCCTACAACGTGATTGCCGAGAGGGACAAGTACCGCAGGTTGCAAATCCCAAACTATGCCGGCTTGGAGGACTTTATAAAAAATCGGAAGGTGGACCGCGAGGGCGGCTCCGGTTTCGTCGCCGGCATCAGCGCCACCCTGGTCATCACCGAACTGTGCGAGATACGCAATATGTATTTTGCCTTCCAAAGCGGCCCGATAGTGGATGCGGGCGGCGATTTGTACCTGCCTCTGGATATAGGTGCGATGGTTTCAGACGGCAGTCCCTACACAAAAATCGGCTCTGTGATTATCTTCTACTCTCACCCCGAGAAATACTTCTCTTTTACCATAGTCATTGATTTCAATGTCATCATGGCTCGTGTGGGAGGTACTTTGGGCTTTGAATACAGCCCCTCCCTCTTTGGTGTCTATCTCGGCTATCCCGAAATGCTCGGAGAGAGCTGCGAGGCATTTAACGATCCTGAGTATT
>CAYTOF010000073.1:8318-10740 GCA_964439435.1 uncultured Oscillospiraceae bacterium
GTGGTCGCCAACTACGTCTACGAGCACACGATCTCGGGCACCCAGAAGGTGATCCGAATGCGAGCCGCATTTGGGTATTCCTTGGATTTGGACATCAAGATCGTCTTTATAAGCGCTCACCTATATGCCGAGGCTGAAGGAGCCTATCATTTTGGCGGGTCTGAGAAAGACAGAATCGAGCTTGAGCTGTTCCTAAAGGGAGGCATCAAGGGGGGCATCTGGGCGATGGGCAGCAGGCACTATATCATCTCCATGCAGCTCGATGCCCAGGGCAGGATGGAATCGGAAGATCCCTACAATTCCTGGTACGTCGCGGCCAAGTGCAATGTATCCTACAGCCTGAATATATGGATACACACCTTTGAGGGCACGGTTTCGGCCGATTTCAGCACAACTTTGGGCAAATAGCAAAGAAGGTAACTCAAAACAAAACAGGCAATATAAAAGGGGCCTCGAAGTAAAAACTTTGAGGCCCCTTTTGAACCTTTTAAATGTTTCTTATAGGGTTTTCCGTTTGCACAGGTTGGTCAGTTTGTATATTTGCTGCCATTGTTTATAAAGAGAGCACAAGACCCGTCCACCATCACCACCAAGCTGTGTCCCGATTCTTTTACCAGCGCAAGCATCTCCGCTTCTTTCTCTTTGCCGAGCCATCTCAAATCGAGGAAGACATAGTCTGTTGTGTTTTGTGACGGGTATTCGTATATCTGCTCCCTCTTTGCCAGATGGGGCAGAAAAAAGGTGGAGGAGGAAACAGAGGCATCTTTTGGTATCTGCTCCATGACGCTTTGTATCACCGCAAGCTTCTCCCTCTCCCCAAAATATGTCCTTACATAATAGGTCTTGGACATCATCGTCGCAAACAGAGAAAGTACCGCTGCCAGCGCCGCCCCGTATGCAAGCAGTGTTTTTGTTTCGATTTTGAAATCCGCAAGGTTGATTGCGGCCAGATAAAAGAGGAGGGCACCGCTGCCGTATGTGTATTGATAATATATCGAGTGCTGATAGCCGTAGTTGCTCATAAAGTTGACAAGCACATAGGGGATCAACAGGATATAGCGGGAGGTCTTCTTTGTGAGCAGGGGCAAAAACATAAGGGGCAGCATCGTCTGGAAAAAGAATAGGAGTTTTTCACCCGAAAGGCACTGTTTGAGCACGCGGAGGGGGTTTTTGAGGCAAGCTGCGATTATGCCGAGAAATCCGTTCTCCGAGATGTTGTTGTATCGCCATGTCATGGCGCCAAGACCATGGCTCTCCAGCAGCGACACCGCAAAGACAAAATACAAAATAGACCCCGCGGCGATTATGGAGCCGTGTTTGTACTCCCTCTTTGAGATGAGCAGATAGATGCCGATAACCGCCGCATAGATGGGGGCATCTTCCTTGACCATGCACAGCAAAAGCACAAAGGTGTAGAGCAGGGACAGTTTTCGCTTTTCGTAAAAATAAAACAACCACAGGATGATCGGCAGCAGGAGTTTGTTTTCGTGAAAGTCAAAAAATGCACCGCCCACAAAGGCGGGATACACAAGATATACCAGACCAAGGAGCGTCACGGCGATGTTGTTGAGTTTGTATTTTTTCGCAATCAACCAAAGCGGTATGATGCCGCCGACTATGGCAAGGGCCTGCAAAATGAGCAGCGTCTGCGGATAAGGAAAAACCATGTAGATTGGCAGCAAAAGATAGTAAATGGGCGAGAGGTGCACGGCAAAGTGGGACAGGAGCATGTCCCGTTCACTGGAGACAAGGGGGGTGAGCTTTGTGGCCATATTGTGAAACATGTTGACAAATATTCCAAAGTCAAAATTGGGTGCGCGGAAAGATAAAAACCGCAAAATCGTCAATCCTCCGATGAAGACAAGGGCACAAAGGGCAAGTCCCGCTACAATGGCAAGGGATGTTTTTTTGCTTATGTCCCAATTCGCAAGGAGTGCACGCTCCTCTTTGAAGCAGAACACCGCCACCATACAGATCAGCATAAAAAGCGCTATGGTAAACACATAGTCGGCGGCGACGGCGGAAAAAACCACCCCTGCCACCACAGAGGAGGAAAACAGCACAATGCGGTCAAATCTTTCGATTTTGCTAAGAATGGACAAAAAAGTGATGAGGGCAAAAAAACCAAGAGCCATCACAGGCAAAATCGGTGTGATGATTTTGTCATAATCCTTTGTAAACACGCCACCGGGCCGCAGGGAGGTTAAAAGTGCCAGACCCAAAAGCCAAGAGGAGACCAAGCGGATAATGCCCTTTTGAATTTTATTTGATATTTTTGCTCTCTTCATCATTTGCTCCCGACATGCTTTGGTGATATCCTATGATATAATGATGCCAAGAAATTTTTGAGGAGGGTTCTTATGAAAACCCTGTTGTTTGCGGACGGACACCACATCTCATACCGCCTTGGTATATACAGCGC
>CAYTOF010000074.1:0-10365 GCA_964439435.1 uncultured Oscillospiraceae bacterium
CTTATATTACTCCATTTGAAAATGGACATTAGGAGAATAAATGAAAACAGAAGAAAATATCAAATCAATAAAAAGCGAGATACTTGACAGGCTTTTAAAGTCCTTTGGAAAAACGGTTGAAAATGCAACCTCTCAACAGTTATATAACGCAACGGCAATATCCATACGTGATCGTATAATGGAAAACCTAAAATATACTCGGGAAATAACACAAGGAAAAAAAACATTATACTATTTTTCACTGGAGTTTCTTACGGGTAAGTTTTTAGAATCAAATCTGCTATCTCTCGAATTGTTGGATGTTTATGATAAAGCTCTTAAGGAACTAGGATTTGATATGAATGAGTTAAAAGATTTAGAACCGGAGCCGGGTCTTGGCAACGGAGGTTTGGGGAGACTGGCGGCATGCTCTTTAGATTCGCTTGCGACTACAAAACTCCCTGCTATGGGCTGTGGAATACGTTATGATTTAGGTCTCTTTAAGCAAAGAATTGTTGATGGACAGCAAGTTGAACTGCCGGATCCTTGGTTAGAAGATGGGTTTGCTTGGGAAGTAAGCGCGCCGGAAGATCAAGTTGAAGTCCATTTCGGTGGAAGAGTAATTGAATATTTCGACTCAGCCGGGAGTATGCGACACCGATTAGAAGGGACATCAAAAGTCATTGCAGTTCCATATGATGTGCCGATCTGTGGGTATAAAAATCGATTTACAAATGTATTGCGTTTGTGGAGTGCACGAGCTCCCCAGTCTGTGGATCTTAGCTACTTTGCTCAAGGTGATTACGTAAAAGCTGCTTCTGAAAGAGAATTAGCGGAAACAATTTCGCGCATGCTATATCCAAATGACTCTCACAATTCGGGAAAAAGTTTGAGGCTCAGACAGCAATACTTTTTTACTTCAGCAACTCTTTCGTATATTTTGACTCAGCATCTTTCACTTGGTCTACCTTTGGAAAAATTACCGGAGTATGTATCCATACAAATAAATGATACACATCCTGCTATAGCAATTCCCGAACTTATGCGCCTTTTAGTTGATGTACATTTTTTGAAATGGGAAGAAGCATTTGATATTTGTCAAAAAGTGTTCTCTTACACAAACCATACTATTATGAGTGAAGCTCTGGAAGCGTGGCCTCTGTACCTAATAGAAAACCTATTGCCACGCATAAGTATGATAATAAGGGAACTTGACAGACGATGGAAAAACTATATAAAAGAAAGAACATTTAATAGTCAAGAAGTCGTTGATGATCTTAAAATAGTGTCTTTTGATAGAGTGCGCATGGCTAATTTGTGCCTTTCTTGTTGTGGTACAATAAATGGAGTTTCTGAGCTACATACTGCTATATTAAAAGAAAAGCTGTTTTATAATTACAATAAAATGTTTCCTGAAAATATCATTGCTATAACAAATGGTGTGACACCGCGTCGATGGATATTACAATGCAATCCCGAACTATCAAAACTTATTTCAGATAGCCTTAATTCAAACGAATGGATTACTAATTTGGAATTACTACATCAATTGGAATCTTTTATTTTGGACAGTAGTTTCAAAAATCGACTTGACGTGATAAAACGTAATAATAAAATGCGGTTTTCTAAATTCATCATGGATCAAACAGGGCATAATATCGATCCGGATTCGATACTTGATGTACAGATAAAGCGTCTGCATGAATATAAGCGACAGCTATTAAATTTGCTACACATATTGTATATGTACTATGAAATCACGGTAGAAGGAAAATCATTTGATAGACCTCGCACCTTTGTCTTTGGAGCGAAAGCCTTTCCGGGATATGAGCGGGCAAAACAGATAATTGCCTTTGCATGCTCACTCTCTGAATTAATTGATGCACATTCAGAAGCCTCCAAATTTATAAAGCTTATTTTTGTAGAAAATTATAATGCAGCTTCAGCACAAATCATAATTCCAGCATCCGATATCAGTCAGCAAATTTCGTTGGCAGGCAGAGAGGCATCCGGCACCGGAAATATGAAGTTTATGATGAACGGTGCTTTGACAATTGGTACGCGCGATGGTGCCAATCTTGAAATGCACAGTTTGCTTGGAGATGAAAATATATTCTTTTTTGGCCTCACATCAAAAGAAGTCGAAAATGAACTAGAAAACAAAATGAGATCTCCTGAACGCATTAGCGCGGAGAACCCATTGTTGTCTCGTGTCATTTATTCACTTGGAGATGGAACATTTCCTTTGTTTGCTAAGCAAATTATGAACTCTTTGTTGTATGGGGAAGGTGGGATACCGGATCCTTTCTTGTGTCTAAGTGACTTTGCCAGTTATTCTTCGGTTAGAACTTTTTTATATGATTTATATGAGGATCGAGACAAATGGCTTTCCAAATGTATAATTAACATTGCCCGATCAAGCTTTTTCTCGTCAGATCGCTGTATTGATCAATATAATAATCAGATATGGAAACTCTAATAAGATATATAAAATAAGAAATCAAAGCTAAAATCGAAGAATAATTATCACGGTAAATGTAAGTTTACAACATTAGTAGTGTGTTCTGATGATATTTCTCCTGATTTCACCATATCTACAAATGTCTTTGCGAGCTCTGGGTCAAACTGTGTGCCAGCATTTTTTATAATTTGTTCAGCAGCAAAATCGAATGTAAATGCTTTTCTGTAGGGACGATTTGTGGTCATAGCATCGAATGCATCAGAGATAGCTAAGCAGCGGGCAGAAATAGGAATATTCTCTTTGGATATCCCCCTGGGATATCCTTTTCCATCCCATCGCTCATGATGCCCTAAGACTGCAGGAATAACATAATCCATTGAGGGAAGATGTCTTATCATTTCTATTGAGCTGTTAACATGAGATTTGATAATCTCATACTCGTTATCGGAGAGCTTGCTTTCTTTACAGAGAATGCTTTCCGGGATACTGATCTTTCCTATATCGTGTAATAATGCTGCTTCATTTATTATACGGACATGCTCTTTGTTCATTCCAATTGCTGAAGCAAGCATGGTGGAATACCGTGCTACGTTTTGTGAGTGACTGAATGTATAGTGATCTTTTGCATCAATAGCCGCACTAAGCGCATAAATAGTTGATGCATATGTAGCATATGCAGAAGAATCATTTTGTTCTGATGGAAGACGATTAGCAAATAAAGTTACTCCGGCAGACAGCATAGCTTCGGATCTATCCTCTAGCGAATAAACCGCAATATTGCTTTTGCCGTTATTTTTGGCATTGTAGCATGCTAGATCAGCATTGTCAATAAGTTCTTTGATATTTGAAGCAGCAAATGGATATACACATATTCCAACAGATACAGTGAGTTTTTTGTATAGTCTTCGTTCGGGCAAATCGTTAATTCCAAAAATGGAATATTTTATACATTCTGCCAATCGAGTCGCGCTCTTCACATCGTATCCCGGCAATATCACAGCAAATACTTTACCGCCATATCTGAAAGCTTTTCCACCATCCCCAATACTTCTTGCAATTGCATTGGATATCAGCTTTAAGGTGTTATCGCCTTCTTCAAATCCGTATAATTGATTGTATAGTTTAAAATCATCGATATCAATAAAAAGTAAGGCTAAGGACTCTGATTTTGATTTGTTAAATTCAAGTTCTAATACTTCTCCAAAACTCTTATGGTTGTATAAACCGGTCAAAGTATCATAACGAGATTCATAATATACGCGTTCATATAGTATAGAGTTTTTAATCGAGATACCGGCAATAATTGAAACAGTCGACAAAAATACTATATCATTATAGTTGAAAGCTGAATTTTTATTTTTATGAGATAGTAGTATTAATCCAATTATTTTATCTTCGACTTTGATTCCCACCATGCACGCAATTGCGAGGTCATTAAATAGTTGCTTTTCCTTCTCCCACATGGAGCGATAAAGCGGGCTGGATTTAAACTCTGACAATATCAAGCAAGAATCTTCGCCTTGCAAATATTCAATGCAGGGATTGTCTTCATTTATGCTGAATGCTGATGAACTTAACGGATTTTTACTCTGCTGTGAAATATACTTGCCTTCATTAAATATACAGACATAAATAGATTTGACATCGATATTATTATTGATAACATTTGTCAATTGATAAACAACTTCGTCTGTATCGAGCATTTGTGTGACAGCCATAGAAAACTGTTCGATGGATTTGTTTTGATTTTGCTCATCTCTAAGGAAGAGTACATCCACAATTTTACGCATAGCAGCATTAACTATTCCAATCATAATCATACATAGTGCAGCAATCATAATTATGGTATAATCAGCTAGTTCAGGTGAATAAGCCTTCAAGAAACTGTCAAGTGGTTTTACTGCATATAGGAATAGCACTGCAACCAAAACACTGGTTATAATGAGCAATGTGCTTTTTGATATTAGTAAAGTGAGTTTGAGAACTCTTTTTTTATACATTGCATATAATATAAAAAATGCATTAAACACACCCGCAAGTGTATCGAAAGGAAAGTAATTTCCCGGAATAATAGATATTACATTGCCAATAATCATTATGGTACATCCCAAGATGATGTATGACATTCCGGGCATTTTTAGGCCTTGTTGTTTTATGGATTTAAATATGATAACAAGAATAGAGACGACAATTAACACAATAAATAATACCGGGATAGCAATTGTCCACTCCATCTCATATGAAAATACTATCTGCCCATTTTCAAGCGTTTTCATTTCCGGCCATTTCAAAAATGCCTGAAAATAGGTCAACACCAAGATTATTGCAGTTCCCACACCCCAAACAATCTTAAGAAAATAACCTTTTGTTTTTGTAAATGCGCATATGAATAAATAGACGAAATAAGCCAGTGAAAACAGAGATAACAAAGAAACATTATACCAAAAGTATGGACTTGGCGGAAAACGCATCCTCATAAAAAAGGAACCACTGGTCCACAAAAGAAAGCCAAACATCCACAATAAGAAGGTGTTAATTACTGCATTCTTTTTGGCTGCCAATAGAGCCGTTATGATTATCACATAACAGAAAAGAGCCAGTAAGGGAACATATATGAAGGGAACAGCAGTCATCTTATGAGCACCTCCCTAGGGGCAGTATCGTCGATTAGAGCTTGCCTTTGCATGGCGATAATATCCACATCCGGTGGATTAATCCTAGGCATTTTATACCCGACCTTACTTTCATATTTTTTGATCGTATTGTGTTTCAAAACTGTTAGTTTCAAAGGATCCATCTCAAGCAACTTTTTTAAATCATCAAAATCACTGTCAAAGTTTTTAAAGTATAAAGAGAGGTGGTCTGTGAGCACGCTTACATAAACACTATCTTCTATTTGCGCGTATGGCGGGATTTCAATATACATGTGGAGAAAAGGAGTGTTACAGTTCGTAAATTCTTTGCGTGCGATCCATGAATCTATGTTGAGCTTTGAGCGAGCAATGATTTCTGTGATCGTTTTTTCTGTAATGCGCGTGAAACCGGCAATGTCAATAATATTAGGTGTTCGATCAATAAATGTGAATCTTGGAAGCGATCCATCGTGACTTCCCATAGTACAACGATAAACATCTCCTATTCGATAACGTGCAAAAGCGCCACCTTTTAATACGCTAATTACCAATTCATAACTTTTATTTTCTGAAACCTCATTCATTAAGCACGTTTTGGGAATATAGTCTTTGTTTTCAAGGCTTCTTAGCATTTCGGATTCGGGTATGAATTCATAAAAGCAAGCATCTGGGAAAAAAACCATGCCATTGCAATTGTGATCTTCCGTCGCTATGCAGGTAGATTCAGTTCCAGCGGCAATTTCAATAGGCATACGCCCCCAAGCTAGCGCTAATTTTTGCTTATAACAACGAGAATCTGTACCTACAGAAATAAATCCTTTGATCTTAAAAATATCAGCCGGTATAATTGGTCTCCCATCTCTTTTTGACACATATTTGGCTTTTAAATATTTCAAAGCAATTTTTACAGAAGGGTTACTCCCCTTGCTTGAACGCGAAACAGATTCATTGCTGAACCTATTTGTTATATAGTTTGTCACGCTGCCAATGCCGAACAAATAATCAATACCTGTTTTGTATGCAATGTTAAAACCTTTTTTAATACGTTCTCCAAAAGAGAGATTTGTATTTTCGTGTGCGTCAGGCAACCAATTCATCTGTATTTCTTCGTTTAACAAAGAGGGCAAAAGACCTGTTGCATAAGGCAAGGGAGCACCGCCATATAAAACTTTATCAAATGCTTTTAGATTGCAATCACCCTTTTTTCGGGCTCCGGACAAAATCATTATAGCAATAGCACTATGTTTATATACTTCAAGCATTTCTTTAGAATATGGCGCAAGCTTTATGGGACGATGCCCGCCCTCCCAAGTTGTTTTTATCCAAACAACCGGTTCCGCAGGCAACATTTCGCTGTTTTGAGCCAATAGAATATCAGCATAATCCTCATATTCTGTCAAAGGTAGTGTTTTTCTAAATTCTTCAACTGTATTTGGCATAGCACCGTTGAGCAATCTTCTACCAATACCAGAGGCTCTCCAAGCAACAATCTGCTCCGCCATGAGCCTGTTTTGGATATACATAAACTCATCAATAGTCAAGTCAAGAAAGCCGCAATACTCATCCCATAACCGGCTTTTATTATATAATTTTAGCTTATTTGCCAGTTTCAATGTCTATGCCTCCTGAGATATATGGTTTTGATAAGTCTCTCCCATCCTTTTTTATTTGGGATAAGAAAGGGTACTTTAGATTTGTACTCATTGTATCCATTTATTGTCATTGGGAAAATTACATGATCTTGAAATACGATGTATACGAAATTAGATGATATGAAAGCAATCGAAACATACCATTTAAGCCCAAATCCAAGCCACAGACTAACGTAAAGAGCTGCAAACCATATTCCACCGGGGTGTCTGCAATATCCATACATGCCTTTGTCTATTGTTTCTGTTTTTTTTGTATCAATGTAAACTTGATTAAATGGGATTGCGAAAAATAAGGAATAAATGAGGAGTGAAGAAAATAAAATTGTCAAAATAATAAATATGGTAAGAAAAAATACTGATCTGCTAAATAAAGTATTAAAATTAATAAGACTAATCACGGTGACGGCAAGTATTAAAAAAACACCGAAAAAGAACATCGATTTGGAGATTCGTTTATACCCTTTACTTTCAAAAACATCTCCTATTGCCATTATAATAAATGAAAATATTCCTGTTGTTAATAACATGACCAAACCTGTTCTATTATTATATCTTCGAATTATGCTATTTTATAAATTCACTTGATAATACAGCGGTCAAAACACATACAGCACAGTGTGTTTTGAGGGTTGTTAACTGTATATAGAGCACTCCGCATAATAAAAGAGTAGAATTTATGATAGTGATATTTATTATATTATATGTAATAATAATATACAATACTTATTTCAAATTAAATAAGACAAATTGTGACGATATTTTCATAATATTCTATAATATTACACAATATGGCGCATGCGAATCTTATGCGCACGCATGTAACACTGCCATAGTTGATATTGAAATAAATAAGTAACAAAAGATAAAACAGTAAAGCACATTTATTCATCTGGGTAAATATTCAATACTAAAAATGGCACTGAAATATTGAACCGTATTTCTGCTTGAACTCATTTCTTGACATAATTTATACCAAAGGATATAATGTAATTTGATGGGAATGACAACTACGAAAAAGAAATATCTTGAAAGTTTTATAATAAACCGAATCTTTAATCACAAAGTTTTTGGAGACTATTATGCTTTATAAATTTGTAAAAATGCATGGTGCAGGAAACGACTATATATTTATGGATGGATTTCGCAGCAATCCAATTCCTGAAGACCCGTCTAAGGCAAGTATTTACTTAAGCCGGCGTTCTTTTTCAATAGGGTCAGACGGCTTGATTTTGATAGTGCCCGATGATGATACTGATGCTCGCATGATCATGTATAACTCAGATGGTTCAGAGGGACTCATGTGTGGTAATGGGCTTAGGTGTGTAGGTAAATATCTCTATGACTTGAATATTTGCCGTAAGACGGATTTATCTATATCCACTAAAAGCGGAGTCAAGTCGATGCAATTAGAGTTGGATTCTGCTGGTTTGGTTACTGCAGCAATTGCTAATATGGGATTCCCGAATTATTATCCGCCGAGTATTCCGGTCTTGATTGAGGGCAATCGTGCATTTGACATACCAATAACGCTTTTAAATGGACTGTCTTTTGATTTTAGCTGTGTTTCGATGGGAAACCCACATGCAATAAGTTTTGTTGAAGACATAGAATCACTCAACCTCTTTGAAATAGGTCCGCAAATAGAAAATAATCCTATTTTTCCCAATAGAGTTAATGCTGGATTTGTAGAGGTAATCGAGCCTGTAGAGCTGAATTATCGTGTATGGGAGCGCGGAAGCGGAGAAACACTTGCGTGTGGGACAGGAATTTGTGCCGCAGTTGCTGTGGCGTGTCAGAAGAACATATGTCCAAGAAATGAATGGATAAGAGTAAATGCACGTGGCGGAACATTAAAAGTATTTTATCACCCAGACGAAACAATTTATTTAAAAGGACCTGCAGAAATCTCTTTTGTTGGTGAAGTTGAGTATTAACTCTAATTTTGAAGAGCCTTTCAAATGTCATTTTTCTTAAAAATTTTACTCTTTATGCCCGGTGTTATTTTTCGACCAATATAAACAAATGGAGTATCTGCAATAGAAATAATAAATTTTGCAAGATAAGTTGTACCAATAAGTGTTAATACCACCTCAAAGCTGTGGACACCCCAAAAGGCAAAAAGTGTAAAAATTATGGTATCAAGAAGTTGAGTTGTGAGTGTTGCAACATTGTTGCGCAACCAAAGCATTTTCCCTCTTGTTTTTTTTCGTATGTGCATAAACAACCATATATCAAAATACTGCATTGTAATATAAGTCAATATACTTGCTGCTGCAACTCGCGGAGTTAGTGTAAAGATTGTAACAAGACTGTCGTTTACAAAATCAGTTTTTGCAGGTGCATATCGTAGCATTATTAGACACATAATTGAAAAAGTGACAATGGTAAAAAAACCTGTAAATACTGCTTTTTGTGCTTCTTCTTTGCCGTATTTTTCGCATAAAATGTCAGTAGCCAAAAATGTAGACCCATAAAGAGTATTGCCGAGAGTTAATGAAACACCAAAGATATTAATTAGTTTTGTGGCTTCGATGTTTGCAGCTATCATGGCTATACTAATCCATAAGAAAAGCCCTGTTTTACCAAAAAACTTGAAGGCAATAAGCGTGAAGGAAAAATATATCGGCATACTTAATAAAAACCACAGCTCATTCATTTATTATATCTTCCTCATTTTTTTATATTTTATATTAGAAGAGCAAGATGTGTCAAGTTATTATGGAACAGAAAGGTGATAATCATGGATTACAAGATTGGCATCATGTTGGAGAGTTTGAGATTGCCTTTTGATGAAGCAATTGCTACCGCAGCGAACATCGGAGCGGACATGCTTCAAATTAGTGCTATTAGTCCGGAATTCTCCCCTCTTGAGATGAATCTTTTCGAACGGCGAGAAGTATTGAAAAAAATTAAAGATGTAGGGATGGCAGTCTCAGCAGTATGTGGTGATTTGGGAGGCCATGGCTTTACGCGTCTCACAGACAATTTTCAAAAGATAGAGACATCAAAACGCATCGTCGAGCTTGCTTCAGACTTTGAGACAAGCATTATTACCACCCATATAGGGGTTATTCCCTCAGAAAGAACTCACACATATGAAGTCCTCCTTGAAGCCTGTACAGCACTTGGGGAATACGCTGCTAAACAGGGTGCAAAGTTTGCTATTGAAACAGGACCTGAAACCCCAGAAGTGTTGGATACATTCTTAAATGAAGCAAGCACACCTGGTCTCGCAGTTAATTACGATCCGGCAAATCTGGTTATGGTAACAGGAAGTGACCCAATTAAAGGAGTTCACACGCTAGCGGATAAAATTGTACATGCACACGCAAAAGATGGTGTGATGATAAAAAAGACTGACCCACAAATCATATATGACTATTTTGCAGAAGGAGGAATCGGAGACATACGGATGAGCGATTACTTTGCAGAGTTGCCTTTGGGAAAAGGCGATGTTGACATCGCTGCATGGGTTAAGGCACTAGTTGAAGTTGGATATACCGGCGCTATTACAATCGAACGTGAAGTAGGAGAAAGTCCGGTTGATGATATCTTACTTGCCGTCAATTATCTACGCAGGATTTTTGGCACTGTAAAGCAAACATGAAAGAATAGCACCCGGAAACGTACAAAAGCTTCA
>CAYTOF010000075.1:0-9997 GCA_964439435.1 uncultured Oscillospiraceae bacterium
CATAAATACACGGGAAGGAATAAATGTAATGCTACGATGAATGTAATCATAGACACATCAAAAATAAAACTTGAAACAGCTCGGCTGATCCTTCGTCCGTTTTACATGGATGACCTTGCTGATTTTTTTGAATATGCAAGTGTTCCCGGGGTCGGTGAAATGGCAGGTTGGCCCCATCATAAGGATATTGACACGTCAAAGAGGATTTTGGAATCGTTTATAGAGGACAAGGAAGTGCTTGCTCTTCAGCACAAAAACACCGGAAAGGTGATTGGTTCCCTGGGCTTGCATGACTTGCGAACAAATGAGGAGCCGCAATATGCGCATCTGAAGTCAAAGGAAATCGGATATGTGCTCTCGCGGGATTATTGGGGACAGGGTCTCGTGGTTGAGGCATTGAAAGTCATCATGCCCATGTGTTTTCATGAATTTGACTGCGAAATTCTCGCTTGCGGACATTTTGATTCAAATGTCCGGTCGAAAAGGGTAATTGAAAAAGCAGGCTTTCAATTTGACAAGCAAGGTGTTTTCCATGGAAAACAGATGGGGCAGGATTTTTTAGAGATGCAGTATGTTTATCTGCGCTCCGATTGGAAAGAAACTTGTTTTATTCGAAAAGCGCAGCTTGCCGATGCTTTGCCCCTTGCCGCAATTTTAACCTCATCATGGGAATCAGCCTACAGCGACATCCTCGCTCCGATGGCGTTGGAGCAAAACACCGATGCGGGGAAACGGGCGGAGATGTTTAAACGGATGCTTTCCGACGACAAGACAAGCATCTATATAGCCTTTGTAAAAGGCATTCCCTGCGGTTTGGTGTCCTTTGGTCAAAGCAGAGACATTGAACTTGCAGACCATGCGGAGATCATCGCAATATATGTATTGCAAAGCCATTGGGGCTACGGTGTGGGCAAGACGCTTATGGATTTGATTTTGTCAAGCCTTCGTCAGAACAATTCCAACAAAGTGATGCTCTGGGTTCTGGAGGACAACATCCGTGCCCGCAGGTTTTATGAAAAAAACGGTTTTGTGGCGGATGGCACTATAAAACAAAGCCGATTTGACAATGTAAGGGAAGTGCGATACAGATTTGAGCTTGGCAATTAAAACAATATTGCCGCTTGTATGTGCCGCGGTTTTCAAAGGCAGTTCAAAACTCACTTTGTTATACAGCAGGCAAGCTCTGTCTTTTAAAGATACTTTGCGTCCGTCCTATATATATAAAGGTAGAAGAGCTAATTTTGAGTTGGAAAAAATATCTGACACCGAGCACATTCTGAGGTGATTTTCTTGCAAAACACTGCAGAATGTGGTATCCTAACGATATGCGGCAAGGCTTGTCCTTTCGGCGTTTTTACTGTGTTTATAAACAGGTTTACAGCAATTATCATATAGCAAAATAAAAGAAACGGAGATACATAGTGAAAAAAATTTCGATTCAAATTGAGACATCGGCCAGACATGCGCATCTGTGTGAACAGGACGTTTGGAAACTCTTTGGAGAGGGTGCCAAATTGACGCCAAAAAAATGGTTGTCTCAGCCGGGCATGTTTCTTGCCAATGAACGCATAAACCTTATCGGCAGCCGCAACAAAATGAAAAATGTCGGCATCATCGGACCGGAACGCAAGGACACACAGGTAGAGATTTCCCTTACCGATGCGCGCTCCCTCGGTGTTGTAGCCCCCGTCAGGGAAAGCGGTGACATAGAGGGAACAGGCACAATAACCATTGAGGGTCCAATGGGCTCGGTGGACATACCCCAGGGTGTTATCGCCGCTAAAAGGCATATCCACATAACCCCGGAAGACGCCGCGGAATACGGTTTGGCTGATCAACAGATCGTTACAGTCAAGACAAGCGGCGATCGCAGCATGATTTTTGACGAAGTCGTGGTGAGAGTTTCCCCGAATTTTGCAACATATATGCACATAGACGTAGATGAAGCCAATGCCGCAGGCCTGACACCGGACTCCGTCGGCGAAATCATTGTCTAATCAATCCTACAGAATGCATATCGTAAGCCGCAAAAACCCTGAATCGCTTTGTTGTGGTGATCTCGGGCATATGCGACACGGAGAGCTTCTCATATTTGGATTTGAGATATATTTATGAAAAAACCAACTCTTTCTTTTGGCAAAGACAAGCTATTTAAGATATTGCAGTTCACAGACATGCACCTGGTAGGGCTGGACGGCAGAGACGCCTCCTCCTTTGCGATGGTGGAGGAGCTTTTGGAAGTCCAAGAGCCTGACTTGGTCGTCTATACGGGCGATATTGTCGGCAGCGGGCCGCGTTGTGTGGTCTTTATGGACCGTATAAATGAGATTGCCGAAAAAACGGGCGTCCCATACACCTTTGCTTTCGGAAACCACGAGAGCAGCAACGGCATAATAGGACGCGCTTTGTCCGATGCTCTGGAGGCCTATCCCTTGAGCCTGTATGAGAGAGGCAGTGAAAACTTGCCCGGATACGGCAATTATGCGGTGGATATACATTCAAGCGCTGGTCACAGTTGGACGCTGTATCACTTTTTTTGCAACGGCCGAGAGATGTATAAAAACAGCAAAGGAAAGCTTGTTGAAGCCGAACTGCATATAAACCACCTCCAGCAGCGCTGGTTGGTGGATATGCAGGCTGAAAAGAGAACAGGAAAAGACATGAACCCCGCATTGGTGTTCGGGCACAAGCCTTTGCCCGAACACGATGATTTATGGATGTATGAGGGCATATATGGCGAGCGCCTGATCAGAGGGAAAAAGCCCTTTATAAACACCGGTTTTTTCTCCGCCATGAGGCAAGCCGGAGATGTTCGGGGATATTTTTGCGGACATGACCATGCTTGCAGTTATTATGGCAAACTCTACGACATTATGCTAGGCTATGGCAGACATTCGGGATATCACTGTTTGGCGGCGCTGAACTTTCCGCGGGGCGGCAGAATGATTGTCATCTCAGAGGAGAGCGGTGAAATAGAAAAAACCTACATAGCCTATCACAGAGGCGATACAGAAGCGGAACAATTTACACCGCCTCTGTACAGCAGAGGCCAGTTCTATAAATAACAAATATAAATTTATATACAGTGTATGCGAAAACACAAAGGAGGCTGCACCCGATGCGGCAAGAAGACGACAAAAAAATAAGACGCGTTGTGGTGAAGGTGGGCTCATCCACATTGACTCACTCGACAGGAAAGCTCAATCTCCGCCGCATCGATGCCCTCGCATCCACCTTGACGGATATAAAAAACTCCGGCAGAGATGTGATTTTGGTCACCTCCGGCGCAGTGGCTGCGGGTATGGCAAAGTTAAGCCTTGATAAAAGACCGCTGGGAAACAGACAGAAACAAGCGGTGGCGTCTGTGGGCCAATGCGCACTTATGCACATATATGATAAAGTTTTTGGCGAATACGGTCAGAGTGTCGGGCAGATACTGATGACAAAAGAGGTGTTTCAACACGAAAAAAGCCGCGAAAACGCCCAAAACACATTTGAGACACTGTTCGAATTTGATGTCATACCGATAGTCAACGAAAACGACACGATTTCCACCGATGAGCTTGAAAGCCTTTCCGGATTTGGCGACAACGACAGGTTGTCCGCAGGTGTGGCGGTGCTGTGCCAAGCAGATATCTTGATCATACTGACGGATTTTGACGGTCTGTATGATGGAGATCCCAGAAAAGACAATGGCGCTTGCCAAATCCCCCTGGTGACAAAGGTGGACGACGAACTGCTGGCCCTTGCGGGTGGTGCGGGCTCAAAGGGCACCGGCGGGATGGCGACAAAGCTTGCCGCCGCAAAGGTTGTAATGGATGCAGGGATAAACATGATCATAACCGACGGTTCAGATCCGCGAGTACTGTTGGAAATCTGCGACGGCACCCACAGAGGGACGCTGTTTACCACAAATCCCCCTGCCAGATGTGTATAATAAAGGAGCAAAAACATGCTGACAAAGATAGGCCCCTGTGCAAAAGCCGCGGCGCGTGTCCTTGCCGTGACAGGCAGAGCGCAAAAAGATGCCGCTCTTCTGGCAATGGCAGAGATGCTTCGAAAAGAGTCGCATAGTATATTAAAAGCAAATGAAAAAGACATTTCACAGGCGGAGGAACATGGTGTCAAGTCCGTTTTGTTGGACAGACTCCTGCTGACAAAAGAGCGCATTGAGGCCATGGCTGCGGCGGTGGTTGAGGTCGCTTCCCTCCCGGACCCTATTGGTGAGATGATATGGGAGACAAAAAGGCCAAATGGCTTGACAGTGGGCAAGCGCCGTGTTCCCATGGGCGTTGTGGGCATGATATATGAAGGGCGGCCAAATGTCACGGCGGATGCCTCAGCCCTGTGCCTCAAGTCAGGCAATGCCTGTATTTTGAGAGGTGGTCGCGAGGCTTTGAACTCAAATATAGCCATAGCTTCGGCACTGCGTGTGGCGGTGGAAAGCGCCGGATTGCCCGTGGATGCCGTCAATTTGTTGGAAGACACAACCAGAGAGGGCGCTCAGGCGATGATGCGTGCCAGGGGCATAATCGATGTGTTGCTCCCGCGGGGCGGAGCGGGGCTCATAAAGACCGTGGTCGAAAACTCCAGTGTGCCCGTTATTGAAACAGGGATCGGCAACTGCCATGTATATGTTGAAAAAGGCGCCGAACCCGAGATGGCTGTGAACATCGTGTTCAATGCCAAAACCTCCAGGCCTTCGGTGTGCAACGCAGCTGAAAGCCTCCTCATAGATGAGGCTTGTGCAAAGGAGATTTTACCCCTTGTCGCAGCAAAGCTCGCAGCAAAAAAAGTGGAACTGCGCGGATGCGAAAAAACACAGGAGATTTTAAAAGAAAAGACCTTGCCTGCACAGGAAGAGGATTTTTATGCGGAGTTTTTGGATAATATCCTCGCCATAAAAGTTGTCTCCGGGCCCGATGAGGCAATTGAGCACATAAACAAATACGGTTCTTCTCACAGCGATGCGATTGTAACGAGTGATTATTTTATAGCCGAACGGTTTTTAAACGAGGTGGATTCGGCTGCGGTTTTCGTCAATGCCTCCACAAGATTTACAGACGGAGGGGAATTTGGGCTGGGAGCCGAAATCGGCATCTCCACTCAAAAACTGCATGCCAGAGGTCCCATGGGACTGGCCGCTCTCACGAGTGAAAAATATATTGTCCGCGGCAGCGGCCAGATAAGGTAGAATCGGAGAAAAAGGATGGGGATAGGCTTTGACAACGCTCTATATGTGAAGATGCAGACGGAGCAGATAAAAAAGAGAATAGCGCAGTTTGACAACAAGCTTTACCTCGAATTTGGAGGAAAGCTCTTTGACGACTACCACGCCGCCCGTGTTTTGCCAGGCTTTGATGCCAACGGCAAAATCAAACTCCTGCTTGCCATGAAGGACATAGCGGAGATCATCATGTGCGTGAGTGCGGGAGCTATCGCCAAAAACAAACTGCGTGCGGATTTCGGCATAACCTACGATGTGGACGCCTTGCGCCTTGTGGAGGATTTGCTCCGCCTTGGGCTTATGGTCAACTGTGTTGTCATAACCCAATATGAAGATCAACCCGCGGCGGCAGTGTTCATTAAAAAACTTTCAAACATGGGTATAAGAGCTCATGTGCACAGACTGACAAAGGGATATCCCACCGAGGTGGACACGATTATCAGCCCGACGGGGTACGGGGCCAACACATATATTGAGACGACGCGTCCTCTTGTGATTGTAGCAGCGCCGGGCCCCGGCAGCGGAAAGCTCGCCACCTGTCTTTCCCAGCTATACCATGAGCACGAACACGGCGTGTGTGCGGGATATGCCAAGTTTGAGACATTTCCCATCTGGAACCTGCCGCTCAAGCACCCTGTCAATCTCGCCTATGAAGCTGCGACGGCGGATTTAAAAGATGTGACGATGATAGACCCGTATCACCTGGAGGCGAGCGGGCAGACATCTGTTAACTACAACAGGGATGTGGAGGTTTTCCCCGTAGTGCGGAGAATTTTAGAACGCATAACGGGCAAAAGCATATACCGCTCTCCCACCGACATGGGCGTAAATATGGTCGGCTATGCGATTTCAGACGACGGGATATGTAGAACCGCCGCAGGACAGGAGATCATCAGGAGATATTTCAAAGCGCTCTGCGATGTGAAACTCGGCCAGGCGGATGCCGATGTGGCGGCACGCATAGAGGTCATCATGCAGCAAGCCGGTGTTCGAATCGACGACAGAAAACCCGTGGCGCTTGCCCGAGAGAGGTCCCAAAAATATGGCAGACCTGTCACAGCCATTGAGCTTGCTGACGGCAGGATGGTCTCCGGCCGAATCTCGGACCTCATGACCTCGCCGTCCAGTGCGATTTTAAATGCGATAAAAACCTTGGCAGGCATGCACGACGATGTGCATCTCTTGTCTCCGCGAGTGCTTGAGCCGATATTGAACATGAAGATGAACACACTGCGCTCAAAGACGGCGCGTCTGAGCGTAGAAGAAGTGCTCATAGCCATGAGCATCTGTGCGGCAACCTCTCCCATGGTGGAGTTGGCGATGGAGAGGCTCTCGGAACTGTCGGGCTGTGAAGCTCACTCCAGCATAATGCTGACTGCAGCCGATGAAACCGCACTTAGAAAAATGGGTATTAACCTGACATGTGATCCGGAGTATCTTGATGCGGAACTGTACTCTGAAAACAGCAGGGAATAAAATAAGTCAAAGAGGAGAATATCATGAAGACAATACCAAAAGGCGCTTATCCCGCAATGCTCACACCCTTTACGGTGACGGGAGAAGTGGATTACCTCGCTTTAAAGAGGCTGATAAAATGGTATGAGGACAAAAACTGTCCGGGAATACTTGCCTTATGCGCCTCAAGCGAGATCAATCAGCTCACTCTGGAAGAAAGAGTTGAGATCGCGCGCTTTATCATGAAGCACCGCACAACCATGACAGTCATCGCCTCCGGTCATGTCAGCGATTCGTTTGACGACCAGATAGAGGAGCTCAACGCCGTGGTTGAAACAGGTGTTGATGGACTGTGCATGATAGTGGACAGACTCAATCTGAAGAGAGAGACCGAAGACGGCTATATCGACAACATCAAGACAGTTATGAGCGAGCTGGACAACAAGGAAATCCCCCTCGGATTTTATGAGAGACCCAGCGAATTTAACCGCAGCCTCTCGGAAAAGATTTTGCAGTTTTGTGCGGGCACGGGACGCTTTGTGTTTTTGAAAGAGACCTCCTGCAAAAAAGCTGTCATAGCCGAGAAGATAAAGGCAGTTGAGGGCAGCAATTTTGGCATCTACAACGCAAACTCTTCTCTGCTGTATGAATCCCTAAAAGACGGCGCGGCAGGCTTTTGCGGCATTATGGGCAATTTCCACCCCGATTTGTATCAATGGCTTTGCGAAAACTACGACAAGCACCCGGCCGAAGCTGCGAGGCTTTCCGACTATCTCGGCGTGCTGGGAGAGATCACAAATCAATATCCCGCAATAGCAAAATACCATATCAATGCTTATGGTTCTGAGATGACGACATATGTGCGCAGAACTGGTCTTGCTCCTCTCAGCGAGGAACACACCTATCGCATCCATCAGGCGGAGCGCATAGTGAGTGAGCTGCGGGATTGGCTTGCAACGGTAAAATAACGAAATTTGTGTAAAACTATAGCCATTTCGCGCAGGATTTATAAAATCTTGCGCGAAATGGCGTCAAAAAAAGTGGCGGCAATTGAAATATGAAAAAAAGCATGTGGATAATCCCGTTTTTAATGTTTTTAACGGCCCTGGTTGCGGTGATTTTATTGCGAGGCAGAGATATCTTGCCGGAAAACACTGTACATAAAACAGACCCCGAAACGCTTGTCGAGACAAAACGGTCAGATGTCATAGCGCTGTTTGATGAGAACTTTGCGGATTTTGAAAACTGTGTATATACAGACACAGCCAAAATCCCCGAAGGTGTGCTCCGCTTGGAGCGCGGCCAGGGTTTTATACTGTTTGTTGTCGGGGAAGACTTTGAATCATATAAGCAATATATCGCCTACGGCACCATAGCTCCGGGATATGAAAATCGCGGCGGCCAAGGGTATAATCTCGGCTCGCAGAGAGTTGAGATCATGGAGAGCTGGACATATGGCGTGGATTATATAAGCGACATAACCTTTTCGACGAGGTACAGGGAGCAATTTTTGCTAGCATTGGGAGATGGCTGGACGGAGGGAAACACAGAGATATCGCTGATCTTGGCAGACAAAGCCACCCAGATTGAGCCGGCAGACAGAGCAAAGGGGGCATATGTTGTCTGTGCAAATGCCATAAGAACGGACGGCGAAATGCATTCGGGCTATTTTGATGCCAGAACAAAGCTTTTTATCGGGTTTATCGATTGATGTTTGCTTGGCGACTATTATCACACCGGCGATGAGGCCAAAAAAGGGAGAGCAAAACCCATGGAAGATGGGCTTTACTCTCCCCAGTTGTTTTCTATGGCCTTTCGCGCAATTTTAATCCATTGGTTAAACCGTTGCGGTTCTTTTCGGACTGTATGTGTGTCACGCAGTATCAGCTCCAACTTGCCGCCGACAGCTTTTTTTATACCTTGGTTTAACTCCTCAGAGATGCCCTGCACATCCATTTTATCGAAGGCTAAAAACGACGGTTGAGGCTTCCAAGTCATTATATATTTGTCTTTTAAAATCGGCAAAAACTGTGATATATCTGCCCAGGGGCATATTGCCACCCTTCTCAGATTTTGGATTTTTAAAACCCCGTCCAATTTTTGGGAGAGGTCATCACAGCAACCATAGCCGTTTAGCCCGAAAAGCGCCAAAACCTCCCTTTCGTATTGCAAAATAAACTCCTCGTGCATCTCGGGGGAGACAGATGAAAACTCTTGTGCTTCGGCAGCTCCCCAGACATCAGTGAGCCGAACATGATTTGGGTCAAACCCTTCTTTGGGGAGCTCGTTGCAATAGCCAAGACCGCCGGTATAATGAAAGGTAATGTCGTTGTTTAGGGAAATAAGGCCCAGCTCTTCGTATTTTTTGTACATCGAAATCAAGCCGTCTCTGAAAAATCGGATTTGACGGTGCACCATTTCAGGCTCAAGGATTAGGTCCATATATAGGTTTTCCAGACCGCGGTAGTCGCAGTACCAGTGGAGCATGTGAAAGCTAAAATTTTTCTCCCCGACCAAATTTACCTTTAATATATCACCAAGTAGGTTTTGCACAGCCTCATATCTCTTGGCGGTGGCATGGGCATTATATTCCACCACGGGCATTTTCAGTTGCTCCCAATCAGAGGGCTTTGTTATGATGGGCTCATGATGCCATGCACCGTCCTTGGCACTTGGTGAGATAAATTTTGGCGAAAGACCCCACATTGAGTTTGTGAAAACCTTTTGAACATCAAGTGTATCCTCAATGGGCACATCATCGTGGATGAAAGTGTGGCGAAAAATCCTTTTCTTTAGCAGGCTTTCGATGTGTTTGGCGTATTGGAGCTCACATTCCAGCGAGTCGTGCGGCAAAAATTCGTTCCATGCTCCGTCCGGATGAACAAAAACAGCCGGGCGTTCGCCCTTTAATGAGTTGTGCCGATACCAAAACGACTTTTTTGAAGCGTTGATGGGGTCAAGGGAGGCCTCTTTTACTTGTTTTGCAAGGGTGCGGAGTATTTTTTCATCATGGGTTGAAAACATCTTGACACTCTCCTCGCTCTGTCTCCGGTTTTTGTGTCGGAGGGTAATGTCGGCAAGGGGCAATTGCATATAATAATCTGCCCCTTTTAAGTTGTCAATCACATTTTATTGCTTTATTTTTGGTATGTCAAGAACAATTTTAGAACTTGGAGACAAGTTGCGTCTTGACAACAAAAACAAAATGATATATCATATCAAAGCACGAATTTCATATCGGGGTGTGGCTCAGTTTGGTAGAGCGCTTGGTTCGGGACCAAGAGGCCGTGGGTTCAAGTCCCGCCACTCCGACCA
>CAYTOF010000076.1:0-9626 GCA_964439435.1 uncultured Oscillospiraceae bacterium
TGCGTTTTCTTGGTCTTTCACTTGGAGACACAGTCCCGGACGCAAAGACAATATGACCCAGGCCCGGGTTGACGGACACAGAGATAAGTTGCTACAATAGCTGAAAAGAAAGGCTGTGATGGCAATGGGAAGAAGAACATACGACGTAGCGTTCAAACAGGAATCGGTGCGTCAGGTGACAGATCAGGAGCGGCACAAATCGGAGGTCGCTCGTGAACTCGGGTTGCACGTAAACACGCTGAGCCGTTGGATTGAGGAAGTCGCGGAGCACGGTAACGACGCGTTCCCCGGCAAGGGAAAGCTACGCCCCGATGATGAAGAAATTCGGCTGCTAAAGCGGAAGGTTACCGTTCTTGAAAAGGAGGAATCAATTTGAGCCTTTATATATTTATTGCTTGTGAATATGAGTTGCCAACACTATATAGTCCCAAACTTCATACACCAAATGGGAAAAGAATTGCCGTATATCAAAGTGAAGAAGATTTGGATCATCTTGAAATTATACCAGAAGAAGTGATAATTATTATATTCTTTTGTTGTCTTACAAATATATGCAGTGAGCGCTGTGCCGACGAAGTTGTACTATAACATAAAAACCGCCCCGCCTACGGGCACGCGCGCGTAGCACGCGTGGCGCGGTCGCCTGCCTTTTATGCTTTGTTTCATTGTAAATTGCTACATTTCTATTTCACCTTCAAATACGAGCTTTGCATCTCCCGTGAGGTAGACGGCATTGTCTTGATAGTTCACCACCAAATCACCGCCCCGAAGCTTTACCGTTATATCCGCATATTTGTCGCAATATCCGTTTTCCACCGCAGCGACCGCCGCGGCACATGCTCCTGTTCCGCAGGCGAGGGTTTCGCCGTTTCCTCTCTCCCACACACGCATTTTGAGCATACGACGGTTCACGACACGCACAAATTCCGTGTTCACCCTGTCGGGGAAAATATCCGCCGTTTCAAATTCCGGGCCGACTTTCTCGATATCAACATCGCCGACTATGGCGCAAAACACCACAGCATGAGGATTTCCCATGGAAACACAGGTTATCTTGTATTCCGCACCGCCGATGATCACGCTGTGGGAAATGATTTTCTCGCCTTTTAGAGTGACAGGGATTTTTTCCGGTGAAAGCCATGCTTTGCCCATGTCGACCCGCACCGACCCCACTTTTCCGTCAAAGGGATAGAGGGTCAACCCTCTCACTCCGCTGGCTGTCTCCACAGAAATCTCTTCTGTTTGTACATGCCCTCTGTCATAGAGCAGTTTTCCCACACACCTGATGCTGTTGCCCGCCATTTTGCCTTCGCTGCCGTCAGAGTTGAAGATGCGCATTTTTGCTTGTGCTATTTGGGAACTCTCCACGAGAACAAGTCCGTCTCCGCCTATACCGTAATTTCGATCCGAATATTCCAAAGAGAGGGATTCCGGACAGGTTATCGCCCCGTCAAAATTTTCAAAGTAGATATAGTCGTTGCCTGTGCCTTGCATTTTGGCAAATTTCAATCTCAGCGGTTCTTTTCTCATGTTATTCAAATCCACAAGCTCGGTGTTTTTCTCATTGTATCTGCCTGCGAGGATGTCTGCGAGTGCCCCGGCTGTGTCAAGTGAGGTCAAACAAGCGGTGCCCAGCCCGACAGCATGCCTGTGCAATCTTATAAAGTCCTGCACACTTGCCCTGTTGTGCTCCGCCGTATACAGAATATAGTCTATTTTCCCCTCATCCAAGAGGTTTAATATTTCATTGGAATCGGAAAGCTTTTCAACGATCACAATATCCGCTCCGATAGACGCTATTTCTCGGGCATTCCCGTCCGTTGTGTAGATGCGCAGCCCCAAATCGTCAAACTTTTTGGCCAGCCCTGCTATTTCGAACCGATCCTCTGTGTTTACGCTTATCAAAACTCCCCCGCCTCGGCGTGCATCTTTTATTTTTAAACCCGCCGACAGCAAGCCTTTGAAAAGCGCCTCTTTCAGGTTTTTGCCTATCCCCAACACTTCGCCTGTGGATTTCATCTCAGGAGAGAGCGTCGAATCCACATCGGAGAGTTTTTCAAAGGAAAATACGGGCACTTTCACAGCCACATAAGGCGGTTTTTTATAGAGTCCCGTTCCGTACCCAAAGTCTTTGAGTTTGTGTCCCAGCATAGCACGGGTTGCAAGCTCCACCATGGGAACACCCGTGACTTTGCTGATATAGGGCACGGTCCGCGAAGCTCTTGGGTTTACCTCAATAACATACAGCTCGTTTTCCGATATCAGATATTGAATATTGACAAGACCTTTTGTCCCCAAGGCAAGTGCTAATTTCTCCGAACAGGAGACTATCTCCTTCAACAGCTTGTCACTTATATTGAATTGAGGATAAACGGCGATGGAATCGCCGCTGTGAACTCCCGCTCGCTCAATGTGTTCCATGACTCCGGGTATGAGGACATCCTCACCGTCCGAGATCACGTCAACTTCCAACTCAATGCCCGGCATGTATTTGTCTATGAGTACCGGATTTTCCACATACCGCGAAAAAATGACATCCAGATATCTTTTCGCGTCTTCGTCGTTGTAAGCGATGACCATGTTTTGGCCACCAATCACATAAGATGGCCGCAAAAGAACGGGATATGAAAGCTCCTGCGCTGCCTTTAAAGCCCCCGCTTTGTCCTTTGCCGTGAGGCCCTTGGGCCTCTTTACCGCTATCTCCTCCAGGAGATGGTCAAATCGCTCGCGATCTTCCGCCGTGTCTATACCTTGCGCCGAAGTGCCAAGGATTTTTACTCCCTTGGAATCTAAAAACTTAGCCAGCTTGATGGCGGTTTGCCCGCCGAAAGCGACAACAACACCCTCGGGTTTTTCAAGCTGTATGATATCCCAAACATCCTCCGGGGTTAGCGGTTCAAAATACAACCTGTGCGCCGTGTCAAAGTCTGTGGAGACGGTTTCAGGGTTGTTGTTTATGATGATGACCTCATATCCAAGCTTTTTCAACGCCCAAACACAGTGCACGGAGGAATAATCAAACTCTATACCCTGCCCGATGCGTATGGGGCCTGAGCCCAGAACGATGATCTTTTTCTTATCGCTTTTCAACAGGCTTGCCTCGCAAACCCCATTGTTTACGGAATAAAAATAAACCGCTTCGGATCTGAAGGCGCCCGCGCAGGTATCAACGGCTTTGTACGCTGTTTGTCTCTCCGCGGGGCATGGCTTCCCGCCAATACGGGCGATCGCCGCATCGGTATATCCAAGTTTCCTGCCAAAATCACACAGTTCACTGTCGGTTCCTTGTTTTGCAAGAAGCTTTTCAAAATCACCGATTGCTTTTATTTTATTCAAAAACCAAGGGTCAATTTTGGTCAGCTCATGTATTTCTTCGATTTCATGTCCCCGTGAAAGCGCTTCAAATATGGCAAAAAGGCGCAAATCGTCCCGTTTGGCGATTTTGCTCATTATATCGTTTTCTGCGGCTGTTTCAGGATGTGAGAGGGTGTCGGTCGGAAGTTCCGCTCCTCGAACGGCTTTCATAAGAGCCGCCTCAAAACTGACTCCCAGCGCCATAACTTCCCCTGTCGCTTTCATCTGTGTCCCCAGGGTGCGGGAAGCCGCCGCAAACTTGTCAAAGGGCCATTTGGGCAATTTCACCGCCACATAGTCAAGCTGAGGCTCAAAAGATGCGTTTGTTTCGGGGGCAAGGTGATTTTGTATCTCCTTGAAATCATATCCAAGGGCAATCTTCACAACGACTTTGGCTATGGGATATCCCGTCGCTTTGGAAGCCAGAGCCGATGAGCGCGAGACACGGGGGTTCACTTCTATCACGGCATATTCAAAACTGTGCGGGTTGAGGGCGAACTGCACATTACACCCGCCCCTTATGTCGAGTTCCTTTATGATGTCCAGTGCCGCATTGCGCAGCATATTGTATTCTTTACCTGCAAGTGTCAAAGCGGGGGCAACGACGATGCTGTCCCCTGTGTGGATGCCGACAGGGTCGATGTTTTCCATGCTGCAAACCGTTATAGCTTTTCCGCCGTTGTCCCTAATGACTTCAAACTCTATCTCTTTCCAGCCGTATATGTATCTCTCAACGAGCACTTGGCCGATGGGTGACAGCAACAAGCCGTTTTTAACTATTTTCACTAACTCTATATCATCATATGCGACTCCGCCACCCGCTCCTCCCAAGGTAAAGGCCGGACGGATGATGACGGGATAACCGATTTGCTTCGCAATATTGCGAGCTTCGTCGCATTTTTCTGCCACCGCAGAGGGTATGATGGGTTGGGCGATCTTCTCCATGGTTTGGGCAAAAAGCTTTCTGTCTTCGGCTTTTGAAATTGTCTCGGCAGAGGTGCCGAGCAGGCGCACCCCAAATCGCGAGAGAAAACCCTCTTTTGCCAACTTCATACCTATGGTAAGCCCTGTCTGCCCTCCGAGGGAAGCAAGAAGACTGTCAGGTCGTTCTTTTTCTATTATGCGCTTTATTGTCTCCACTGTGAGCGGTTCGAGATAAATCCGAGAAGCCAGCGCATGATCGGTCATAATCGTAGCGGGGTTGGAGTTCACCAGCACGACTTCGACCCCTTCGTCTTTCAAAACGCGGCAAGCTTGAGCTCCCGCGTAATCAAACTCGGCCGCTTGGCCTATCACTATGGGTCCTGAGCCTATCACCATCACTTTTTTTATACCGGAATCACGAGGCATAATCATTTGCCTTTCATGGAAAAGCGTCGCAAACATGCGGCACTTTTAATATAATTGTTTGTCGTAAAGGGATTTAAGTAAAATCAAACAGATCCTGTTATACACGCATTCGCGTTTTCGCTCTCTCTCAATATCTGCGCTATTTCCCGTGTATCCACATCATAGATGCCGGGTATGCCCTGTTCCCGCAGGAACACCTCAAGGGGCATCTCCGTCCTGAAGTTGGATGGGACAAGGCAGTGTTCTCTGACGACAACACCGCATATATGCGCTCGGTCCGAGACAAAGTCCTCAGGATTTACACCGAAATTGCCTATAAGAGGAAATGTCAGCAATAAAATTTTCCCAAAAAGAGCGGGGTCAGTCAACAGCTCCGATAAGCCCGTTACGCCGTTTGCCACAGCGACGGAACCTCGGGCGGTACCCTGCGCTCCAAAAGCTTTTCCTTTGAATATCTGTCCGTTCTCAAGTTTTAAATATCGCTCTTCCATTTATTTGGCACTTGCCCCTTTGATGCAAATTGTGTGTGTTCTCATTTCGCCGTGAGCAGCTTTACCAGCACTGCCTTTTGTGCGTGCAACCGATTTTCCGCTTGATCAAAAATCTTTTCCGCCTGTTCTTCAAAAACATCCGCCATTATCTCTTCGCCCTTGTGCGCGGGCAGACAGTGCAGCACCATGACATCGGCCTTTGCCGCTTTGGTAACTGTTTTGTCTATGCAAAATCCCGCAAAATCCTCTTTTCTTTTTTGAGCGGATGCCTCTTGTCCCATGGATGCCCAAACGTCTGTGTAGAGCACATCAGCGGACGAGGCCGCTGAAACAGGGTCTCTCGAAAGTTCAAACAGCCCCGTTTTGGTTGCTTTTTCCATTATATCGGCATCCGGCTCATAGCCCTCGGGACACGCCACGGAGATATGCATGCCACAGGCGGTACATCCCGCTATCAGGGAGTTGGCCATATTGTTGCCGTCCCCTATATAACAGAGCTTTTGGCCCGCCAGACTGCCGCGGTGTTCTCTGATTGTCATGAGGTCTGCCAACACCTGACAAGGATGTTCATAATCTGTCAAACCGTTTATGACGGGTATACTGCCAAAAGCCGCCAAATCCTCAACTTCACTCTGATCGAAAGTGCGGATCATGATGCAGTCGAGATACCTTGAAAGCACCCTTGCCGTGTCCTTGACATCCTCTCCGCGCCCAATCTGAAGATCAGCGGCACTCATGAAAAGTGCCATACCCCCAAGCTCATACATGCCCACCTCAAAGGAAACCCTTGTGCGTGTGGAGGCCTTGCGAAAGATCATCCCGAGGGTTTTGCCCTTTAAGGGTTCGTTTCGGATGCCGTTTTTCTTTTCATACTTCAGTTGGTCGGCAAGGTTTAAAATTCCGACAATCTCCTCTTTTGAGAGGTCTGAGAGCTTAAGCAGATGTTTCATTTGAGATCACCTCTATAATAATATCGACAGCCTTTGAAAGCACATCCCACGGGATGTTCAGCGAGGGCAAAAGACGCAGCTTTGATTTCGCCGAAAGGGCAAGCACTCCCCTCTCCCTGAGCTCCTTCAAAACATCGCCCACAGGTCTTTTTGTTTCGATTCCGAGCATGAGCCCGCGCCCCGACACGGATAAAGTACCGCTTGCGGACTCAAGCTTTGAAATTATATACTGTCCTTTTTTGCCGACATCGTCCATAAACTCATCTGTTGTGCGGGACAATATGTTCAGCGCCCCTGCCGTTACGGCGGGATTTGCGCCAAAAGTGGAGCCGTGCAATCCCGGTGTCAGCACATCTTTGGTCTTTTCTCCAAAAAGTGCGGCGCCTATGGGGAGGCCTCCCCCAAGCCCTTTTGCGCTTGTCACGATGTCCGGTTTTAAACCAAGTCCCTGATATGAAAAATATGTCCCCGTTCTGCCGCCGCCCGTCTGCACCTCGTCTATGAGCATGAGCACATCGTTTTGTGCGCAGAGCTTTGCCGCCGTGTCCAAAAAAGCTTGCGGCATGCAATTTACACCGCCCTCACCTTGAATTGTCTCAAACATCAGGGCACATACATTCTTTTGAGATAGCAGGCGTTCAAGATCTGCCGTGTTCGCGGCGTCGACATATTCAAATCCTTCCGTGAAGGGCATAAAGTGCTCATGAAAACCCGGCTGCGCCGTAGCTGCGAGGGTGGTTATTGTCCTGCCGTGAAACCCGCCACTTACCGTGACAATCGTGTGGCGGCCTTCGCCATATGTGTCGCGGGAGTATTTGCGTGCGGTCTTTATGGCGCATTCATTGGCTTCCGCTCCCGAATTTGCAAAAAAGACTCGGCTCATGCCGGCTTTTTCACAGAGAGCTTCCGCAAGGAGGGTGGAGGGCTCCGTGTAATACAGATTCGAAACATGCTGCAGTTGCCCAAGTTGAGCGGAAACGACACTTGCCCACTCCTCATCACACAGGCCAAAGGGATTGACAGCAATGCCGCTGCCAAGGTCGATATACTCTTTTCCGCCTTCATCCCAAACAAGGGAGCCCTTGCCTTTGGTGAGCACAATGGGAAAACGGGCATACGTATTTGCTATATACCGCAGATCCAATTCTTTTATATTGGCTTTTACGGGAGCCGTTGTTTCTGTTTCCATTTTTGTCCTCCTCTACACAAACATCGTGCCGACGCCTTCGTCTGTCAAAACCTCAATCAGAAGGGAGTGAGGGATTCGGCCGTCAATGATGAAGACCTTTTTCACTCCGCGCCTGATGGCCTCAATACAGCAGGCAACCTTTGGTATCATCCCTCCTGAGATGATGCCGTCTCTCATGAGCTGCGGCGCTTCGGACACATTTATCTCAGGGATGAGGGAGTTTTCGTCTTCTTTGTCTTTGAGTATGCCCACGGTGTCTGTCATGGAAATCATGCTCTCGGCTTTCAGCGCCGCGGCTATTCTGGCAGCGGCTGTGTCGGCATTGATGTTGTAGACATTGCCCTCATCGTCACAGCCCACTGTGGCTATGACCGGAATATACCCGCACTCGAGCACATCCAAAATAGGAGCGGGGTTGACATTGACAATCTCTCCCACAAAACCAAGCCTTTTATCGGCGGGTTTTGCCTTGATCATGCCGCCGTCCAACCCGCAAAGACCCATCGCGCTTCCGCCTATGGAACCGATGATGCCGACCAGGTTTTTATTTATTTTCCCGGCCAATACGCTGAGCACGACCTGTGCTGTCTCCGCATCTGTCACTCGCAATCCGTCCACAAATTCGCTTTTTTTGCCCATCATTGTCAGAGCCTGGGTGATCTCAGGCCCGCCTCCATGGACAAGCACAACCTTGATGCCGATGAGGGAGAGCAATACCAGATCCCCCATGACTGCTTTTTTAAGCTCATCGCTCGTCATGGCATTTCCGCCGTATTTGACCACAATGATCTTGTTGTTGTATTTCTGTATATAGGGTAGCGCGCGTATTAAAACATCTGCACGCGAAGCGTTTGAAAGTGTCATCTTCCCCTCCGACAATCTATGTTCTGTAGCTTCCGTTTATGCGCACATAGTCGCATGTCAGGTCGCATCCATATGCCCTTGCTTCACAAAGGCCGTCTTTTAAATCCACATCTATCAATATCTCATCTTCAGCTAGTACCTTTGCCGCCTCTTCCTCAGAAAAGGGTATACCGCGACCGTCCATGCACAATTTCACAAAGCCAGCACTCGAGACAAAACTCACATCGATCTTGTTCACATCCAGTTCCGCCCCGCTGTATCCGAGGGCACAGAGCACCCTGCCCCAGTTGGCATCTTCCCCTCCTATGGCCGCCTTGACAAGACTTGAGGAGATGACGGCCTTTGCAGCCGCCCTGGCAACTGATTTATCAGGAGCATTTTTTACGGCACATTCCAACTTTTTGGATGCCCCTTCGCCATCTTTGGCGATAAGCCGACAGAGCCGTGTTGTGACTTTTTGCAATGCCGAGGCAAAAATGTCAAAATCATCGCCGTATGTGACAATCTCTTTGTTGCCTGCGGCTCCGTTTGCCATGATGCTCACCATGTCGTTGGTAGAGGTGTCACCGTCTATGCTCAGCATGTTGAAGCTGTCCGCAATATCCTCTATGAGCGCCTTGCGGAGCATCTCCGGGGTGATGGCGATGTCGCAGGTTATGAAGCACAGCATGGTGGCCATATTGGGGTGTATCATCCCCGAGCCCTTCGCCATCCCGCCGACAAAGCATTCTTTTCCGTCTATTTCAAAGCGCACTTCCGCCTGCTTTATGATTGTGTCCGTTGTCATGATGCCAAGGGCGGCGGAGGTGGCATGTTCCGCCGTGTTCCCAAGCCCTTCCACTAACTGCGGCAGTCCCATTTTTATGGGTTCGGGATTCAGCGGTTGACCTATGACACCCGTCGAAGCGACAATGACATCTTTTGAATCTATACCGAGGTTTAAAGCTGTCGTTTCACACATGGCACGTGCTACAAGTGCCCCGTCGCTGTTGCAGGTGTTGGCATTGCCGCTGTTGCAGATAACCGCTCGGGCACGCCCGTTTTTCAAGTTTTCCATTGTCAGCAGGATCGGCGCGCCTTTTACAAGGTTTTGGGTGTATACTGCCGCTGCGGCGGCCTCTCTGTCACTGAAAATAAGCGACAGATCAAGTTTTTCTTTGTTTTTTCTGATGCCGCAGTGTATACCATTGGCCAAAAAGCCCTTCGGGGCGCATACACCGGATTTTGTATACTCCATCCTCTGCCCTTCTTTCCTTTTTTATACTGCAAGGCTTTGCAACTCATCAAAGCCCATCATAATATTCATACATTGAACGGCAGCGCCCGAGGCGCCTTTGCCTAAATTGTCAAATCTCGCATGCACCGTCAGCCTGTCTCCTTTGCCGGCGGATTGCGGCTTCTATCTTGGTTCGGGCCTTGGCGGTTGTA
>CAYTOF010000077.1:0-9089 GCA_964439435.1 uncultured Oscillospiraceae bacterium
AATAAGGATATATTCGTTATAATAACTCATTACGGTTCACCTCCATGGGAGCGTAAATACAAACTTTGCGCCTGGCCCGTCTGTATGGTTATGCACCTCAATACTGCCGCCGTGCGCCTTTACAATCGCGTCGCATATAGGAAGCCCCAATCCAATGCCCTGTTGCGAATCGGCGCGTTTGTGGCCAGAAGTATAAAATGTTTGAAACAAGTTCGGCAAATCAGCCGGGGCGATTCCTTTACCGCTATCTGATACAGAAAACACAGCACAATGATTTATTTTATCCGCTGTTACAAAAACGCTGATGTTTTCCCCCGGAAGTGTATGTTTCACCGCATTGTCTAAAAGATTGATTAAAACCTGCTCGATTAGCCTGGCGTCCATAGGGACCAACAGAAGCTCATCCGGTACGCTGACCGTGATCTCGCGTTTGGGGAAACGGCGTAAAATGTGGCTGACTGCACTACCCACAACTTCCTCGGCAGCTTCCGTCTGCTTGCGTAATGTCAGCTTGCCGTCCTGTAGACGGGTCAGATTTAAAATGTTTTCAACTAAGGAATGCAGCCATTGGGCATCCTGGTGGATTCCTTTCACAAGACCATAGCGCGAATCCTCTTTTTGTGTCATATCCATAAGCATTTCAGACGTTCCCATAATACCGGAAAGCGGAGTGCGTAAATCATGGGAGATTGCCCGCAGTAAATTCCCCCGATAGCGTTCCTGCACGGCTTCCTCCTTTAAGCGGATGCGCTGACGCATTGACCAAAACCTATCCATAGCCAATGCAATGCTTTCGACCATAGCTTGAAGCAATCGTGTTTGTGATCCGTTCATCAATTTTGCGCTCTCTTTGGGTATGCGAATGACACCCAATATCGCTTCTCTGCCGCAAAGCGGCCAGTCATAAAATTCGGAGCCTTTTATATAAACCGATTTCAATTCTTCCATTTGGCTTTTCAGTTCAGCTATATTGGTAGCATCCCGCTTGACCTGTCTTTCGGGGGCCACCTGCTGAAGAAAAGTCTGTTCCGACATTCCGTTCTCGTCAAAACAAAGGCAAGCAGCCTCTGTATTCATAATATTGCTGATTGTGCGAATGGAAATACCTACAATATCATTCATGTCCACCGCGCCGGCAAGCCGGTGCGTGAGCATATACAGCGCTTTTGTGTCCGATTCTTTCTTATGAGCATCCAATGTATTTTGCTTGGCATGGGAGGTAAGCGTGCTTGTAATAAGTGCTGTGACCGTCATGATAACAAATGTAACGATATAATCTGAGGCATCCACAGAAAATGCAAAACGCGGTTCGGCAAAAAAATAGTTAAATGCACCTGTCGCAATTACGCAAGCAAGAAAGCCAAAGGTATATCCATGTGTCATTCGGGCTGTCAACAATACGGCGAGCAGATATACAAGGACAATATTCGTTTCGGGAAACCCTATGGCACGAAAAAAAAGACCTGTAACTGATGCAATAATTAATAAACCTATCATCAGAAACAGGCAATAGAGCATACCTTTTCGGTTTTTATTTTGTTTTTTTTCTTCAATAGATCGACGAATGTTCTCCTTGTTCACAATTTTATTCCTCCGTTATGCGATAAGACAGTGCCGATGCTTTTTCTCACTCAACTTTTAATTGTTCAAATGCGCTAATGCGTATCTGTGCCCGTCTTAGCCGCGTCTGTGCTACCGCTTTATCCCGCTTGCTCAAATCGGAATTGATGATGGCTTCCGCGTTTTCTTTTGCCGCTTTCGCACGCACAATATCAATTTGCTCTGCCCATTCAAAAGTGGTTGCAACCAGCCTGACTTTCCCCTCCACAACGGCAAGCAGGCCACCGATACACGCGGCGTACCGGCGCGTTGTTTTGTCTATATCAATGTAGGCAACTCCCATACCAAGTGCCGTTGCAAAGTTAGCATGTCTTGCACGAATGCCAACATTGCCCTCTATGGTACGCACCCGCAACATGATTGCTTCATCATCATATAAAAGCCCGTCTGGTGTTACAATTTGAAGTGAATAGGAAAGCATAAAACCACTCCTTTACTCTGCTGATTTTTCCACAACCTCGTCAATCGTTCCTGTAAATAAAAACGCACTTTCCGGAATTCCGTCGTGCTTGCCGTCCAGAATTTCTTCAAAACCGCGCAGCGTTTGTGCAAGAGGCACATAGCGCCCCTGCATACCGGTAAACTGTTCCGCCACCGAAAAAGGCTGTGACAAAAAACGCTGGATTCGCCTTGCTCGCATAACCGCAAGCTTATCTTCTTCGGAGAGCTCATCCATCCCCATAATCGCAATAATATCCTGCAGTTCTTTATATCTTTGTAATGTGTTTTGCACACGCATGGCAATCCTATAATGCCGCTTGCCCACCAACTGCGGCGTAAGCAGGCGGCTGCTTGAATCAAGGGGATCAACCGCAGGGAAAATGCCGATGGAGGAAATCCCCCTGCTCAAAACCGTTGTCGCATCTAAATGAGTAAAAGTAGTAGCCGGTGCCGGATCGGTAAGATCATCTGCGGGAACATATACTGCTTGAATGCTGGTAATAGAACCGTTTTTTGTAGAGGTAATCCGCTCCTGCAAAATACCCATTTCCGTAGAAAGGGTGGGCTGGTAGCCGACGGCCGAGGGCATACGTCCAAGCAGAGCCGAAACCTCACTGCCCGCCTGTGAAAAGCGGAAGATATTATCGATAAACAAAAGTACGTCCTGATGCTGTTCATCCCTAAAATACTCCGCCATCGTAAGTCCCGAAAGTGGAACCCGCATACGCGCGCCGGGCGGTTCGTTCATTTGTCCGTACACCAGTGCGGTTTTTGACAAAACGCCGCTATCCTTCATTTCATGATATAGGTCATTTCCTTCTCTGGAACGCTCACCAACACCTGCAAACACAGAAATTCCGCCATGCTCCTTGGCAATGTTGCTAATCAATTCCAGAATCAAAACAGTTTTTCCGACGCCTGCGCCGCCAAACAGTCCGATTTTACCGCCTTTGGCATAGGGGCAAATCAGGTCTATAACCTTAATCCCTGTTTCCAAAAGCTCATTTGCAATTTCCTGTTCTTCATAGGAGGGTGGCAAGGCATGGATGGAGTTTCTTTTTGCGGTATTAAGTGCGGGTAAATTGTCGATCGGTTCGCCCAAAAGGTTAAAAATGCGCCCAAGGGTTTCTTCACCTACAGGCACTGTAATCGGCGCGCCAGTATCTATTACTTCCATGCCGCGCGCAAGTCCGTCTGTAGAACTCATAGCAATGCAACGCACCTCATTGTTGCCAATTTGCTGTTGCACTTCTACAATGATCCCTTTTCCCTCATGTTGAATACAAAGCGCATTTAACAGCGGTGGTAACTCTCCGGTACAAAACTGTACATCAAGTACCGGACCGTTAATTTGTGTGATCTGCCCTGTTTTCTTTTTATCGGTCATTTTCATTCCTCCGCTCCTGAAACAATTTCCGTAATTTCCTGTGTGATCGCACCCTGACGAACTCGGTTGTACTGTAAACTTAGGGCTTCAATCATATCTTCCGCATTTTTTCTTGCGGCATCCATGGCTGTCCGCCGGGCTGCCTGCTCAGACGCAAGTGATTCGCATAATGCACCATATAACAATCCCGCTACATATTCCGGTACAATTGCGTCATATACCGCTTCGCTACTGGGCTCGTATTGTAATACTTGCGCCGTGTGTTTTGTTTCTTTGGCGCTTGCGTGCGATAAAGGAAGTATCTTGATGTGGGCAGGGGATTGTTCTAGCATAGATACAAAATTGGTGTACACCAAAACAATTTCATCAAACTCGCATTCAAGAAAAAAGTTGCATAGTTTTTTACTAATTTCAAAACATTGGCCCACCGTAATATCTGCCGCAGTGTCATATTCCCGACTGATAATATTGACATTTCTTCGTTCATAATACTCAATACACTTTTTGCCAATAGGGACTATAACGGAGTTTTTATCTCGCATTACATCTTGTGCCTTCTTAAACAGGGCATTGCTGTATCCACCTGCCAGACCACGGTCTGCACCAATCACAACCACACAGGTGGATAGTATGTTCCGGTCGACTAAATATGGGCTTTGAAAGCCAACAGTCGAGGATGTGATGTCATTTAGAGTCTCGTACATGATTTGAAAATATGGACGGCTTCGGTGGACACGCTCCACAACTTTTGCAATCTTTGAAGATGCAACCAAACCCATTGCTTTGGTTATTTTATGTGTGCTTTGTATACTTTGCATGCGCACTCTGATTTCATTTTCCGCTGAACTTGCCAACGTCGCCCCACCCCTTTATCCTTTATTCCCTAGAAATAATATAACTGCTTGTTTCACCGATTTTACAAGCACTGTTTCGCTATGCGAGTCGAGTGCGCCGCTTTGCTTTATCTTTTGTAGCAGCGGCAGACATTCGTCTTTTAAATATTGATAAAAAAACTCCTCAAACTCACTAATATCTTCTGCTTGAATATCTGATAAATAGTCGCCTACCACGGCATAAAACAGACACACCTGTTTTTCCACTGCAACAGGCGCCGATTCCGGTTGAATGAGTGCTTTCACAATGCGTTCTCCCTGTGCCAAACGGTGGCGTGTATCCTTATCCAAGTCGCTACCAAACTGTGCAAAGGCAGCAAGCTCACGATATTGGCTGTACAAAAGTTTTAATTTTCCTGCGACCTTTCGCATTGCTTTAATTTGGGCATTCCCGCCAACCCGACTTACAGAAACACCGGGATCTACAGCAGGCAAAATTCCCTGATTAAATAAATCTGTTTTCAAGAATATCTGTCCGTCTGTAATGGAAATAACATTTGTAGGAATATAAGCCGAAACATCGCCTGCTTGTGTTTCGATAATTGGTAAAGCCGTCATCGTGCCACCGCCTGCTTCCTCAGAAAGGCATGCCGCACGTTCTAAAAGACGGCTATGCAAGTAGAACGTGTCGCCGGGATACGCCTCACGCCCCGGAGGTCGGCGGATAAGCAGGGAAAGTGTTCGATACGCTACCGCATGCTTTGACAAATCATCATAAACGATTAAAACATCTTTGCCTTGCTGCATAAAATATTCGCCTATGCTGCATCCGGTATATGGCGCAATGTATTGCAATGGTGCAGAATTTGAAGCAGTTGCTGCCACAATGATTGTATAATCCATTGCACCTGCTTTTTTTAGATTTTCCGCTACTTGAGAAATAGTACTTTGCTTTTGGCCAATCGCAACATAAATACAAATCACATCTTCCCCATGCTGGTTGATAATCGTATCAATAGCAATAGCGGTTTTCCCCGTCTTCCTATCACCCACAATCAATTCGCGCTGTCCCCGCCCTATAGGGATCATACTGTCGATTGCTTTAATTCCTGTTTGCAGTGGCACGGAAACACTTTTGCGTTCCATAATTCCTATCGCCGGTCGTTCGATTGGGAGATGACCTTCGGCCTGAATCTCTCCTTTTCCATCAATAGGCGCACCCATGGCATCTACAACTCGCCCCAGCAGAGACTTGCCTACTGGAACAGAAACTACCTTGCCCGTGCGCTTTACAATATCCCCCTCGTTTATAAGTTCATCACCGCCAAGCAAAACTACTGCCACAGAGCCTTTGTCAAGATTCATGGCTATGCCGTAATTCCCTTTTGGAAACAATAATAGCTCGTTGGATACACAGGTATCCAATCCATAAACCCGCGCAATACCATCGCCTACGGTGAGAACGGTTCCAATTTCATCCATATTTATTTTTGTTTCATAATGCTGAATCTGAGCTTTTAAAATACGGGTAATTTCTTCCGGATTAAGCATTCTATCTATCACCTACTTCAGTTGAATTTATCTCATACATAATCTGTGTGTTATCCAGTAACATACGACTAATTTCATCCAATTGACGGGCAAGACTGCCATCGTACTGCCGCCCGTTCATTTGCAGTTTCAAACCGCCGATACAGGCTTTGTCTACCTTTGTTTCCAAAAGAACCTCCTGCCCGAAGCGTTTTTGCAGGGCGCTTTCAAGCCTTGCTTTTATATCTCCGGAAAGGGTTGCCGCCGACCATGCGGTTACTTCTAAAATTCTGTTTTGTTCCCTATAATACGCAACATATTGTTCCAGTACTTCCATCAGATGAACGCCGTTATTTTGCTCGCAAAGTAAAAGAACGACATTTCGTAGCAAGTCAGGTGCATCATGCAAAAGCTCACGCACAAGGGCAAGCTTTTCTTCGTGTGCTATGATGGGAGAGGAAAGGACGAACTTATAGCGCGGCTGTGCAAGCAAGCAGGTTCGCAGGACTAACGCCGCATTATATATTTCTTTTTCGAGTTTTTGTTCTTGGGCAAGTTCAAGCATGGCCTGTGCATAACTCATACTGCACCCTCCTCAAACTTCCTGATGGCATCCTCAACTAACCGCTGATGGTCGGCCTCGTTAATCTCTTTTTGTGTCACCTTACATGCAATATCAATTGCCATTTTGGAAATATCATTTTTTAAGGAAACCGCTGATTTTCGATGAAGCTGTGTCGCATCGGTTTCCGCTTTTTCAATAATATGTTCGGCTCGTGCTTTTGCATCAGTAATTATTTCACTTTCCTGTTTCCTTGCGGCCTCTGTGGCAGAGGTGATAACCGCCTTCGCTTCGCTGTCTGCATTACTCAGCTTTTGTTCGTATTGACTTTTGATTTGCAGGGCGTCTGCCTGTACTGTGTTTGCTTCTGCATAAATCGCATCGACTGCCTGCTGGCGTTTTTCTAAAATTTCCCCAACGGGTTTAAACAAAAATCGGCGCACCAATCTATATAAAATATAGACATTGGCAATCATTGCAACAAAGGTCCACGGCACAAGAGATATGAAATCAAGGGTTTCCAGCATAAACGCCAGCCTCCTTTCCAAGAACCAGTTTTTTTAACCCAAATTACCAATAAACATTCCCGGTGCAACAAACAATAGCAGCAGCGCAATAACAAGACCGTATATGCCGGTAGATTCTGCAAGCGCACAACCTAAAAGCATCGTGCTTGTGACATCCTTTTTTGCCTCGGGTTGACGTCCAATTGCCTCGCATGCTTTACCTACCGCATATCCCTGTCCAATACCCGGGCCTATACCCGCAATCATGGAAATTCCAGCTCCAATCGCACATGCACCATAAATAATTGCTTGTTCCAACATAATAAAATCCTCCTAAAAATATTATTCTGTTTCAGCGGCCGCTGAAATGTAATTCATTGTTAGCATGCAAAAGATAAAAGCCTGCATAATAGCAGCAAACAAATCAAAATATAAAGATAATACAGCCGGAATCCCTACCTGTGCAAAAGGGATTACGCTTAACGCTTCTCCAAAAGCACCGGGCAGCCAACCAAAGATAACCTGATTTAACCCCAGTAGCGCCGCATAGATTAGTGCGCCCACAACCTGCCCCGAAGCGATGTTGCCAAAGTGACGGAAGGCCATGGAAAGCGGCGTTGAAAGCTCGCTGATAATGTTGAGGGGTGTGAGCAGCGGTACAGGCTCCGTTAACCCTTTTAAATAGCCGGATATTTTATTTGTACGGATTTTTGTATAGGTGATCATCACAAACACCATGACTGACCAACCTGCGGTAGTGGACAAATCCGCCGTGGGTGGGTATAGACCAAAAAGACTGAGCAAACTGGAAAGGGCTGACATGGCAAAAAGCGCTGCGATAAAGGCCGCAAAAGAGGTTTGGGCATATCGCTGTCCCATATTGTCCCTCACCCAGTTTGTTACTGTTCCCACAATCCACTCTGCAATGTGCTGCCGCTTTGTGTTCGCATAAATCTGCATTCCATGTGTAAGCCATATACAAAAACCCGTAACCAACGCCATCACCAACCATGCATTGATAAGCGTTGCGGTGATGGGAATACCGCCTAAAACCGGTATGGTGAAATAAATTCTCGCGCCGGTAATATTAACGTCCATCGTCATCGCCCCCTTGATCCGGCCTACAGCGGGCATCCAACATTTGAATAACGGCGATGGATATGCGCGGGAAAATATAGGGGATAATCATTGCAATAGGATTTACCTTAAAATATACGATTGCAACAATACCACCAATCAGAAGCAATAGCATACGTGATGTATATGAAATACCGGCAACCGCTTTGCCGCGAGAATCTGAATCGGTTGCTTTATTTAATGTGACCGCCAGCAGAACAAAGTTAAGGCATACCAAGAACAATCCGCTGAGCGCTCCCCATAAAACAGATAGAGAAAACTGTCCTGCCAGAGTAAAAATCCCAAGCATGACTGCTGTTAGTATGGAGCTGATCCCACTGACGAATAAAATATGTTTTTTTACATCGCTGCTGAATTTCATATATATACCCTCTCACTCATGACGATTAAATCCCAATGGTTTTTTATTGTTCTCATCTGTTTGATCTTTATAAAACCTGTAAAAAGTGTTGATCATGGACGCAATCCCTAATAGTATGCCGATTACAATTACCCAATAACCGGTCTGAAAACGTTTTTGTATCCAAACAGATAGAAACACACACAAAAGGACAGGTGCAATCAGCGATACACTAAGCTGTGTCACCATAATCAATTTTGCAAATGTTCCTTTTCTCTGCTCCTTCATTTACATACATCTCCCAAGCATAAAACATTCCTCTTACCGGAAAGTTTGATATAAAAAAGGCACTATGTTTCAAGAGTTTTCCTCACCCCAGGAAAACCATAACCTTGAAAGCATAATGCCCAACACGATAAATATATTCAATTCTTTATATTTTAGCATTGTATCATATTTATTGACATTACGCAAGCCTTTTTATAAAATCTCTTTTTAGGCCGCAAATTATTGTAATTTTACCCATTGACAAAAAGCGTTATGCATGCTATAGTTATTTAATATAATAAAATACATAATATCCGGTTGGACAGATGTCTGCCTTAATGCGGATGGATGTTTTCAAGTTTTTGTAGCTTAAGGGTGGAGGCTTCGCAGGAAGCTTCTCACCCTTTTTGTATAGACTGATGAATTACATCATCGATCGCTTCGGAGAAAATGTACATACTTTCAT
>CAYTOF010000078.1:0-8882 GCA_964439435.1 uncultured Oscillospiraceae bacterium
TTGACCTTTTATTATATTTTTGATGATGTAATAATTTTCATTATAAAAGAATAAGGGCGCCCCTCCCGATATTATGCTCAACAAAGATGCCGGCAGGAACCGGGAAGAACCACCCCGCCTTCGGCACCCCTCCACGAGGGAGGGGAATTAAGGACACTGTGGGGTGGATTATATCGTTTAGTGCTTTAAAATTCCCCTCCTTCGGAGGGGTGGCACTTTCGACACGCCCTTTGTGTCGAAAGTGACGGGGTGGTTCTACCGGATTCCACAAAATATAAGGATTTAGACTATTTCTACAAAGATTTCCTTTGACCTTTGTTTTATATTTTGAGACTCTATGAAATTAAAAGCCATTGTAAAAAGATAAAGGGCGTCGCTCCCGGTACTACCCTCAACACATATGCCGGCAGGAACTGGGAAGAACCACCCCGTCGCGACAAGCGCGCGGCGTGCATGCGACGTGACGGGGTGGTTTCACCGGGTTCCATAAAATATAAGGATTTAGGCTATATTATATTGCTGTGTTTTGACCTTTTATTATATTTTTGATGATGTAATAATTTTTGTTATAAAAGAATAAGGGCGTCTCTTTCGATATTATGCTCAACACATATGCCGGCAGGAACTGGGTAGCACCACCCCGTCGCGACAAGCGCGCCACCCCTCCGAGGGAGGGGAATTAAGGGCGTCTCTTTCGATATTATGCTCAACAAATATTCCGGCAGGAACCGGGTAGCACCACCCCGCCTTCGGCGGCGTGCGCAGCACGATTCCCTCACAAAAGGGAGGGGAATTAAGGGCACGATCCCCTCCACAAAAAGTAGGAGAATAAAGAGCAACCCACCCCGGTGTTTGCCCCGGGATGGGTTTTCAAAACATATCTTTATCTCTTGTCGGCCACTGCGATACTTCCATTATAGCGTGAATAAATCTATTCAAATCTCTCGCGGAAGTCCGCATAGAGATGGGAACAGTCGTTAAGGTAGGCAAGGCGCAGGGGTTTTTGGCTTTCTTCCGTGTGAAAGACAAACTTTGTCACGCTTGTGTTGTGAAAGTTTATCTTCAGGCGCGGGCGGGGCATCTGCAGCAGGTGTTCCGCAATCAGGGAGATCGCCCCCGCATGGCTCACGGCGAGGATTTTCTCTCCGTTTTCAAAGCGACTGTCAAAGTGGTCGATCACGCTCTTGGCGCGCAAAAACTCCTCTTCTTCGCTGTTATCTCCTGTGGGCGGGCAGAGGTTTATCTCTTCTTTTATGCCCGGGGCCAAAAAGACGGGGTAGCTCACACCCGCAGTGGCGCGCACCTCCGCCATGCTATAGGGATGGGAAAAGGTGGGGCAGGAGATCTCTATTAGATTTGGCAAAAGCTCGGCATATCCCGCCCAATTGCGGGGTTGGCGTGTGATGATCTCCTGCGCGGTGGTCAGGGTGCGTGTCCAAGGGCTGACAAAAACATGGTCAAAGCGCAGGTTGGCAAAGCGCTCGCCCACCAACACCGCCTCTTTTTCGCCGTATTCCGACAGGGGGGAGTTGCAACGGTCAAAGAGGGAGTCACTGTCGGGGTGCTTGCCGATATTGGACAGAGTTTGTCCGTGTCTAACCAGATAGAGTTCGTATCTTACGTCTTTGTCTCTCATATGCGACTTCCTTTATATGTATTGTATTTTCAAAGAAAAAAGCCTGCCACGGCAATTATTGCGCTGCAGGCTTTTTGCGCAATTGCGCGGTTGTATGGCAGGCTTTTCTTTCCATGCAAGAAAAGCACATGTTCCGATGAAAATTTGTGGCGTGCTGTGGTCATCTGACTCAGGCTTCGTCTTCGCCTTCTTCGTCTTCGCCATCAACTTCGTCGACGTCGACATCATCTGCATCTTCATCGGCTACGTCTTCGTCAAGCTCGAGTATCTTCGCCTCGGCGACGACAAACACAAGGGCATCCATGGGTGTGAGGATTTCCAGCGCCTCGTTTTTGGCTTCGGGGAGATCTTCAACACTCACTTGATCGCCCACATTGTAGCCTGTGAGGTCAATTTCGATGTTGCCGATGAGGTCTTTGGGCAGAGCCTTGTATGAAAGCTCGGAGAGCTGCGATAGCACAATGCCGTCCACCAGTTCGCGGTTCAAAAGCACGATCTGTGCTTGGTTGGTCACAGCCTCACCTGCCACGAGGGCTTGAAAGCTGATATGCTCAATGTTTGCGGTGCCCGGTGTGTAGCTGATTTCGCGCAAAAGACACATGTGGGTCTCGCCGTCTACATTGACAGACAGGGAGTGGCCCATCGAGAGGGTCTTTGACAGGGCGGTGACATCCCGCAGCGGAATCTGCAGATGAACGGAGCCGGACAGGCTTTTGCCGTAGATATTGCCCGGGATGATGCCGTTGCGGCGGAGCATCCTCGGATTTGTCTTCAAATCTCTTGTTTCTGCGTTAATGGTATACATTAAAAAAACTCGCTTTCTATCTTTTTCGAATTTATCAGTCAAAAAATATCAGTAAAATTACAATTTTTCTACACTCTTCATTTGATGCCAACTGATAGGACTTAGTATACCATATAAGGCTCCTTATTGCAAACCAAGGGCGGTGCAAAAAAAGAGCTTTGAGGCGCTTTTGCGGCGGATGATAAAAGATTTCACAGCGCTCTTTGACATTGTCATTAATTTGATTGACTATAGCCGCAAATTTTTATATAATTTATATAAAAGCAAGCAAATTTGAAGCACCTCTCATATAAAGGAGTTGCCGATGAAAAACAAAAAAATCACTGTGCGAGAGCTCATCATGGCGGCGCTCTTTGCCGCTCTGATCGCCGCGGGGGCATTTATAAGAATCCCCATCGGGATAGTGCCCATCACCTTTCAGACGCTTTTTGTCGCCATGGCGGCGATGTTGCTCGGGCCGAAGCTGGCCTCCGCCGCTATGCTTTGCTACATCGCCGTCGGGCTTGCGGGAGTGCCCGTTTTCACCCACGGAGGGGGCATTGGCTATGTGCTGCAGCCGACCTTTGGCTATCTCCTGGGCTTTGCCCTGGCGGTTTTTGTCGGGGGTCATGTCTTTTCGCGCTTTAAAAACAAGGGTGCCTGGGCATATGCGCTTTCCAGCCTGGTCATGCTCCTGTGTGTCCACATCCTGGGCATGGCCTATCTCGTCGTCCTGTTTGTATGCTATCTGGAAAAGAGCGTCGCTGCCGGCACGCTGTTTGTCTCCTATTTCCTTGTGTTTTTGCCAAATGACCTGCTGAGCTACACCCTGGCATCACTGCTTGCGCGCTCTCTGCAACCCGTGCTGACAAAGATCTCCAGCCTGGAGGAGAGCCAAAGATAGAACAGCTTCAAAAATGACCGCGCCTTTTACAAAAAGGGACATATTCTCCCCTTGTAATAGGCGCGGCTTTGTGCTATGATGTTCACAAAACAACAAAAAGGTGCGTACATGAACATATTCGAAGCCGATGTGCTGAACGAAATCCTATACAATGGCTACACAAACCAGCGCGAGCTCGCCGCCGCCACGGGCTTTTCTGTGGGGGTTGTGAACGCCGCCCTCAAAAAGCTACGCCAGGAGGGCTATCTGGATGCAGAGATGCTTACAGAGATGGCAAAAGAGGTTGCAAAGAGGGGCAAACCCCAAAATGCGATCATCCTCGCCGCGGGGGTGGGGCTGCGCATGATTCCGATAAACAACAAGGTGCCAAAGGCCTTTTTGGAGATTTCGGGAGAGGCCCTTATAGAGCGGCTCATTGTGCAGCTCCTGGATGCAGGCATTGAAAAAATCGACATCGTCGTCGGTTTTTTAAAGGAAAAATTTGAATACCTCTGCGACAAATACGGCGTCAACCTCGTCTACAACCCCGAATATGCCACAAAAAACAACCTCCACTCCCTGCTCCTTGTGGCAGACAGGATAAAAAACACATACATCATGCCCGCAGATATTTGGATTGCCACCAACCCCTTCAAAAAAAGCGAGCTCTACACCTGGTATATGGTGGTGGACGAGCTCTCCCCAAATAGCACCGTGAGGGTCAACCGCCGCCGCGAGCTGGTTCCCGTCGGCGCCGGGGCAAAGGGCAACAAGATGATAGGTATCGCTTTTTTAGATGAAAAGCGCGGTCCACAGCTTGCGAGGCGCTTAAAGGAGCTTGCCGCAAAATCGACCTATGCCGATGCCTTTTGGGAAGAGGCCCTTTTCACAAAGGAGGCCCCTGTTTATGCCAAGGTCTGCAAGGCAAGTGCCGCGAGGGAGATAGACAGCTACGAACAGCTGCGGGAGATAGATAAAAACTCCAAAAGCCTCGACTCAAGGGTTCTCCGAGTGATAGCCGCACAGCTGAACGTGCAGGAAAAGGACATAGAGGACATAGCGATTTTGAAAAAGGGCATGACAAACCGCTCCTTTGTTTTCAGCGCAGAGGGCGAAAAATACATCTGCCGCATTCCCGGAGAGGGCACGGACAATCTCATAGACAGGCGCGGGGAATACGCCGTGTATGAGGTGATAAAAAACCTCGGTATCACCGACGAGATCGTGTATATATCCCCGGAAAGCGGCATCAAAATCACAAAATATCTGCAAGATGCCTCCGTGTGTGACCCAAATAACAGAGCAAATGTGAAGGCCTGCATGGAAACCCTGCGAAAATTTCACGAAATGCGCATCACAGTCTCCCATGAGTTTGACATCTTTGAGCGCATGGCCTTTTATGAGAGCCTGTGGGAGGGGCATAGCTCGATTTTCAGGGACCACGCCGAGACAAAAGCAAAGGTGGGGGCCCTGAAAGACATCATAAATGCGCTGCCGCGCACCCACAGCCTGACCCATATAGACGCCGTGCCGGACAATTTTCTGTTCACAAAGGACGAAATCTATCTCATAGACTGGGAATACGCCGCCATGGCAGACCCCCACACGGACATCGCCATGTTTGCCATCTACGCCATGTATGAGCGGGACAAGGTGGAGGAGCTCATCGACTTTTATTTTGAGGGCAAGTGCGAGGCTGACATCCGCCTGAAAATCTACTGCTATATCTCCGCCTGCGGACTGCTCTGGAGCAACTGGTGTGAATACAAGCGCTTTTGCGGCGTGGAGTTTGGGGAGTATTCCCTGCGGCAATACCGCTATGCCAAGGAATATCACGGCATAGCGATGGAATACAGGGGCAAGCTATGAGCAAAATCAAAGTGGAAAATGCGATCATCATGGCAGCGGGGCTTTCCTCGAGATTTGCCCCCCTTTCCTATGAGCGGCCAAAGGCACTGGTGCGTGTCCGAGGGGAGATTTTGATCGAGCGGCAGATCCGCCAGCTTTTGGAGGCCGGCATTTCAGACATAGCGGTGGTGGTGGGATACAAGGCGGAGATGTTTTCATATCTCGAAGGGGTCTATGGCGTAAAGCTCATCTTCAACCCCGAATACGCCGTGAGAAACAACCACAGCACCCTTTACTATGCCCGAAAAAAGCTTGGCAACACCTATATCTGCTCGGCGGACAACTACTTCACCCAAAATGTGTTCAACGCGAGGGAAGACCGCGGGTTTTACAGTGCGGTTTATGCAGATGGGCCGACGGAGGAGTGGTGCATCAGCGCAAATTTTGACGGCAGGATAGAGGGCGTGACCATCGGCGGGGAAAACGCCTGGATCATGCTCGGCCATGTGTTTTTCACGCAGGAGTTCTCGGAGAGGTTTGTCCAAATTTTAGAGGGCATATATGAGGAGAGCGCCACGGTGCCTCTTCTCTGGGAGCACATATATTTGAAACACACAGACCGGCTTTCGCTGTATGTCAAAAAATACGGTGAGGGCATCATCACGGAGTTTGACACGCTGGAGGAGCTGCGGGCATTTGATGAGAGCTACATGGTACGCAGCGGCTCAAAGGTACTGGAAAGCATCGCATCTGGCTTTGGCTGCGGCGAAGGGGAGATAGGGCGCATCACCCCCTTTAAACCAAATGGGGAGATAATCGGCTTTGAGTTTTGGCGCGGGTCGGAGCCCTATATCTACATTTCAAAAAGCGGCGAGATCATATCCAAAAAATAGAAAACAGGAAGCGGGCAAAAGAGATGGAAAGCAAAAAAACACAGAGTCTGGCATCGAGGTTGAACTGGAGGATAACGCTTATCCCCATCATCGGCATCACGGCGCTGGCGGCATTCTTCATGATTTTTCCGGACATTTCGGCAAGAGGGCTGGGTGTCCTGCGGGATTTCCTCGGAAACAAGCTCGGCTCATACTACATCGTGCTGGGGCTTGGGATCTTCCTCTGCTCCATGTACATCGCCTTTTCAAAATACGGCGCCATCAGGCTCGGCAAAGATGCAAAACCGAGGTTTTCAAGCTTTTCCTGGGGGACGATGATCTTCACCTCCACCATGGCGGCGGACATCCTCTACTGGTCCCTCATCGAGTGGGCCTATTACACGCAGGAGCCCCATATTATAGCAAAAGGCGTGCAGGAGTGGGCGTCCACCTACCCGCTCTTTCACTGGGGGCCGATTCCCTGGGGCTTTTACATCATCTTGGCGGCTTCCTTTGGCTTTATGCTCCATGTGAAGGGGCGCAATCGGCAAAAGTTTTCCGAGGCCTGCAGGCCCATCTTGGGCAAGTGGGTGGACGGAGCTCTGGGGGAGGTCATCGACCTGGTGGCTGTCTTTGCCCTGCTGGCAGGCACGGCGACGACGTTTTCCATGGCCACGCCGCTGCTGGCCGCCGCCATCAGCCAAGTATTCGGCGTTCATGCGGGTGTTGGGCTCACCATCATCATCCTCGGGCTCATCGCCTTTGTCTACACCCTGGCGGTGTGGTTTGGCATAAAGGGCATCTCAAAGCTTGCAAACATCTGCACATATCTCTTTTTTGCCCTCCTGGTCTATTTCCTCGTGGGGGGCGGGCAGTTCATATACATCATAGAGACGGGCATTTCGGGCGTTGGCAATCTGGTGCAAAACTTTTTTGGCATGTCCACCTGGCTTGACCCCCTGCGCACCTCAGGGGACGGCATCACGGGCTTTGCGCAAAACTGGACGGTGTTTTACTGGGCCTATTGGATGGCTTGGTGTGTGGCGACGCCCTTTTTCATCGGCGTCATCTCCGCCGGCCGCACAATCCGCAATACAATCCTCGGGGGGTATCTCTGGGGGATTGCGGGCACATTTACCTCCTTTATCGTCTTTGGCAACTTCGGCCTTGCCCAGCAGGTAAAGGGCCATCTGGATGTGGGCGGTGCGCTCTCGGCAGGAGCGACTCCCTCGGAGGTCATACTCTCGATTTTTGACAAGCTGCCCCTTGCAAATGTGGGGCTTATTCTCCTCGCCCTCACGATGATCGCCTTTTATGCCACAACCTTTGACGCCCTGACCATGGTGGTGTCGTCTTATTCCTATAAAAAGCTGAAGGTCAGCGAGGAGCCGGACAAAAAGATCAGGCTTTTGTGGGCCATTGTCTTCATCGTGTTTCCCATCGCGCTGATCTTTTCGGAAAACTCGCTCAACCACCTCCAAAGCGTGTCCATCATCGCAGCTTTTCCCATCGGCATCATAGCCATCCTGATTGTCGCAAGCTTTATAAAAGACGGAAAAAAGTATCTCTTGGAAAACCCCACCCCGCAAAAGAAAAAATAACGGCAAAAGACTAAAAGCGAAATATCAGTCTAAAGGCCCTTATACACCTTCTACATAGAGTGGCGCAAGGCCCTTATTCCCCTCCTTCGGAGGGGTGGCGCGGCGCGCATGCGACGTGACGGGGTGGTTCTTCCCCTTTACACTTGCTTTCTGAGTTGAGCATAGCATCGACATGGCTCTTTTTTTGTTTTAGAATGGAATTTAATACAGCGCCAAAAATATAAAACAAAAGGTCAAAGGCTATCTATGTAATAACACCTATATACTTAAATTCTGTGGAGCCCGGAGAAACCACCCCGCCTGCGGCACCCCTCCGGTGGAGGGGAATTTTTTATCGTTTAGTTTAATCTCCTTACATTTGATAAATTATCAGTTTAAAGCCTTTAATTCCCCTCTCCTTCGTGAGAGTAGCGCCCTGCGGTCGCGCGCGGCGCGCATGCGACGTGACGGGGTGGTTCTTCCCCTTTACACTTGCTTTCTGAGTTGAGCATAGCATCGACATGGCTCTTTTTTTGTTTTAGAATGGAATTTAATACAGCGCCAAAAATATAAAACAAAAGGTCAAAGGCTATCTATGTAATAACACCTATATACTTAAATTCTGTGGAGCCCGGTGAAACCACCCCGCCTGCGGCACCCCTCCGAAGGAGGGGAATTTACGAGCGTTACCCTCCACGGCGGAGGGAATTTACGAGCGCTGCTCTCACGATGGAGGAAATAAAAACAAAGCTTTGCACTCTGTAAAGACAAACACCTTACAGAGTGCAAAGCTTTATGTAAAGTGAAATGTTATGCGTGCAGGCCCATTTGGGGTAGGAGGGAGAGGGCGGGGGTGGGGTCGTTGCAGGTTATGAGGGTGCAGCCGCTTTTTGTGGCGCATTTTATACAATCACAGACAGCACTACCAATTTAGAGGGAAAATATCGCAAGTTTCTATATTTTATTATTTCATTTTTGATTGGTATGTGATACAATTTCAACAAGTGATTGTCGGTTGACTCTTTATGAGGTGAGGTGTTCTCTGTGAATATAAGTTACAACAAATTATTTAAGCTGCTTATTGATAAAAACATGAAAAAATCTGACTTGCGGCTTGCCACAGGTATTAGCCCAAATACACTGACAAAACTTTCCGGCAACGAATATGTTTCCATGGAGGTTCTTGTCAAGATATGTCGCGCTCTTGAATGCGACTTTTGTGATATTGTGGAAATCCTGCCTTTGAAAAAATAGATAGCTTTGCATGGCGCAGAAAAAT
>CAYTOF010000079.1:0-8330 GCA_964439435.1 uncultured Oscillospiraceae bacterium
TATGGCGGGGTTGCGCAACACAGCACGGGCAATGGCGATTCGCTGACGCTCACCTCCGGAGAGCGTAAATCCGCTTTCTCCGATTTTGGTGTTGTAGCCATCCGGTTGTTCGATTATGAATTCATGGGCGTTTGCAATCTTGGTGGCGGCAAAAACTTCTTCCGGAAGAGCGCCGGGCTTGGCATATGCGATGTTTTCATAGATTGTGCCGGCAAACAAGAAGGTCTCCTGGAACACAACGCCGATATTTTCTCGGAGCGTCTGTTGCGGGATATCGCGCACATCGTGGCCGTCTATGAGTATGCGGCCGCCCGTCACATCATAAAATCTCATGATGAGGTTTATCAATGTGGATTTGCCGACACCCGAGGGGCCGACGATTCCGACCATCTCACCGGGTTTTATGTCAAAGCTGATGCCTTTGATGACGGGCTCATATGTGTTGTAACCGAAAAAAACATCCTCCAGTTCGATGTGGCCCTTGACGGTGATGGCTTCAGCTTCTTCCTTGTCCTCGACATCCTGCTCTTCGTCAAAAACTTCAAACAGTTTCGATGAAGAGGTGAAAAAACTGGTCAGCTGCTGTGGCAGCAAGGTGAGTGTGCTGAGAGGGGAGTAGATATATCCAAGGAAGGCGATAAACTGTATGAGTTCACCGACGGTCATCTGGGCACCGAGCACGGCTGCTCCGCCGAAATACAGTATGATGAACTCCCCACACCCTATAATAAAACCAAGCATAGGGCTTAGGGTCGCCCAAAGCTTTTCGTTCTCGACAGAGACGTCGGAAAGCTTTTTGGACACTTTTTGATATTTTTCAACCTCGAGTTTTTCGGTGCCGAAGCTTTTGACCACGCGGATTCCCCGAATGATGTCATACAAAATGGAGTTTGCACGAGTGCCCCAGCGCCATTGGCTTTCAAAGCGCAGTCTGATAATTCGCCGATAGCGACTGATTGTAAATGCAACAAGGGGAACAGGCAGATAAGCCCACAGAGTCAAGCGCCAATTTACAAAGGCCATGATTATGGTCACCACTATAAGCGTGGTCAGTTGAAGCAAAACAGTTTGGCTTGTGCCGGTGATAAAGGCCTGAACGTTGGCCGTGTCGGTTGTTATGCGACGCATCAAGTCACCGGGTGTGCGCTTGGAGATGGAGCTTACGCTCATGGCTTGGATCTTGGAATAGGACATTGTACGCAAATCATCTGAAAACATATTTCCGACTCTGACGCTTTTTCTGTTGGCATATATCGCAAGGAGAGTGCTGGAAATATGGCAGATAAAGATGAGGGCAACCAAGAACAAGGCAGAGGATATGGGCCCGCTTTGCGGTGCCAGATAGTCGTCTACAAGTTTTCTGTTGATAATGGGTATAGCGATGCTGATGCCGCTTGTTATGATGTATATGGAGATAACAAGAATCATTGTGGGCAAATAAGGTTTTAGAAGGGTTAGGAAACGCCCGAAAACAGAGGTTTTCTTGGTGCAAAAGGGGCACACGGAGGTGCCGTGTATGAGTACACGACCGCATTTAAAGCAAATCTTTTCATCGTCATCGGTGGATTCGAGCCACACATCGTGTTCGGCGTGAATTTTCAGTGCACGGGCGAGCTCGGCGAAACGCTCGGAGTGACGCCTGCTGAAATAAGCAATCAGCACAGGTGTGTCCTCCTCGCCCTCCGCACCTTCTAGCTCAGCAAAGAGCTCAGCACAACCGACACCGAGACGAATTGATGGATCTTTGATTCTGTTGACATCAACACTCTGGGCAAGTTCTCCATCAATATAGGTTTTGATTTCAGTCTCTGTTACAGCGACATAGGTGTCGCTGGCCTTGCCCTCAAAGTTCATATCTGACGGTATTATGTAAACAGCGTCAGCCAGTTCGCCCGCTAGGTTTTCAGGCGGGTCAAAGCGCAGTCGCATTTTGTGTCCTCCTTGGGGGATGGATAGCTAATATTACAGCAAATATGGCTCAATGCGTCGAAAATCTTTGCGTCCGATTTTTGACACATCGCTTATTTCATATCTATTGCCGTCAACATCAATGATGATGATCCGCGCACCGTCGTCAATACGCCGTATATTGTGAGAGGGGTCGCGCAAGGCAAAAGATTTGTGTCCGGCATCTGTCTCGACCTCGAAATACAGGAAGCCAAGCTTGGATTTTATGGACGGTATTCCGTGTATTTTGGGGCAAAAATACCTTTTTTGAAGCTGACGACTCAAAAGAAGGGCCTGTTCGTCAGAAAATTCATAAAGTGAACGGATTAAAAACAGCTCTTTTGACTCCATGTCTTGGATGGAGACATAGTCATCGGGTAGCTTGAAAGGGAGAGCTCTGTGTAGCTTTAGATTGTGATAGGTCTCACCTTCATACTCAAGAGCTAAAAAGTTGTCATACTCAATAAAAAAGCGTGCTTTGGAAGGTTCCAGATATTTTATATCCGCCAGCGTTTCCAGGGAGATTTTATTTTCCATTGTTGTTCCTCCAGATAATCAATCACAACTAAAATTGGGCACTGCATATGTGGTGTGTTTTATCATCCTGCGATGAATTTCAGCGCCTCCATTTGCAAATCATAAAGCCTTTTGTAAATGCCATCTTCGATATCCATAAGCTCCTCATGGGTTCCGAATTCAGCGACACGTCCTTTGTCGATGACAGCAAGCAAATCCGCATCGCGGAGGGTTGAAAGCCTGTGGGCTATGGCAATTGTCGTGCGGCCTCTCTGCAAATCTGCCAGCGATTCTTGTATTCTGCGCTCTGTTTCGGTGTCCATGGCGGCAGTTGCTTCGTCTAAGATGAGAATAGACGGATTTTGGATAATGGCACGGGCAATGGACAATCTCTGTCTTTCGCCGCCGGAAAGTCCCTGTCCGCCGGCTCCGACTCTCGTCTCATAACCGTCGGGCAACTTGATGATGAAGTCATGGGCGCAGGCTGCCTGGGCGGCGTGAACAACCTCATCAAAGCTGGCATCGGGACGTGCGTAGCGGATATTGTCTGCAATGGAGCCGATGAAGAGATAGATGTCTTGAGAAACTATACCGATATTTTTACGCAAATCACCTGTAAATATGTCTTTTATGTCAACGCCGTCGAGGGTAATGGAACCCTCATTTACATCATAAAGCCGTGCAAGCAAGTTGACCAAGGTGGATTTTCCCGCACCTGTTTTTCCGACAATACCGAGCATCTGGCCGGATTTGACTGACAGTGTGAGGTTGCGCACCACTGGCCGCCCGGGCTCATACTCAAACATCACGCCGTCGGCAACGAAATCACCTTTGATTTCCGGCAGGTGCACAGGGTTTTCGGGTTCAGGTAAATCGGATTTGGTGTCGATGACTTCAAATATACGCTGTGCGCTGTCTATACAGCTCGACCACCAGTTAGATAGGTTGGTGAAGAAGTTGAGTGGTTCAAAGAGCATGTTCAAATATGCGGAAAGTGTCATGAGTATACCGACAGACATCTCACCTTTGATGACAAGCACTGCACCTGCGGCGAGCAGGATGGAGTGGGCTATGCGCATGACAAGTCCCACAAGGGGATAAGCAGTTGTCTGTGTCAGGGCAAGCTTTGTATTTGCCGTGTACACGCGTCTGCTGTAGGCAGAAAAACGCTCGCTTTCGGCTTCCTCTTGTGTGAAGGCTTTTATCACGCGCTGTCCGTAGAGTGCATCCGATAAAAGGGAGTGCATGCGTGAGCGGTGAACCCAGTTGGCACGGTACATGCGGTGCATGAAATGCGTTATAAGAGCGTATGCAGTGAGTATTATGGGAATGCTGATCAAAACAATCAGCGTCAATTTCCAGCTTATCAGGAGCATGCTTATGAGGACACCGGTAAAGGTAAATATACTTGAAATCAGATATGGGATGCCGTGTATGAAGAAACTGTACACATTGTTGGCGTCGTCGTTGACGCGTGTCATGAGGGAGCCTGTCTGTTTGCTTGTGTAAAAGCCCACGGAGAGCCTCTGCATGGCTGAGAAAATCATCAGCTTCATATCGTATATGACTTTGGGCACTGTGCCCGCCACATATCTTGCCCGGAGTATGCCAAGCAAGACAGAGAGCAGTCGAACAACAATCAGCCCAATAACAACCAAGCCTATCTCGCCAAAGAGATCAATCCCCAAAAGGAAAGTGTTGGCCTCCCCTGAAGCATACAGTTCCTTATTTACTAAGACTTTGTCATATATCAATGCAGTGGAAAAGTATGGGGAGACGATGGCAAACCCTGTGGACAGGAACATGAATATCAACATGATCAGCACTTGGGGTGTGTATTTTTTAAACAGCGAAAGCAGCCTCAAGGTGAGTGAAGAGCGGTTCAAACACTTTGGGCATACTTTTCTTGAGGCATTTGGATATCTGGTGCCGCACTTGGGGCAAAACAACTCCGGTTCTTCGCCAATGGGGTCGTCGTCCTCTTCGTGTCCGGCAGATTTATTGAAATGCTTGGCGAAAATCTCAAAGGAGGTGGATTTTCCAAGGGAAAAGACACCAAGCTCTTTAAAAACATCTTCATTTGTGGAGATAAGCCTTCCCAGGGCAATCATCTGGTCGACACTGAGAATGCCAAGAGTATCCGATGGTGTTTCAGAAAAATCCGTGACATCAAATACGGATTCGAGCTTTTTACTTTTCGCCACAGTTTCGACACGTTCCGTACCGGTCATTATGTAGAGATGTTCTTCATCGAAGGCAAAAATTTGATCGACAGAATTCAGCTCAAGGTCCATGTCGGATTTGGCATATCGGATTATACGGGCGGGATTTACTCCTCGCTCTGCAAATCGCGCCGCTATATGGCGCGGCAACTTTTTTGCTTCCAAATCTTCACCACTGCCAAGGGCTTTAACCTCGGCATACCTTTCTCTCCGGAAATACTCGGAATAAAACTATACGGCGCGGACCTTACCGGCTTTCGATTGAAAGAAGGACCGCGCTGCTTCATAAGTACTACATCATCGGCGGTTGTCAATGATGGGTATTGTTGGCAATTTCTGGTAATGTTGTATTGTGTTGTCAGAAAACACATTTGAATGCAGGGCAATCGGTATGCGCAAGATAAATGCTTTAGCTTGTGAACACAATTGCTCTACGATGAAATTTTAAGCCAGAGCGATATATTTGTCAAGCCAATAAACTCTCGAATAGAGACAAAATATCACATTTTAATCCTCTTATTATGGGTAATATAGACAATCTAGGCAATAAAGGTTAGAAATAACATAAAATATGATAATATAGAGACAATAGTGTCATAAAAAGTATAAAAAAACAAACAAACAGCGTCAAAAATCCGTATCGATAGTATAATCTTGTAAAAGACCATACAAAACTCAAGGTATAAGAGATGTGATTTTCGTTCTTTGAGACAAAAACAGAAAGAGATGAACAGAAGTCACATCATATATGTATAAAACAAGGTAAATCCGGAAGAAAAGCAACTTATGTTTATTATACAAAAAATGAAAACAGGCATGCAATAAGGCCGTTTCTGTAAAAGCCAAGGGGCTTTAAGCGGAAAAGGCCTTATGGGAATACGATTTTATTTGGCTATGATTGACAACCGGGGACAACAGAGGAAATCTTAACCGATGTCTTCGACAACTGTTGCAGGAGGCGTTGACAGCAAATAGGGGTTTCTCAGATATCTTTTAGCAAGTTTCAACGCAGAGGCATAGTAAAAACCATCGCAGATGCGCTCATCGAGCACAATCCTATAGTCTATATATCTGCGCGATGCGACACTTCCATCAGCTGAAGTTTCCGTTGTCGTGCGTTTTGCCCCAAAGGACAGGAACAGCGGCACATTGCCAAAGTCATAGAGGTGGTGATATACCGGCGGGATACCCAGAGAGCCCATGGAAGTGAAAAATGCGGAGCCATGAAACGGGCTTACATCCAACAGGGACTTGGGAATTAACCCATAAAAATCAAATACTTCGAGCAACCAGACTGTAAAGCGCAACAAAAATCCCGGTATTCTACTGATGAACTTTGCGGTGCGGTCAAACCCGGAATCCAGAGACATGCTTTCCTTTTCCTTTGAAATCGTCTCATCTAAAATTTGATAGACATCTTCGGCTGTTGAATATGGGGAAAAGACGGCTTTGACAACGGTGTCGGGGGCGGCAAGCTTCATTTCTTTTTTTATGGTCAAGTTTATCTCGATGTTGTGGCGCGAAAACACTTTGCGTCCGTTTACAAATCTGTTTATTGCAGGTCTTTGGGAGGTTGCTCTGACATAAGAGGCGATGAAAACATGCATTGCTCCAAAGTTGTTTAAACCCTCAGCTCTTTTTTGGGTGATGTATTCTTCCATTTTAGATATTTCCACGCTATCTTCATAATAAGCCGCCGAGGCATTTCGAGTTTTCAAAATATAGGGCATCATCATTGAGATGGGCGGAAGTGTACGCAGACGGCGCCCATCGGAACGATCGCCAAATCTACGACGGTAGGGTTTGGGCGAGGCTTGCGGTGAGGTGTCGTTATCTCTGCGTTTTTTGCTCATTTATATCTCCTTAGAAAGACTTATTTGATTTTTCGGACACTGTAGCCGGCATCTCTCACCGCTTCGGTGAGGGTGTCATCAGAAACGGAAGAACTGAGTTCAATTTTAGCAGTTTTCTTTCGTAAATTGACCTCAACAGATATCACGCCTTCGATACTTGAAAGCGCATCGCTTATGCGTTTGACACAGTGCTCGCAACTCATGCCGACGATTTTCATGGTTTTTGTCATTTTGTTCTCCTTTGTTGCGGTCAAATGTAAATATTTCAGCCCTTATTTTGATTTGTGCTTTCTTTAAGAAAGGGCCATTTTATAATATAAGCAAGTGGATACAGGATTGCACAGAGGGTGAGAGCTGCGAAAAAGTCTAAAATGGAATGTTGTTTGATAAAAACTGTGGCAGCGCAAATGGCGAGAGCAATTATGGTGGAACTGACTTTGATCAGGACATTGGACACGGTATTGCGCTTAAAGAAATTTGTGTGCAAAAAGGCAAAATTTATGCCAAGAGAGCCAAAACAGTGCATACTCGGCCAGACATTGACAGGTTGATCGGAACTGTAGATAAGCAAGGTCAGGCGAATAAAGATGTTGTCGCGCTCAAAGCTTGAAGGACGAAAGTTTATAGCGGTGGGATATATAAATGCAATAGACATACAGATGAACAGGCCGACAAATGTGAACATCGACATTCGCAGAAAGTCCTGTCTGGATGTGTGCAAAAACAATATGATGCCGCCCGCCATATAGACAAACCAAAACACATAGGGCACAATAAAGTATTCCACAAAGGGGATTTTGTCATCAAGACTTGAGTGAATGTAATTATAATTGACATCCCTAAGCTGCAGGAGAAAATAGGCGGAAATATGAAAAACTATGTAGAACAATGCGATGTAGTGCAATTTGTCACCTTTTTGGGGTGAGTTGCCGGTAGTCATTTATCATAACCTCTTCCGATTTTTTGACCGAGCTTTACAGCGGTCTCAATGCCGGCTTTGGTGTTTTCAAGAAACAAACCGTCCGGTTTCGCGGTGTTTTTTTGCAGGAGAAGGACAATGGTTGAGCCTCCAAACTCAAAATAACCCTTTTCGTCGCCGCGAGAAAACGATTTGAGGGGGTGATTGACGATTTTACCCACAAGCATTGCGCCGATTTCCATATATATACAGAGCCCGAAATTATCTGTCTTTTGCAAAGTGTATTCACGGCTGTTTTCTTTGTAAACATTGCAATGAGCAAGGGCAATGGGTCTGACTGTGTGCAAAGCACCATCTATGCGTACTTTGCCAAGGGTGATGCCGTCGTCGAAAAAAACATATCTGTGATAGTCGTCGACACAGAGACGAAAGACAAGACACAGCCCACCGGAGAATCGCTTTGCAAGTTCTTTATTTTTTAAAAGCTCTGAGAGGGCATAACGCGTGCCCTTGATGTGAAATGTGCTGTCAGATTTAATGCGATATGCAGAAAGCTTTCCGTCGCAGGGTGAGATCAGGTGATTTTGCACCATGTCTATATTTCGCGCACCGGGGACGAGCTTTCTGGTGAAAAAGTCGTTGTAGGAATGAAAACGACGCCTTTCAAACAGTGTCATGTCGATGTCATTGTATCGGACGAAGGGGGTTATCAACAACCGAGACAATCTTGAATCAAGCATTATGCCCACAATTTTTGAAACTGACGGCGCACACAAAACCTTGAGAAAGCTGCGCCCCGGTGTTGTTTGATATAAAAAGGAGAGCATGCGTTCTTTTTTTATACTATTTTGGCATCTTTTTTCAACCATATAG
>CAYTOF010000080.1:0-8006 GCA_964439435.1 uncultured Oscillospiraceae bacterium
TGCACAAGGGATATGTACGAAATCACACGCAAACAGTTCTACTCCGACGTGTATGACGGACAAAAATCTCCTCAACAAGCCGCCGAGTTCTATGCTCCCATCATTCAGGCCGAGCTTGACAAGGTGTTCAAACAGTAGTTTTGACTGCTTGGTTATCAAAGAGATTTCAAGCAAAACTCTATACGTTTATTTCAGTCTGCAGGGAAATCCCTGCAGACTGTTTTTTTGCATTGCCCATACCTGTTTTTGATAGGCCTTTGTAAAAATAATATAATTTGCGGCGTGTCGATGATCTCGGCACGCCGCGATTCTCTATTTCACTTTTAGAAAGCCCTGCTCATCTGCAACTAATCCTTGCCGTAGAATTTGCGGTGCAACTCCCTGACCTCCCCTGCAAGCTCCGCAACAGGCCCCTCTGCCACTGTGTCCCGTATGACATCCTCTATGGGCAGGTTTTTAACTCTCCCGGGGGAGATGCCCATTTCGGCCAGCCATTTCACCAGTTGTTTGGATGAGCTTGCATACACAATGCGGCCAAGTCCCACCCAACCGTGAGCCGCGGCGCACATGGGGCAGTGTTCTCCGGAGGTGTATACAGTGGCCTTGCTTCTCTCCTCCGGGTTCATATGGGCGGCGGCCCATCTCGCCAGTTCGAATTCGGGGTGCCTTGTATGGTCACCTCCCGCCACATGGTTGTGGTCCTCCGCCAAAATCTCCCCCGTGTCCGAAACAAGCACCGAACCAAAGGGCTCATCTCCCTTTTCCAACGCCTGCCCTGCAAGTTCCACGGCGCGACGCAGAAAAATCATGTCTTTATCGTCAATCACAAAAAGCACCTCCTTTATAAACGATGTTTGTATTTATATCCATTATATATTATATCAAATTCTTGTGTGTTTATAAGTGTGTTTGTCACGTTAACCGCCCCATGTCTAAAAACAAATCTGCTTAAATCTCTGCCCTCACCCGCATTTGGGTGTTTGTCGATATTTTTGTCGTTGGTATCCATTCATTTTCAATTAAAATTCATAATAATCTTATCCCCCATATTTCTTTTTTTATGTTGACATCCCCTTGCATACATGATATAAAGAGAGCGAGGCGGGCTGCTCGCCCTTGATGACTAAGCTGCTGTATTTTGACAAGACAGGATTTTTCCAAGAAAGATTCCCACAGTTGTATGTTATGCATTTTAGGAGGATTTGAGATGAAATATAAAAACATTATCGCCTTGATCATGGCAATTTTTCTGTTGCCCTCGATCTTTGCGGGCTGCGCCCCCACGGGAGACCCCGCATCCACAACCGGCGGCACAACGGCGGTTACAACAGGGATAAAAACATCCCCTGCTTCAACGGCGACAGAACCCCCCGTCACCACCACGGAGGAAGTTACGGAATCACCAAGGACAATTGCCCCGGACACGGAGCCTGCAAGCTATGCCGGCGTAGAAAGAGAGCCCCAAAGCTCTCCGCCGATTAAAAAATTGACTCTGGGCGGCAGGGACATCGCCGACTTTGTCATAGCCCTCCCGACCGATGCCCTCCCCTCTGAGAGCACCGCCGCGGCTGAGCTTGCCAAGTACATAGAGCTTGCCACGGATGTGCTGCTCCCCATTGAGGAGGAAAACGGCCCGGGCGCATACAAAATCCGTCTGCAGGGTGCCGAGGATACGGACCTTGGCAGGGAAGGCTTTTTGATAGCCTTTTCAGGCGATGACCTCACCATCTCCGGCGGAAGGCCTCGCGGCGTGCTGTACGGCGTGTACACCTTCCTTGAGGACTATCTCGGCTGCAGATTTTACACGCGCGACTTTGAGCTCATCCACTCAGCGGAGGCCATTGATGTGCCCGCCACAGTCAACGACAGACAGGTGCCCGTCTTTGATGTGCGCGATTCTTTTTGGCACGGCCTCATCGTGAGCGATGCCTTCAAGGCAAAGTTAAAGGTCAACCACCTGACAAATGTGGAGGACCTCGGCGGAGGACACTACTACACAGGCGGCTTTGTCCACACCTTTGACTCTATTGTACCCCCCTCTGTCTACAAACAAGATCACCCCGAATACTACAACGGCAGTGAACAGCTCTGCATCACCAACCCCGAGGTTTTGGAGATAGCCAAGGCCTATGTGCGAAACCTCTTGGCAAACGACCCCAATGCACAGCTTGTCTCCGTCTCGCAAAACGACAATCAAAAATACTGCATGTGCGAAAACTGCACGGCGGCATATGAGGCCGAGGGCACACCCATGGGCCCCCTGCTGGAATTTGTCAACGCCATCGCCGCAGACATAAAAGACGACTACCCCGATGTGATGATCGACACCCTGGCATATCAGTACACAAGGGCCGTGCCCAAAACAGTTCGCCCTCTGCCCAATGTGCAGATACGGCTCTGCTCCATCGAGTGCTACTTCACCCAAGTCCTCGAAGACCCCGATGTGAGCGTCAACGCCGAATTCATGGTGGATCTGGAGGCTTGGTCAAAGGCCGCGGGCTATCTGGCCGTGTGGGACTACACGACCAACTTTTCAAGCTATGCCTTTACCTTTCCCAATTTCGATGTCCTCCACAAAAACGTGCGCACCTTTGCCGAATATGGCGTGCAAAACCTCTTTGAACAGGGAGCCTACAACGGTGACAGCGGGGAGTTTTGCGACCTCAAGGGGTATCTCATAGCCAAGCTGCTCTGGAACCCCTATATGTCGGAGGAGGAGTACTACAACCTCATGGACGAGTTTTTAGAAGACTACTACGGCCCGGGCTGGCAAAACATTCGAAACTACATCGACTATATTGTTATAGAGGGCGCAAAGCACGACTTTCCCATCTTCAGCAGCATGGCTGCCCCCGCTCTGCTCATTCCGAGCCGGGGTTGGACAATGGTGGACACCTGGTGGGATGCAGCCAAGGCAATGGCCTCACCGCAGGAACTTTTGCACCTCGAAAAGAGCTATACCTCCGTGCTGGCTATGAAAATGGCATATCACCTGGACTTGCCCAGAAAGATTTCCGGCGGTCAGGAGATGTATAGAAAATACAAAAAATTGTATGAAGGGCAATTGGAGCGTTTCAATTTGAGAGCGGGAGAAGTCGGTTAATTCAGGGTTATGCGCTTTTCGCAGTGCGGCAAAATATCACTCAGTGCTTTTTACAATTGTCGTCATGACAAATTAAAGGAGAACCGATATGAGATTTAAACACATTGTCGCTTTTGTCCTTGTGATAATTATGCTGCCCTCAGTTTTTGCGGGCTGTGCTCAGGAAGACAAGCCCGCATCCACCACTGCCGGCACGATGCCGGCGGTAACGGATACAAAAGCTTCCGCCGTTACGACGGAAAAAGTACCTCCCGCCACGGAAACGCAGACCACCGCAGCTCCCGAGAGAACCACAGGCCCCGACACTGAGCTTGCCACTTATCAGGGAGTTCTCAGAGAACCCCAGAGCTTTCCTCCTGTAAAAAGCCTCAGTTTCGGTGGCAATGCCGCCTCTGAATTTGAAATAGTGCTTCCAAGCGATGCCCTCCCCGCAGAGCAGACCGCCGCAGAGGAGCTTGCAAAATACATATATCTTGCAAGCGGGCTTGAATTGCCCGTGCGGAAGGAAAGCGACGCCTCCGTGAAAAAGTTTCAGTTCATATTGAGAGGCCAAACGGATGGCGATCTCGGGCCGGAGGGCTTTTTGATCTCCTTTGAAGGAGATGCCCTCACGATTGTCGGCGGAAGACCCCGCGGTGTGCTTTACGGAGTGTACACTTTCCTTGAGGAGTATATCGGCTGCAGATTTTACACCCGCGACTTTGAAGTCATACACGAGGCGCTGGCAATCGATGTGCCCAAAACGACACACAACAAACAGATACCCGTCTTTGAATTTCGTGACTGCGGTTGGTTCGGAGTTCTTCAAAGCGAGGCTTTCAAAGCAAAAACAAAACACAATCACTCCATATATTCGGAGCATCTCGGAGGAGGGCCTTACTTCGCAGGAGGCACTTTTGTCCACACCTTTGACCTCATTGTCCCGCCCTCCGTTTACAGAGCAGAGCACCCCGAATACTACAGCAGTGAGGGCGGTCAGCTCTGTGTCACCAACTCGGAGGTATTGGAGATATCCAAGGCCTTTGTGCGAGACATCCTGGCAAATGATCCCGGTGCAAGGCTTATCTCAGTTTCACAAAACGACAACGTGGATTATTGCATGTGCGAAAGCTGCATGGCGGCAATCGAAAGGGAAGGCACACCCATGGGTCCCCTGCTGGAGTTTGTGAATGCCATCGCCGAGGACATAAAAGATGACTACCCCGACGCCATAATCGACACCCTGGCATACCAGTACACAAGAACCCTTCCCAAAACCGTGCGTCCGCTCCCCAATGTGCAGATAAGGCTCTGCTCCATCGAATGCCATTTCACGCAAAGCTTAGAAGACCCTGACGTGAGTGTAAATGCCGATTTCATGGCGGATCTAAAGGCCTGGTCAAAGGTTGCGAAACATCTTGCCATCTGGGACTACACTACCAACTTTTCGTTCGATGCCTATACATTTCCCAATTTTGAAGTCCTGCGCCAAAATGCGCGCACCTTTGCCGAGTACGGTGCCAAAAGCCTGCTGGAACAGGGCACAGGCACCGGAGACAGCGGCGAATTTGGCGACCTCAAAGCCTATCTCATAGCAAAGTTGCTCTGGAATCCCTATATGTCCGAAGAAGAGTATTACAATCACATGGATGAGTTTTTGAGAGATTACTACGGCCCGGGCTGGCAAAACATACGAAGCTACATTGATTTTATAGTGGAAGAAGGCAAAAATCTCGAATTTCCGATTTACAGTTGGAGTCCTGCCCCGGCCCTGCTCATACAGAGCCGGGACTGGCCGCAGGTGGACACCTGGTGGGACAGCGCAAAAGCCGTTGCCTCACCACAGGAGCTTTTGCACCTGGAAAAAAGTTTTGTTGCCATACTGGCAATGAAAATGGAATATTATCTTGATTTGCCGATGAAGATCTCCGGCGGGTCCGACATGTATAGAAAATACAAAAAGTTATATGAAGAACAGTTGGAGCGTTTCAACTTGAGCGCGGGGATACTCGGTTAATTCACGGCATTTTTTTCGCAACACTCTAAAATTCATACCGGCAATGAAAACGGCATATCGCTCGGACTTGCCAAGAAAAATTTCCGGCGGTCCGGGGATGTATAAGAGGCACAAAAAACTCTACGAAGAACAGCTTGGCCGATTTGGCTTGAGTGCCGGAGAGACCTCCTAAGCTGTACAAAACACAAAGTATAAAAGGAGCAAACACGGTGAACAGCAAAAATTTGATTTGGAAGGCGGTACTCATCATGATGTGTTTTGCAACACTTGCCGGCTGCAATGCGTCGGACAGCACCCTTGGCGTGCACATCTCCCCCAAAGGCAATGATGTGAGCGGAAGCGGCACCAAGGGCAAGCCCTTTGCCACCCTTGAACGCGCGCTGGAAGAAGTGCGCAAGGAGCGTGCGGACTCTTCCGACCCACAAAAGAGCGCGACCATATATGTAAAGGAGGGCATCTACCCCATAAAAAGCGGCATCACCCTGACAGAAAAGGATTCCAACCTGCACATAAAAGCAGAGCCCGGAGCGGTCTTTTCCGGCGGCACAAGGCTTGAAGGGGCGAAAACAGACATCCCCGGGGACATCGCCGCACGGCTAAACCCCGAGGCACTGCCAAATATCCGCGCCTATGATCTGGGCGCTCTCGGCCTGGCAGCCGATGAAATCGGCAAGATCTACTCCTACGGCGCCTTCACCACCGCCGGCAAATACGACGGCGAAGTGAGCGGAGCGGCCTATGCCGACCTCTTTGTGGGCGGAAAACGCCAGCAGCTTGCCCGCTATCCCAACGGCAATGAATTTGCCCGCACAAACAGGATCTTGGAAAAGGGCGACAACAGCTCCGACACGGAAAACTACTCCGAGCTTCGAAATCCCAAACCCGGCACCTTTACCGTGCGCGGAGACCTCTTTGCCCGCGTGGAGTCCTGGAAAAGCCTTGAGGATGTGTGGATACTTGGCTATTTCATGTATGACTGGGCGGACATGACAACACCCATCGCTAAAATCGACGTGGAGAAAAAGAGCATCACCCCCATCTTTACCAGCATCTACGGCTACAAGCACGATGCGCCCTTCTGCTTTTTCAATGTCCTCGAGGAGCTGGACGCCCCCGGCGAGTGGTATCTCGACAGGGAGAGCAACATCCTCTACTCCTATCCAAGCGATGAGGACGGCGAGGTCATCCTCTCCACCACCTCCGATGACCTGCTCACCATAGACGGAGCCGAGAACATCACAATCGAGGGCCTCGGCCTCCAATGCGGCAGAGGCGGCGGAATACGCGGGCAAGGCGACAAGCTCACCGTCAAGGACTGCACCCTCTCACAGTTTTCCACCAATGCCATAAGCCTTTCGGGCTATAACAACCTCGTGACAGGCTGCGACATCAGGGCCATCGGCGGCGATGCCATCTCCCTCTCGGGCGGGGATCGGCAAACCCTCACCCCCTCCAACAGCGCTGCAGAGAACAACCACATGGAGAGCTGGTCGGAGATCACCCGCACATACCGCGCGGCGGTGCGCCTTTCCGGAATGGGACTACGCGCCTCTCACAACGAAATGCACGATGCCCCCCACCTGGCCATCACCTACTCTGGCAATGACATAATCATCGAATACAACGACATATACGACACCTGCTACAACACCTTTGACGGCGGGGCCATCTATGCGGGCAGAAGCTGGTCCATGTACGGCTGCATTATCCGATACAACCACCTGCGCAACATCGGCGGTGAACTCTCGGGGGATTACGGCCCCATGGCCATATATCTGGACGACGCCCTGAGCGGCCACGAGATCTACGGCAACATCCTGGAGGACTGCCACGGTCTTGCCATGCTCATCGGCGGCGGGCGGGACATCGTCATAAAAAACAACATCTTTATCAACTCCTACCGCGCCATGCTCTTTGACCAGCGCGCCTGGGACGGCTATTTCGCCGATGGTTGGTTTGCCCACATGGTCATCCCCGAAAGCACCACCCTGTGGGACTCCCTGGGGAATATGCCCTACACCTCACAGCTCTGGGCGGAAAAATACCCCGAGCTTTCTGAAGTCATCACAGACAGAGCAAGTGACAAAAGCGCGGCCTTCCCCGTCAACCCCGCGGGCAACCTCATCGAAAACAATGTGATCTGCCTTTCCAGGGCGAACAAATTCGAGATAGCCGAGCAAGTGAACATCTACTCACAGGTGGGCGAAAATCTCGTTTTGGAAAGAAATGCGGACCCGGGCTTTGTGGATTTGGAGGGCAGAGATCTGAACTTGAAAGAGAGCTCCATCATCTTTTCGGAGCTGGAAGGCTTTGAAAAGATACCCTATGACAAAATAGGTCGCTTTAAATAAGCGTATCCGCAGGGTCAAATACACTCCCGACACAAAACGGCAGCAAAACATTGCGCTTTGCTGCCGTTTTTACACCTCTTTTTCCCTTTGTAACATCAATTCGAGCAGCTTTCCCTCATATCTTTCGTATATTGTAACATAACACATTTGTTGCGCTCTTGTGTTTTAACAATTGGCATGTCTGTAAACACACTGTTGTTTATACTTTTTTATATTTGTTGTCACTATTTTATCTGTATATGAGGTGAATTGCATATAATTATAGCTTTTTCCAACTTGCGCTCATTTATATAATGTCGACATTGTGAACACATTAATCACTTTATGCTCTGTTCGTTGTTCATATTGTAACTATATATGGTCAATTTTGCAAAAAGTTGTTGACATCTTGAGAGCTCTGTGTTATAAATATAGCGTTAAATATCCCATGGGGCAACGCCCTTTGGCGTTGCCCCCCATTTTTAAATATTGCCACTATTTTATATACACATATAAAGTACGGCATATACTGTAAGGAGGTACAGATGAGTAGAAAGAGAATTCTTGCCCTGGTCAT
>CAYTOF010000081.1:0-8003 GCA_964439435.1 uncultured Oscillospiraceae bacterium
AACAAAATCAAGTTTTCATGCTCCTGGGTGAAGGTCGGCAAGTATTTTTCAGAAAGCCCAGATAAATCTGCAGAAAGGAGGGTCAAACATTCACTCATCCTACTTGCCTCATATTCAGTCCGCTCAGATATGTCCCGAAGGAAGATTTCTCCCCAGGGGATAGTCCCGATGTCTGTTCCGGGGGGAACATAGCTGCGCCTTGAGAGTTCCTCAAGGTATTTTTCAGGGTCTTCGTCGTTCATGGCGGCATCATAGCCCTGTAAAATCAGTTCGCAGAGCCTGGTATCATCTCTTGCTCGCGAAACACTTTCCACAAGGGTGTAAAAGATATCTCTTTTGGACGCGTATTCCTCTTCCATGAGATTGTCCAAAGCTTCCCGGCGTAAAAGCGACACCTCATTTTCATCGGCCAATCTGAAATCGGAAGAGGCATTGCTTGCTTGGATATATTCCCGGAGCAAAGAGAGACAAAAGGCGTGCACTGTCATGATTTTGGCTGAGTGTATGAGTAAACTCTGTCGACGCAAATGTGCATTGCCGGGTCGTTGAGACAGGGCATCACTTATGGCAGTGGCAAGGCGGGCACGCATTTGGGCCGCTGCGGCGTTTGTAAAGGTCACTATTAGAAAATCGGATATACTTTCCGGATTGTCTTTTTTTAAAAGTCGACGCAAAACACGCTCCACAATAACGGCGGTCTTGCCCGAACCCGCAGCTGCTGACACAAGGATATTCTGTGCGCGTCCGTTTATGGCAGTGATTTGCTCATTAGTCCAAAGCATTGTCAAACACCTCCTCTTTGTCTGCATTTATTATTGCCGAAAAGAAATTGACTTTCTTAACTTTTGAAAAAACACGGTAGCTGTCCTTGCCACTCCGAGGATCAAACTGACAAAAGCGAAGATACGGACATCTTTCACAGGCTTTGACATCATAAAAATATGGATTGCATCCGATGTCTCCGTCTTTGAGCTTCTTGATCATCTCTTTTAAAACAGTGTCAACATGGACTTTTAACATTTGAAATTCTTCGGCACTGACAATGACATTGCCGCCCCCGCGTATGGAGCGAGCTCCTTTTTTGCCCTTGTATGATATGGGCAAAAACAGAGGATTTTCGTCACCCTCCACATTTTCCATGGCGTTTAACACCGTAAGGTTATCAATCAACACTCCTGAGCGCCCGGTTTCTTCTTTTTGGGACTTGGTGGGGTGGGCTTCGCTGACATTTTTGGAAACGGGCTCTCTCAGAGATTTAATATAGAGTATGCCTGCCGGGCGCATGTCCGGATTTTTTGAAATCAAGGCAAAAAGATAGAGCAAAAGCTGCATTCCAAGCCCGTGTGAGAGCCAAGTATAGTCAAACATATAGTTTCCGGTTTTATAATCTATAACGCGTATGTATTTTTGGCCCTCATGTTCCCACAGGTCAACTCTGTCTGCCTGCCCCCTCAGATATATCGGTTCTCCGTCAAAATCAAAGGTATACACCACATCATCCTCCGCTATGTCGGACTCGAAGGCAATGGGCTTGAAGTTGCTTTTGGAAAACTCATCAATCATGGAGTGTAGCAGATAGAAGACAGAGCTGTTCAGCCTTTCATACAAGTAGCGGAAACGATGGGGTTTATCCTCCAAACCTCCAAGGACGCTGTCAGCATATTCTGCGATATGTCTCTTGGCAAAGGCCTCAGCATTTTCTTTGGGTATCATATTCCAAGGATTTTCTCCTCCGAAATTGGATATATCGATGGCGGTGTGTTCCATAACATAGTGCATGAAGCTGCCCGCCAGCCCGGGGCCGAACTCCGCACGCTCACGAGGTTTCAATCTGAGGCCATATTGCGAAAAATATTTAAAACTGCAGGAATTGAAGACTTCGAGCCTTGAAGCGGACAAGGTGTGTGTCTTGCCATAAAGCTCTTTATACACGCCAATATCTGAGAGCGGACCACGCGCAGAGGAAAGCTGTGCCTTTACAAGATGCAGGACATCCTTTTCGACTCCGCTCTCTTGCAAGGCCTTATATGCGGCTTGCGCAAGAGGGGTGCTGTGCTCAGCCAGCAAACTGCGTGCCGCAAGCTCCGCGCAGGGTTTGGCTGCAAATGTGCGAAAAACCTCGTCAGAGTGGAGGTCGGATGTTATTTGCAGTTTCGGAAACAACTTCAATGCGCGTGTTATCAGATAAGAAGGAGCTGTGGATTCGCCGCCCTGTTCGCGCGGGAAAGACAAAATGAGGCGATGGGAGGGCGCGCTGAGCACTTGGTAAACGGTGAGTTGCTCTCTGCTGATCAGCTCGTCGTCAAAGGGAGCAAGCCTCAAACCGGACTCTCTTAAAAGCCTCTTTCTGTCAGCGGAGGTGAGTATGCCGTTTTCGATGGGGTTTTTCGGAAAGACACCGTCCAGAGCACCGAGCACAAACAGAGCTTTGGGTCTGTCAAATCTCATACGCCCCGCCTCGCCGACAGTCACAGTGTCCAGCGTTGTCGGGATGGTGCTCACACCGTGTTCCTTTAACACAAGAGTCAAAAGTTCGGCAAACTCCGAAAAAGGCAAGATGGCATCATCTAAAATCAAAACACATTGCTCAAGAGCGTCCAAAATGATATCCCAAAGCTGCAGATATTGTGCAGCCAGACGCGGTCTGCCGCTTTTTTCAAGTTCGCTTGCTCGAGTGAGCAGTTGTCGCTCCATATCCACTTCCACGAGGTAATTCCATATGGCGTGGGAGATCTCCCTTGCGGTGCTCTTGGCGCTGGAGGTTCGGAGGACAAGGAGTGGGTTCACGAGCTTTTTTCGTAAGACTTCGAGCTCCTCCAAAAGAACCTGTGATTTTGGGGTGATTTCTTTTCCATAACCTTCCGGATGTCTTGTGAATCCTTGGGGGGGATTCCAGTCATTGCCGTTTAAATTCCAGACCAGTGCATAGTTTTCAAGTTTGTCACCTTCGTGTATATCAAGCCGCGCAAGACCGGATTTTGCAAGCCTGAGCATATCGGCAAGGCGAAAGTTGTTTCTGCATGCATCCAGAGCTGACACGAGCATAGATGCAGGTACCTTATCTAAAATATCGTCCTTTACATCAAGAAAGTGCGGGATTTCAAATTTTTCAAACACCGCAGGAATTTCATAGCTGTATTTGTCAAGTTCGCGTGAGGTCACGGCGATCTCTTTGTATCTGTATCCGTGTTCTTTGACAAGTTTTTTTATTTCCCCTGCGACAAGCTCGCATTCGGTGTATGTGTTTTGGGCCGAGATGATTTTAATGCTTTCATCAAAGACGTCACTTCCCCCAAAAGCATAATCGTACAGATGGCGTTCCAGTTGGGCAAGCAAAGAGCTTGCATTATAAAAGTGCTTGGAGGTGTTTAGCATGGCATTGATTTGGAAAGGTATGCCATTTTTTTGACACATCAGCAGGATGTCTCCGAGAGTGTTTTGGGTGTGCGAAAAAACATCACTTTCATAATCCTTGCTGTCGTGGCATAAAGTGATGGACAGCTTTTTGGCAGATTTGGTCATAAGGTCGATGATTTTTAACTCCGCCGGCGTAAAGCCGTTGAAGTCATCTATGTAAATGAGCTTTCCGACGAAAAAGTCCCCGTTGGAAAGCTTGTCAAAAAGCAGGGCGAGTATATCTGAAGGGTCGTTTCGATTCCCTTCAAGTAGGGCATCATATGCTTGATAAATGAGATTTATGTCCCAAAGCTTGTCTGCCAAGGGGCTTTCGGGCGCATCCTGTAAAAACAGATGATGGGGTAAAATGTTGTAGCTCTTCAGCTCGGTCAAGACGGCTGAAAGTTTTTTTAGAAAATCAGGGCGGGGAGCGAAGTGCCTGTACACTTTTAGATTGTCCTTCACTTGCTCAAGGGCAAGGCGCAGTGTCAAAAGTCTTCCGCTTTCATCTAAAGGTGTCACATCAAGGCCACCAAATTCCGTGAACACACGCCTTGAAAGGCTCCGAAATGTCATGACCTCTGCATAAAGCGAGATACTGTTGCCAAGCCTGAGACATAAGTCTCGCTCCGCGTTGTAGGAGTTTTGTTCGGGGACTAAAAGGATTTGTCCGGGGATTTTTTGCTTTGCATTTTGGCCGATTGCCTCTATCACCGCGGTTGTTTTGCCGCTGCCTGCTCGGCCGGTTATGATTTCTACCATGGCTATCCCCCTTATGGTGTAATTTTGACAGTTTGTATCAAAATTGCCAGAGAATTTGTTCAATATAGTATCATTTTAACACAAGAAGACAGTGCATACAAGGGCAATATGTCCGCTTTATTGCCCTTTGATTGCATGTAGAAGAGGGGTGCGGGTACATTGTGCGATGAGAACACCAAGCGCTCTTTGAGTTCCGAGCAAGCCGGAAAACCGGGCTCTTTAGCAAATCAACTCGGGCGCTTGGTGCTAAATTGTCTTTTTTGTATGTGTATATGGGAAGGGACTATAGAGAGAAAGATCCGCTCCCGTACATCCATGTGGAGATAAAGGCTGCCGTTTCATCGGCGGAAACTGCTTTTTTGATGTATTTGTGTTTGCCGTCGGGGGATTTGACCATGGAATTATCACCGGTAATAGGATCGACAGACACGGTACAGGCAGCACTTTCTGTAAACAGCCCGGAATTTGGCAACAATGCATGCATAACTGCGGTTTGATCATAGCTTGCGCGCCCCTGGGGGCTGTACAGTTTGTAGGCAAGGGTGACAGGGTGCTCTTCTCCGAGAACTTGCGGCATATCACGCCCTGTTATAACATCCTCGCCCACTTCCCAGGGGGAAAAGACGATGTTGTTTGGCCATAGCTCCAGGGTAGTGGCGCTGGCCTTGGGCTCAACAAAGAAGTTGAACTCCCTGTTTCCGCCTTCAAATCTGGCTGCCATGCTCACAAGGAGTGGGATTTTGGCAGCTGCCAACTCAACACCCGAAAGCGGACTGATTTCGTCAGGGCTGCTCTGTAAAAAATCAGCCAAGTTTCCAAAGGGGCCTATGGATATGAGCAAAAGTTTGTCATGGGAAGCCACCGTGCGACGCAAAACCTTGACAGCATCGGGTGCGGATTTACTTTTAAATCGGTTGTCGTATTTATTGGCTATCTCGCGGTTGTAGATCATGCATTCCGGGCCGTCCAAGACGCCTTTGCGCATAAGCGTGCCAATCTCGATGTCAGGCCTGCCTTCATATCGGCATATGGCATCTATACACGCACTTCCATAGATATTTGATGTGCAGTGAGTTACGGCTGCAATTTTGCACAGGCCGGCGCGTTCCATCTGCAGCAACATCAAAAGCGCTCCTGCATCGTCGCAGTCAGGCCCGATATCGGTGTCGAGTACAACGGCTATCCTGTCGTCCATTTTAACACACTCCTTAAATGAATGATTTGCCGGTATTTGATTACAGGACAATTATAACATAAAGGCAGAAAGATTGTATCAAAACAATCGGAGTATTTGGATTCAGCACATCTCCCCTCACAACTCACATTGAAACTCATGCTTTCCCTTGCCTCTTTTATGCTCTTTTCCTCCGATTATGATAATAGCCTTATTTGGCACCGTAAACTCATAGTGGACAATATTATCTTTAAGAGTCCATTTGGAGGTGAGAGTGCCGTATTTTGTTTCGATACTTGCCTCGGCGTGAGACAGCCGTCTGTCGGGAATTGGCTTTAAGATGGCATTTTCAAAGCCCGGTGCCTTCTCGTCAGTGTTGATTCCGCAAATCACCCCGTACATCCAGTCGGCCACAGCGCCATAGGCATAGTGGTTGAAGGAATTCATATCGGCATCCCAAAACTCTTTGTCTTCGTTTATGCCGTCCCAGTGCTCCCATATGGTCGTTGCCCCTTGATTTACGCTGTACAGCCAGGAGGGAAACTCCTCTTGCAACAACAAGCTGTAGGCTGTCTTGCTGTATCCGTTTTGGGAAAGAGCGTGCAGCAGATACGGAGTGCCCACAAAACCCGTTGTCAACCTGTTTCCGTTCGAGATCGCCAAATTGTCAAGACTTCGGGAGACACTTGCTCGGTGTTTTCCGCACAGGTCAAAATACAGGGCCAGTGCATGAGCTGTCTGTGTTTGTACTGTTAGCGCTCCGTTTTTGATAAATTTGCCCTGAAAAGCTTTGACGATGTTTTTATGGAGTTCTTGATATACGGACATATCCTTTCTCAAAACCATTCCGGATTTGACAAAAAGACCTGTTGAATACGCAAAATACGCGGTGGCAATAAAGTCCTTTGGTGTGGCACCGGAGTAGTTGCCTCGGCCCGCATCAAGGGCAAGCCAGTCTCCAAAATGATGACCGGTGCTCCAAATATAGGACTCCCCTGCTTTCTGTCTGATATAGTTCACCCATTTTTCCATGCTTTCGAATTGACTTTCGAGGATTTCCTTGTTTCCATAGGAGAGATATAGCTGCCAAGGGCAGATGATTGCCGCATCACCCCAAGCAGAAGATGAGGAGGCGCCTTTGCCGAGGGTATCGGGAACGACCGCAGGGACACCTCCGTCGTCGAATTGTTCAAGGGAGAGGTCGGCAAGCCACTTGGCGAAAAACTTCATGACATCAAAATTATAGCTTGCTGCTCTGACAAAGGCCTGCGCATCGCCTGTCCAACCAAGCCTTTCATCGCGTTGAGGGCAATCGGTGGGGACATCCACAAAGTTTCCCTTTTGACTCCGGACTATATTGTCAAACAATTTGTTGAGCTTGGTGTGGGAACTGTCAAAGAAACCCGTTCTCTTCATATTGGAATGAACAACCACCGCCGTGAAATTGTTTGGATCAACGGTGGCCGGCCATTTGTCAAGCCGTACATAGCGAAAACCTTGGAATGTGAAATGCGGTTTGTATTCGCTCTCCTCGCCATTTGCGATATAGATGATTTTTTGCATGGCGCTTCGGAGGTTTTCTGTATATAAACCGCCCTTGAAAGCTCCTTTTTCCTTCAAGACCTCCCCGTGAGACAACTCCAAAACGGTTCCGGCTGGGAAATGCGCCTTGAATTTCACATATCCCACTATGTTTTGTCCGAAGTCGAGTATGTGCTCGTTTTTATCCGTTATACTGTAGCTTTCGGGTTTTAAGTGTTCTATTTCTTGGATTTGCTCGCCTTGCTGTGTCGTCAATATATTCTTAGGGCAATCACAGATGGCAGCCGGTGCAAAAACTCTCGGGATGGGTCTTGAGTCGTAGATTTCACCATCATAGATATCGGAAAACAATATGCCCGATGCGCAGACCTCAAAGCTTTCATCGCTGTATATAATTTGGCTTGTGCCATCGGTGAAAAAGACGCAAAGGGCGCAAATGATCGCCGGAGAGGGATAATCATAGCAGATTTTATTTTCCCAAGTGAGTTCCCCAAAGCACCAACCTTTGCCAAGGACTATCTCCAAGGCATTTTCCTTTGCCAGACACTCCCCTATTTCATATTCTTGAACTTGAACCCTGTGATGATACGAAGTCCAACCGGGCGCAAAGATAAAATCTCCTATGCGATTTCCGTTTATTTTCGCCTCGTATACTCCGAGGGCAGAAATGTTGATTTTGGCAGACTTCACCTCTTTTTCTAAAACAAAAGATTTTAAAAACAACGGGCAGGTATCGCCCAAGCCCACAGGGGCTTTGAGCCAGTGTGCTTGTTCAATCATTTTGATCACTCCAAATTGATGATATAGTAAAATAGAAATACAGGGAGATATCCTTGCAGTTGGTTTTATAATGCTGTTATATATAAGGAAGATATCAACCTGCGAAGGGTCAGTCCTTTGTTCTAATCTTAGCATGTGCGACAGGGCAGGTCAAGAAGGGAAATGCCGGGATTTGAACAAAAACGCGATTGTTTAAAAATTGAGCCTGTCTTGTCGGAGACAAAAGGTGCATCTTGTGCCCGGTTCGTGGTTGGTTTTAAGAAGGAGAACCCAAGCGGTGGTTTTTCAAAATTCGGTGGGCGGTCAAAGTAAAAGCAAGGTTAGGCAGAGTAAAAGTAAAGTGATAGAA
>CAYTOF010000082.1:0-7672 GCA_964439435.1 uncultured Oscillospiraceae bacterium
CCTCACGGTGGAAAGGAATTTAAACATGCTGAACAATATATAAAACTTATACAATTATATTTTATGTATACCGGAAAAACCACCCCGTCACTTTCGACACAAAGGGCGTGTCGAAAGCGCCGCGTGCGTAGCACGCTACCCTCACGAGGGAGGGGAATTTAAAACCGCCCGTTAATATCAATTCAGAAAAAACCTTCTTTTGAGTGATAGCAGAAACAATTTCCATAAAAAACCCGCAAATAAGACTCATCTCCATACAATTGATAAAAGGAGGGGCCCGCTCTTTTATGGTCAAAGAGCGGGCCTGTATAGATGTCAAAATTTATCTTTTTTATCTTTCCCGTTTCTTCTTGCCCATCAACATCACACCGAGAGCGGTCGATGAGATGGCAAGCATGATGGCATAGAGCCAGGTGTTGTTGGCAGATCCCATCGGCGGAGGGATTTCCCCCGATGCCTGACCTTGGGCGACACTAAAGGTGGTGTAGACCTCTATATGTTCAAACACAAATCCGATTTCATACTCCCCATCGGCAAGGCTCTTTAGGTAGTCAAGGGCCAAATGGACAATGACGCTGCCCTCCTCAGCGCTGAAGTTTGCGCTCTCCAGCCATGCCAAATCAACTTCAACACCGGTAAATTTCGCAAAATCGCCGTCGATGACAAATCGCAGGCCCTCTTCGCCGTCGGTATACCATGTAGCCGCGGCACCTTCAACAACAGTGTAGCTGTATGGAGATGAGATCTCCTCTTCTTCAAATACGGCCTTTAGAACGACATCACTCCCCGGCATAATGAATTTGCCATCTTCTATGCTCACGCCGCCGCTGATGACGATATATCCCATAAACACAAATCCCTCTTGTGCCGTTGCGGTGAGAGCTATCTCCGTGCCGGGCACTGCCGCTTCGGGATTTGCCATCGCCGTGCCACTGCCTTCAACATCGAGAGTGATGCTGTATGCGGTTTGCGGGTCGATGGTGATAGTGTATTCCCTTGTCGCATCGGGACTTTCCCCGTTTGTGACTTTTATCTCAAAGGTAAAGACACCGGCGCCCGTGGGCGTACCGCTGAGCTTTCCGTCTTGCCCAAGTGTCAGTCCTGCGGGCAAGCTTCCGCTTGCGATGCTCCAAATAAAGGGAACGTTGCCCGCCGCTTCCAAGCTTGCACTGTATGTCTTGCCCACAGTGCCTCCCTTTAGGGTGTCGGTCAAAATCACCGGGGCTCCGCTTGTGGCCTTATCCCACTTGGCATAGAGGGTCATGTTGCCGTACACATAGCTTTCCGCCATCCATTTTTCTGCCAAGTCCGCAGAGGTGTACCAACCTGCGAAATCATATCCCGCTCTTGTCGGGTCTGTCGGCAATTCCAGCTTGCCGCCATTGCTCACCTGCTTATCGGCAACGGCTGAACCTCCCATGGAGTCAAAAGACACCGTCAGATTTTCGCCAAGAGCCGGTATGGTGGCCTTCTCTTTATAACCGCAGATGCCGCAGGTGCGCTCTCTGCTGCCGGCCTCTGTCACCGTCGGGTGCTTTGTGGTCTCCCAATCCCCCATGGAGTGGTAATTCTCGTCTTTTTTGTCTCCGCACTCGCAGGCATGCCAGTGCGTGAACTTGTCATATGACCAATCGGTCGAAAAATCGTGTGTATGGTCACTCGCTTCAATCACATAAGGCTGCGTGGAAAATCCGCATACTGTGCATTTGTCATAGGCAAGTCCGTTTTTGTTCTCTGTTGCCTCTTCCAGCACGACAAAAGCATAGGTATGGGGCTGTTCCGAGCCCTCTTTGGTTGCACCGCAAGCACATATTCTCACGTGGCTGTTTATGAACGGCAACCAGTGGTCAAATTCATGGTCATGGACCTCACCAAAGGCGGCAATCTCCACATCATGGGCATATTCACAGTTGTAACATGAATATCTGCCAAGGCCTGTCTCTGTCTCCGTCGGATCTTCGAGCACCTCATATTTTATCCTGTGAGCTCCAAGAGCGCCAATGCGCTTACCGCAGGTACACGCCATTGAATGCAGGTCATCGTCAAAAGACAGATAAGTTCTGTGTGAAAACCAGTGCTCCCCGCAGTCGTCGCAGATGAGATGGGCAGGGTCATTCAAACACATCTTGCACGCATCGCAATATGCATGGTATTTGCACTCAAAGCTTATGTCGCAAAACTCGCATTCGTAAACCTGACAGGAGGAACAGTGTTCTCCGCACAGCTCGCAGATCTCCACACACACGGCGCACCCGTCACAGCCGGGACAAAAGTCCACACATTCGGAGCAGTGTTCACCGCAGGTGGAACAGATGTCCACACAGTATTCGCAGAAGCCGCAATCAAGGCACCTTATTGCGCAATCCGGGCAATAAGCCTCGCATCTGCTGCAAAATTCGCCTCTGCAATTTTGGCATTCGTCGCAACCCTTGCAAAAGGGCACGCATTCATCGCAAACTTCATAGCAATCATGGCATATATTGCCGCAGTCTGTGCATTTTTCTCCGCAATCTTGGCAGATATCGACACAGTCTGCGCAGTATTTCAGACAACCGCCGCAGATATCACCGCAACCTGTGCACACATCATTGCAGTCTTGGCAGACATCGGTGCAATCACCGCAGAGTTCACAGTCATTGCAGAAAACCTCTGCACAGTCCTCGCAGACGGAACCGCAATCTCGGCAGAGAACCGCACAGTCGCCGCACAGGCCGCAGTCTTGGCAGACATGATCGCCAATACAGTCTTCACAGATGCCGCAATCCGGGCAGACAAGGGCACACTCGGCGCAGACAAGCCCACAATCTGAGCAGATGCTGTCCTCGTTGCAGTTGGTGCATACTTCACAGCCCGGGCACCTTGCATCCCAATGTTCGCCGCAATCCCCGCAGTCGTCGCAGAAGTGGTCATGGGCGCAGATTTGGCATTTGCCGCAGCTGTCGCAAAATTTCTCCACACATTCTTCACAGGCGAGGCATTCCGAGCAAAACTGGGCACAGTCCTCACACACATGGTGGTCATCGCAGTATCTCCCGCCCAAATGATAGGCGCATTTATGGCAGCTCTCACAGAAATGTTCAAGCCCAACACAGTCTGTGCAGTGAGGGTCCCCCTCTTCGCACATATTGGGCACACAGCTCACACATCTCCAGCAGTCCTCACAGAAAACCACATTCTCATGGCATTCTCCGCATCCGGGGCAATGGTTTTCTTGCCAGCAGGAGCTTCCCTCCAGCACACCGCCGCAACCGCCGCAGCTGTCGCACAGATAGTCCTCACTTCTCCCCTTGCCGCAGTAGACACATTCCTCCCAACCGCTTGCGTGGACATGGGTGGAGGGCATAATCGGGAGCAACCCCGAAAGTATCGAAACCAGCAGCAATATGGTGATTATTCTGCCTTTAAATTTCATGTTCTCTCCTCTTTTGTTTGAAGTTTTGTGCAAAACCGTTGTTCTTTTCCTGATACCGTTCACAGCTTTCGCACTTTCAAGAAAAGATATGTTTTGCCAAGATATCACAGTGCTTATATTTTATAGTTTTTTACACAAAAAAGCCCCCTTCAAATGTAGGGGGCAGGGCATGAAAATGCGGCAAAATATCAAAAATAGAGGGCTTTTTTAGTGTCAGTTTGAAAATGCGACACTCAATAGTCTTTGTTCACAAGACCGCTCTTGTCCGCCGCCACGGCAAGACTTGTGCGGTTTTGCAGCCCCGTCATGTCGAGCATCTGCTGGATATAGTCTCGCACGGTGTTTTGGGAAATGCCGAGGCGCTTGCCGATCTCCGCATTTGTGTCTCCGCTGATAAGCTCCCTCAAAACCTCCAACTGCCGCGGGGTGAATTCCGTGTTCAGGGCATAGCCAAGTTTCAGGCTCGGAGTGCAGTCGGGATAGATAGACTCCCCCGCCATTGTCGCATCCATCAGGGCGAGCAGCTCTTTTCTGTCGGCGCTCTTATACCAAAAGCTGTCCACACCTCCGGCCTTTGCCCTGTTGATGAAGTCGCATTCGGGCAGGCTGGTGATGATGATGAGCTTGATTTCGGGTCTTTGCTTTTTGAGCTTTGCGGCAATCTCCAGCCCGCTCACGCCCAGGGCTGTGCACACATCCATCAAAATCAAATCCACCGTGTGTTTTTGACAATAGCTTTCCGCAAAACCCGCGCTGGCGATGGAGCCGCTCAAAATGTATCTGCCGCTCTCCTCCACAAATCCCTCCAGCAGCACCCTTGCCATGGGGTCGTCTTCGACAATCAAAACTCTGATCAAAACATCACTCTCCTCTTCTTTTGGGCAGTATCAGCTTCAGTTCAAACACAGGTCTTGTCTTTATTTTCATCTCTCCGCCAAAGTTCTCAGTCTTTTCCCGAAGAGCGCCAAGACCGCCGCCTTCGCTGATGTTCTCTGCGGGAGGAGTGCCGTCGTTTTTCATGGAAATGACATATGCCTCCTCCGTCTCCTCTATGAAAAGCTCCAGCTTGGTCGCCTTTGCGTGGCGGGCGGCGTTGTTGAGCGCCTCGATGGTCGCCCCTGTGATAAGGTCTTTTAGCCGCGGCTGGCTCGGCAGCTCTCCATATAGCCGCAGCTCTATGCCGATATCCCTTGCCGCCACCGCAAGCTCATCGAAAACGTTCTTTTCCTGCAGGCCGACTCCCTCCAGCAAGGCGGCAACATGCGCCCGCCAGCCGTCGAAAATGGGTTCTATCGCAACTTTCTCATCGGAGAGCGCTTTTCTGGTGGCGAGCAGTATATGCCCAAGCTCACTGTGGAGGGCGCTCTTAGTCGCCAAGCGCTCCTCCTTTGCCTTGATGTCGGCCAGGTTTTCGCTGTATTGGTGCAGGTGTCTGTTTAACAACACCGATTTTTCGTTTTTCTCCTTCAACTGATGCCGCAGCTCGTCCAGCTCTGTGATGTTGATGGCCAAAAGCTGCACGGCCTTTTTCCTGTAAAACGCAACGCCGCTGCGGGAAAAAGACCAGGTCTCCCCGTTCTTCAACCGCACAATGGGCCTCTCGCCATTTTCTTCAACGTCAGAGGGTGTGTCTGTCCTTTTTTGGAGGATTTGCTGCCAAAAATACTCGCCGTCTTGCAGCTCCCTGCCGAGAATGTCGAAACAGAGCTTGTTCATGGATTTGTTGGAAAGGAGCACCATGCCATCAGGGGTGCAAAAACACACGCCCATGGGCAGATTGTCCATGCTCTCCTTGATGGAGCCCCTTGTGATGGAGTTTTTCACCCGCTTTCTCTCCCGAAACAGCAGAAAGGCAGAGCTTGCCGATATGAGCAAAAAGAGGGCGAAAAAGAAAACCGGGGGCAAACCCCTGAAATATTGCAGGGCGCCGATGAGGAAATGACCCTCGGGAAATGCGGCTGTGTCGATGGTGAGGGCGTAGAGCAGGGCAAAGTTTGGCACGAGCAGGCAGAGGGCGACAAGATATGTCCTGCGCTTTGCACTCATTGTGAGTGTGTAGATCAAGGTATAGAGATTTTGCAATATGAGCAACAGAAACAGTGTTGTGATGATGGCTCCCATGGGACTCACCTCCAAAGTTCAATGCCGATGGCAAGGGTGTTCTCTTCTCGGTCTGTCTTTATCCGCGCCTCTCGTTTTTCCAGCTCTGTAAAGGCCTCCCGTGCAAATGCACTGCCTTGGGGCAGGTTTTCGCCGTCCATCTGCAGCTTTAGCCGCACAGCTTTGTCTTTGGCATAAAAGTTGACATAAAGCGCCCCGAGGGTGGGCAGCGCCGCCTCCACAATCTCCTCAAAGGCATCATATAGGAGCATTGCGTCATCCGCTGCTATCTCCCCGCTCACCCTCGCTCTCAGAGAGGCCAAAACCCCTCCCTGGGTCAGAGCCTCCACGGACTCCATCAGGCTGTATTCCAGCTCCCTGATGGAAAATATATCCCGCTCTTCTTTCAATATGAGGAGATTTGCCAGGCGTTTGACATAGGTGCCAAGGACGCAGATTTTGACAAGCTGTTGGCGTCCGCAAGGGGCAATGTCCCCCTCCTGTGAGAGAATGTTTTCCAATGCCCGCAGCTTTGGCTCTGTTTTCTGCGTGATTTTGTTGTTCAGCCTGAGCTTTTCCTCTAACTTTATCTCTCTCTCCTTCAACTCAAGCTCCGCTTGAAGCAGGCTGTTTTCCTTTGCAAGCTCCTTGTTTATCTCATCAAGGCTTGAAATAAGCCCTCTTATCTCCGAAATATCCTCAAGCCATGTGATTTTGCCCCCGTGTATGGGCAGCGTGGAGGTGCGCATGTCTCGGTTGGAGGGGGCGGTCGCCAAGGCCACTTCATAGCACACATTGCCTTCGTTGTCTGTGATTTTTGCCTTTATGTTCGATTGGTGAAAGAGCTCTTCGTAATGTGTGTTTGAGCGGATCAAGCCGCTGTGGATGAGGCTTTCAAAGATACCCATGGTGAAAAGGCAGAATATGGCTGTCATATCCCCTGCGATAACCCTCAAAAAGGGCACTCCCAACACATACAAAATGCCGTATATCAGGCCGCCAAGATAGGGCACAAAGGGCAGATAGAGTATCTTTCTGCTTCGCGGCACCCTGCTTTTTGAGATTATCGCCACAATGGAGACAAAAATCGGCAGTATCATCCATGTCAAAACAAACCAGTACAGCACGCCGTATTGGTAGTTTGCACTTGTCCGGTCCATCCCCTGCGGAAATTTGAACACAAGCAGGTGGAGATCATTTGTCAGCACCATAATCATCAAAAATATTGTGGGCAGGGAGATGAGAGGCAGCCATCTTGGCAGGTTGTAGTCCTCAAGCTTGCCAAGGGAAAGGGCGACAAAAATATTTGCCAGCGGTATCAGCAGCATGGGGATGTAGTAGGCATACCAAAGCCATCTGTCCACCGCCAGGTTGTCGGTGATGTCAAGATACCTCATTGTCCGCAGCAAAAACCAGAGCAACATCAAACCGACAATGGAAAGCAGCAGCTGCAAGACCTGTTTTTGTATGATGCGCCGTCGCAGGGACACACCCCATGCGATGAAGAGCCCAAAATAAATAGTGGCCGAGAGCAGCGTCTTGTTCAAAAGCTTAAACACAGGATACCTGTCGGCTATGGGAGATCTTATAAACATGGTAAAGGCAATCAAAAGCACGGCAATTGAGGTTTTTATAATTGATTTTCTATCTATATGTATCATCAAAGAGCTCTTTTCTTGTTGGGGAGTCAAGGGTTCATCGCCATCGCATTTCAAACCTTTTCTCCCTTTGTCTATCGGTCAATTATACTACAATCAGTGGTTAATCGCAACTTATGCAAGTGTATTGACAACCTGTGACATATTCCAAGTTTCATGGTGTCATCGAGTGTGTTTTTTTATATAGTTTATCTCTTTTTCTTATATCACTATAATAGCGCAGATTTGTCTTGCAAATAAATTCGTTGTTTGTGTAAAACCCTTTGATTCCCCTCCACCAATAAGGATATGCGCCCCTTAATTCCCCTCCCTCGGAGGGGTGGCACGGCTTGCCGTGACGGGGTGGTTTCGCGCGAAGCGCGCGGCGCGGAACGCGCCGAGGATATGCGCATTAGCTACTATAAATATAATTGTATGGACTATTTCGTACAAGATCCCATCTTCGTCTCTTTATGGTATCTGTTAATAATATAAAAAAACCGCTCAGCCTTAGGTACGCGCA
>CAYTOF010000083.1:0-7672 GCA_964439435.1 uncultured Oscillospiraceae bacterium
GGGAATAAGGTCAAAGGCCGTTCGTATTCATCCCTAAAGAATTAAAATTTAAGCAGCCAATAAGAACCACCCCGTCACCATCGACACATTTAGCTTGAAGTGCCTTTAATTCCCCTCCTTCGGAGGGGTGTCCCTTTCGACATGCCCTTTATGTCGAAAGGGACGGGGTGGTGCTCCCGGGCTCCAGTATATACAAGTATCTAGGTAATTCTACCCAAAGAGCCTTTGACCTTAAAAAGAATATATCTATATTTGAATCGGTTTTAACTACTTTTCCCAGATGGGAATAAGGTCAAGGGCCATTCCGTATTCATCTCTAAAATATTAAAATTTAAGTAGCCCGGTAAAACCACCCCGTCACCATCGACACAAAGGGCGTGTCGATGGCGCCACCCCTCCGGTGGAGGGGAATTTGAGACACACTACCCTCCCTCGGAGGGAAATTAAAAAACCACCAACATGCAAAAACAATTATATTTGACCGTTTACTTGCCTCGTTGTATAATATAGGAAAACTATGCCCTTTGTTTTTGGAGGAATTATGGTCACAAAAACCGTTGCGGAGTCTGCTGTGGAGAGCCGCGAGATGGTGCTTCCAAATGATACCAATCTCTTTGGCAACCTCCTTGGCGGCACGCTTTTGCACCTGGTGGATGTTGTCGGCGCTATGGCTGCCTCCCGTCATGCAAATAGTATCGTCGCCACTGTCTGTATAGACAGCATGGATTTCACCCGCCCGATAAAGCTTGGTGAATTTGTCATAATCAAGGCGCGGCTCACCTGGGTCGGGCGCACCTCCATGGAGGTGCTTGTGGAGGCCTTTTCCGAAAACTACATCGAGGGCACCCTCACCCCCGCAAGCAAAGCATATGTCACCTTTGTCTCTCTGGACAAAGAGGGCAAACCCTGCCCTGTGCCGAAGCTGGAGCTTGTGACAGAGGCGGAGAGAGCGGACTTTGCGGAAGGTGAAAAACGCAGAGCCGCCCGCCTTGCCCGCCTCAAGAGATCCAATTAAAAGCAACCACCCGAAAGCGAAAGGATTTGAATATGAAACTCATCTCATGGAATGTCAACGGCCTGCGTGCCGTGTTGAAAAAAGGCTTTGAAGACTTTTTTTACGGTATCGACGCCGATGTATTTTGCCTGCAGGAGACAAAGCTCCAACCCGAGCAAAACACCTTTTTCCCCTCGGGCTATCACTATTTCATCAACAGCGCGGTGAAAAAGGGCTATTCCGGCACGGCCATCTACTCCAAAAAAGAGCCTCTGGAGGTGTCCTACGGCCTTGGCATAGATGCCCACGACACCGAAGGCCGCACCATCACCCTGGAATACGACGAGTTTTTCCTGCTCAATGTCTACACGCCCAACTCCCAGCCTGAGCTTGCGCGCCTGGACTACCGCATGGAGTGGGACGATGCTTTCAGAGCCTATTCAAACAAGCTCACGGAGAAAAAGCCCCTCATCATCTGCGGGGATCTCAATGTCGCTCACAAGGAGATTGACCTCAAGCGCCCCAAGGCAAATGTGAAAAACGCAGGCTTTACGCCCCAGGAGAGAGAAAAGTTTTCACTCCTCTTGGAAAGCGGCTTTGTGGACTCCTTTCGCCACTTTTACCCCGACACCGTCGACGCCTACACTTGGTGGTCATATATCGCCAGAGCCCGCGCAAACAACACAGGCTGGCGCATAGACTATTTTCTCGCCTCAAAGGACTACAGCGAGCGCATGGCAGATGCCGTGATATATGCCGATGTCCCGGGCAGCGACCACTGCCCCGTCGGTCTGGAGCTGAAAAAATAAGAGCCTTGAATATAAAAACGGTTCGGCGCAAGAAGTGTGCCGAACCGTTTTAGTTTGTTTATCTCAGCGCTCGGGTTTAAACCTGCGCAGGCGCAGGGCGTTGGAGACCACGGAGACCGAGCTCAGCGCCATGGCCGCCCCCGCATAGACAGGGTTGAGCAGCGGCCCGCCAAAGATATAGAACACGCCCGCGGCAAGGGGGATGCCGAGGGTGTTGTATGCAAAAGCCCAGAACAGATTTTGTTTCACATTGAGAATCGTCGCGCGGCTCAGGCCGATGGCATCCGCCACGCCGTTCAGATCGCCGCTTGCAAGCACGATATCGGCGCTTTCCACGGCGATGTCCGCCCCTGTGCCGATGGCTATGCCCACATCCGCTGCCGAGAGCGCGGGAGCGTCGTTGATACCGTCTCCCACCATGGCAACGCCTGAGCCTTTCTCCTGTAAAGCTTGTACCTTTGCAGCCTTGTCATCGGGCAGCACATCTGCTATGACCTCGTCGATACCTGCCTGCGCCGCAATCGCCATGGCGGTTTCCCGATTGTCCCCTGTCAGCATAACCACGCGGCGCCCCATGTCGTGCAGACGCTTTATCGCCGTGGCGCTGGAGGGTTTTATCGTATCCGCCACCGCCATGAGGGCCTCGAGTTTGCCCTCCACAGCGATAAAGAGAAGGGTGCGGCCCTTACTTGCAAGCTCCTTTGAGTCTTCCAGCGCCGCAAAGAAATCAATGCCATATTCCTCCATGAGAGCGAGGTTGCCCGCCATCACACGCATGCCGTTCACAGAGGCGTCTATGCCCTTGCCCGGCACCGCTTTAAAGCTCTGCGGCTCGCCGACTTCGATGTTTTCATCGGCTGCTGCCTCTATGACCGCCAGGGCAATGGGGTGTTCGGAGCCTTTTTCAGCTCCCGCCGCCAGGCGCAGGATGTCCTCTTTTGAATAGTCACCGTATAGTTTTATGTCCGTGAGGCGGGGTTTGCCCTCGGTGATGGTGCCTGTCTTGTCCAGCACCACCGTGTGGGCGCGGTGTGCGCTCTCCAGCGCCTCGCCGCTCTTTATGAGCACACCAAGCTCCGCTCCCCTGCCCGTGCCCACCATGATGGCGGTGGGTGTGGCAAGACCCAGAGCACAGGGGCAGGCTATGACGAGCACGGCGACAAATTTGGTCAGGGCAAATTCAAGTGTCGCTCCCGCAAGCATCCAACCGCCAAAGGCAATCACCGCAGCGGCCATGGCAGCGGGCACAAAATAGCCCGAAACAATGTCCGCCGTTTTGGCTATGGGGGCTTTTTTGCTCTGGGCATCTTCCACCAGACGGATGATTTTGGCAAGGGTCGTCTCGGCGCCGACACCCGTCACCGTGACTTTCAAAAGGCCGTTGGCGTTCATGCTGCCGCCTGTGACCTTGCTGCCCGGCGCCTTTTCCACGGGCATGCTCTCGCCTGTGAGCATGGATTCGTCCACAGCGGACTCGCCCTCAAGGACAACACCGTCCACAGGGATGGCACTGCCGGGCCGCACCAGCACCGTGTCGCCCTTTCTGATCTCCTTTATCCCAAGCTCCACAAACTCCCCCTCCACCAGCACAAAGGCCGTGGGGGGTGTGAGGTCCATGAGCTTGGCAATGGCCTGTGAGGTCTTGCCCTTGCTCTTGACTTCGAGAAATTTGCCGAGCATGACGAGCATGATGACCACGGCGGCGGATTCAAAGTATAGAAATTCCGCGCGGTGGCCCTGCCCCAGATATATCAAAACCGTCATCACCGTGCTGTATACAAAGGCGCTGCCCGTGCCTATGGCTACCAGGGAGTCCATATTTGGCGCGCGTTTGAAAAGCGCCCGCAGACCCACGGTGAAAAAGCGGCTGCCCGCAATCAACACGGGGATTGTCAGCAGAAACTGTGTCAGCGCAAAGGCAAGGGGATGCGTGTGCATGTCGATAAAGCGCGGCAAAGGCAGCGACACCCCGGGGATCATGTGGGACATGGCGATGTAAAACTCAGGCACGGCAAAAATCGCAGCGATAATGACCCGCAGCTTCATGTTCGAAAGCTCCGCCGTGCGCCGTTTTTCCCGCTCATCCCTTGCGGTGTCGGCATCATAGTCCCGCGTGGAATACCCCGCATCGGCTATGGCCTTTTTGATCTCAAAGGCGCGTAGCTTTTCGGGGTCATAGGTAAAGGTGCCCCGCATCGTCGCGAGGTTGACGGAGACGGATTTCATGCCCGGCAGGCGCGTTGTCGCCCTTTCCACCGCGGCGGAGCAGGCAGCACAGGTCATGCCGTCTATCCAGATCTCCAGCACACTGTCGTTGCTCTCCTCCAGAAGACCGTATCCCGCGTCTTTGACCTGTTTTTCGAGCTTTTCAAAGTCCAGCGAGGACTCATCATACACTATATTCAGCTTTTCTGTTGCCAAATTGACTTCGGCGCCTTGCACACCTGGCATATTTTTCAAGGATTTTGTGACATGAGCCGCACAAGCCGCGCATGTCATTCCCACTACGTCGTATGTTTTTTCAACCATGGCTCATTGTCCTTTCTTTTATTGTCGTGTCACAAAGACGCGCCCTATTTGCCTTCTCGACAAACAAGCGCGCATGGATATATTCAAATATCTGTATATGTATATTATACCACAAATTGCGCCGCAAGAAAAACCGTCAAGATGTAAATTTTTTAAGGGCCGCGAAGGCGGCAATATATCGCTTTCACGGCCCTTTTATTTGGTTTTAGCAGCTCACCATTTGACAGCCCAGCGATCTCGGGCGCCTTTGTCCGCCACGGCGGGAGCTTGGCTCTGCGCCTGGCGCGGCTGGGAGGTTTTTATCTTTTCGTCCAGCAGTTTTTTGTATTCCGCGCTGTCCACGGGCAGGGTGATGGTTTTGTCTTGCCAGTCCGAGAGGAAGATGGCATTGATGATCTCCAGGGCGTTGATGCCCTCTTCTCCGGGTGAGAGCAGCTCCGAACCCGTCAGGATGGCGCTTGCAAAATCCCTGAGAATGCCGTTGTGGGCCGTGCCTCTCTCCTTGAACTCGATTTCCCTGTATTCTATCTTGGGTTTTGGTGTTTTGTTGTCTGAGTTGAAACAGTAGTCCCGCTCCGAGCGGTCAAACTCCCAAAACTTTAACACTCCGCCCTCGAGCACGAGCTTGCCGAGGTCTCCCGCTATCTCCAAGCGGTTGGTGCCGGGGTATTCGCCCGTGCTTGTGATAAAAACGCCCGTGGCGCCGCCGGGATATCTCGCAAAGACGGAGACATCGTCTTCCACCTCTATGTTGTGGTATTTGCCGTATTCGCAAAAACCTCTGATCTCGCAGGGCATGCCGACAATCCACTGCCAGATGTCGATATTGTGCACGCATTGGTTCAAAAGCACACCGCCGCCCTCACCTGCCCATGTGGCGCGCCAGTCGCCTGAATCATAATAGGCTTGGTTGCGATACCAGTTTGTGATGATCCACACCACACGCTTGAGCTGCCCGAGCTTGCCCTCGCGCACAAGGGAGCGCGCCTTGGCAAAAATCGGCGTTGTCCGCTGGTTGTACATGATGCCAAAGACCTTGCCGCTTGTCTTTGCCGCGGCGTTCATCTCCTTGACAGCCTCCGTGTACACTCCCGCGGGCTTTTCCGTCAACACGTGCAGCCCCTGTTCAAAGGCGTATATGGCGATTTCGGGGTGCTTGTAGTGCGGTGTGGCTATGATGATCGCCTCGCACAAGCCGCTCTTTATCAGCTCGCGGTAGTCCGAAAAGGAGGGAATGCCGCTAAAATCCTGCACATGCGGCGGCAGTTTCTGCTCGTTTATGTCGCATATGGCCGCAAGCTCCATATTCTCTATGGCTCCGCCCAAAATCTCGCGGGCGTGTCCGCTGCCCATGTTTCCAACACCTACAATGCCGACTTTTACCTTTTTCATGCTTTGACCTTCTTTTTATTTGATTTCATTTTATAAAAAAGCGTTTTTTTATAAAGCCTTTTATTTGATTTTTGTAAACAGCTCGCGGCAGTTTTTGCTCGTCTGCTCCGCAAGATCCAAAACATCGCAGCCGCGAATCTCCGCCGCCCTTGTCGCGATGATCTCAAGATATCTTGAGTCATTGCGCTTGCCCCTGTGGGGATGGGGCGTGAGATAGGGGCAGTCTGTCTCGAGTAAAAGGCGTTCGCTCGGTATATATTCCATCACGGCTACGGGTTTTCTGGCGTTTTTATATGTTATCGGGCCGCCCAGGGAGATGTAAAAGCCCATGTCCAGCACAATTTTTGCGCTCTCCACACTGCCCGAAAAACAGTGAAACACCCCTCTTATGCCGCTCCAAGGGCGCAGGACATCAATCGTGTCGGCAAAGCTCTCGCGGCTGTGGATGATCACGGGCAGGGACAGCGCTGCCGCTATGCCGAGCTGCGCGTCAAAGAGCTCTTTTTGTTTGTCTCTTGGGGAGTTGTCATAATAATAGTCCAGCCCGATCTCCCCCACCGCCACGCACTTTGGCTCTGTTGCAAGGCCCGTGAGCTCCTCTTTCCAGGTCTCTTCGCAAAAAGCCGCCTCGTGCGGGTGCACGCCGGCGGCGAAATAGACATGTGGATATTCTTTGGCAAGGGCAGCTCCCATCTTGCTGGAGGGGATGTTCGAACCTGCGTTTATGACGAGCTCTATGTTGTTTTCGGGTAAAGCAGAAAGCACCTCTGCTCTGTCCACATCAAAGGCCTCGTCGTCATAATGCACATGTGTGTCAATCAGCTTTATCATATCTATCTTATCTTGGCGCCGATCTTTGCGCCGTCCAAAAATATCACTGTCAGTTTTGAATCGTCTTCTCCCGAGGCGAGTATCATGCCCTGGCTCTCCACTCCACGGATTTTGGCGGGGGCGAGGTTTGCAATCAGGGCGACTGTTCTGCCCACAAGCTCTTCCGGGGCATAGGTTTTGGCAATCCCCGAGACGACCTGCCTTGTCTCAAAGCCGAGATCCAGGGTCAGGAGCAGCAGTTTGTCGCTCTTTTTCACACGCTCACAGGCCGTGACCTTGGCGGCACGCAGATCTATGCGGGCAAAATCATCTATCTTTATCTCAGGGGAGATGGGCAGGTATTCCTCCTTTGCCTCTTCTTCCGTTTCGCCGTTTTCCTTTGCCTTGGCCTCTTCCAGGGCCGCCACAACAGCGGCCTCGTCCACTCTGGCAAAGAGCATCGTCGAGCTGCCAAGGTTGATGCCGCTTTCGAGAGCGCCGAAGGTCTTTATGCTTTCAAAGCTGTTTTGGGGCTTTCCAAGCATGGTCAAAATCTTTTCTGATGTCTCCGGCAAAAAGGGCTGCAGCATCACAGCTGAAATGCGGATGGCCTCTAATAGATTGTAAAGTACGGTCTGCAGGTGTTTCTTGCCCTCATCGTCTCTGGCCAGCAGCCAGGGTGTGGTCTCGTCTATGTATTTATTTGAGCGGCGCAGGAGAGTGAACACCTCATAGATGGCATCGGACACTCTCAGCGCATCCATGTATTTGTTCATCTGCTCTGCGGTGTTCTTTGCCGTGGCGATGAGGTCTTTGTCCGTGTCGTTCAGCTCTAAGGCCTTTGGCACGATGCCGTTAAAATATTTATTTGTCATGGCAAGTGTGCGGTTGACAAGGTTGCCAAGGATGTTTGCAAGATCTGAGTTGTATCTCGAGGCGACAAGCTCATATGTCAGGGTGCCGTCGGAGGAGAAGGGCATCTCGGAGAGCAAAAAGTATCTGATGGCGTCGACGCCGAACTTGTCGACAAGCTCCTTTGCGTATATGGTGTTGCCCTTGGATTTGGACATCTTTTCCCCAGATATTAAAAGCCAGGGGTGCCCGAAAACCATCTTGGGCAAGGGCTCTCCCAGCGCCA
>CAYTOF010000084.1:0-7492 GCA_964439435.1 uncultured Oscillospiraceae bacterium
AGGTTCCTTTGAACTGTACCGCGCTGAGCGAGAAATTGATTCTCCCTTTATGCCCATTGGCGAAAAACTGGCCACCGCAGAGGCGGACGGCGACGGTTTTGTGCGTTTTGGGGCGTATCCACATGGCTGGTATATTGTTATAGAAGCAGATGCTCCCGAAGGCTATGTCAAAACAGACGATACCGTCGTGGCACTTGTGGACACCTGGGAAAACGATGGCGTTTTTTATGCGAGCGCGTATTACTATGGTGAGCATATAATTGCAGACAAAGAAGGCGGCGTTTGTTACACTGACTTTGACGATGAGATAGAACCGATTATCGGTTATGCCGCACTGGCAAACGAAAAAGCGCCTGTAGAAGAACCAACAGATATGCCGAGCACCGACATTGTCATCATGAAAGTCGATGAGAAGGGCAACAAACTCTCGGGCGGGGAGTTTGAGTTGTATGCGGTGGATTATGATGACGATACAGATGAACATAAAGATACATATGTCGCAACAACCGCGGCTGTAAAAGGCGTTGTCAAATTTGAAAATGTTCCCATGGGACTTTATCTTGTTATAGAAACGGCGACACCGGAGGAGCATCTTGCTACAAATGATGAGATTTGGGTACAAATCGAGATAGTCTCACAAGCGATCCCAACGGGGGAGACCTCGGATCCTGAAAATGATGAAATTATCATCGACATAGTTTATTTCTCGGACAATGTCATAGAAGATGAAGCGGGCTTTACAGTTTCTGACATTGAAGAGACAGAGAGCACCGTCGGCTATGCCGCCTTTGTCAATAAAAAAGATGACACTGTGCAAGGCAGTATAAAGATAGTCAAGCTCGACAAAGACGATGGCAGGCTCAAGGGCGCGAAGTTGGGGCTTTATGACACCGCCGACAACAAAATCGCCGAAGCCGTGACCGGAGAAGACGGCATTGCCCTCTTTGAGAATCTGCCCCTTGGCAAATACGTCGTCAAAGAGCTTGATGCACCTGAGGGCTTCAAGGCGATGGAGGAAGAGTTCGATGTGGAGCTCACCACGGAGGAAGCAGACAAGCTCTATGCCCTGACCAACGCCGCCAAAGACACGGAAGACCTCGGCAGCTGGAAAGAAATAGACGAGCTGCCGCCCTATGAGTCGGGTGATGTGGATGAACCCGGCGAACTGCCCGAAGCCGGCGGCACATCAGCCTCTATGATTTTGCTTGCCATGGGCACACCGCTCATCTCTGCGGGCACTGTCCTCGGGCTGTTCCGCAGAAAAAGACAGGCAAGGATATAGGTGTTTGGCTTAGATAAGAAAGTGTAATATAAAGTATAAACAAGGATGGCCCTGTTCGAAGAAAAGAACAGGGCCATCCTTGTTTACGCATAAATCCATGACAAGCTTATGGGAGAAAAGATGAGCAATACAAACAAAAGAGCGGTAAGCAACGCAAAAAGATGAGGGAATAAGAGGGTATTTAAGCAATAAATCCATAAAAACAACAAAATAGTTGTTGACAAATATAAATGTGCATGATAATATAAATTTGACTATATTATGTCAATAATTTGTCCATGTACACGGCAGCACAGACGAACAATAAAATGAGGGGTGCGATGTATGTCAAAGTCTAAAAGAGCAGTTTCTTTACTTATCGCGTTTTTAATGTTGCTCGGACTGATGCCCTTTGGCATGTTGGCAGACGGGCCGACCGGCGAATTGCCGGATATCGTGATTATGAAGGTGGACGAAGAGGGGGAGGGCCTTTCCGGGGGATCCTATTCATTGTATGAAGCGACGGTGGATTCCGCAAACGGTGCGCTCACCACAGGGGATTTTATAACAACCGAGTCGGCGGTGGACGGTTTTATAAATTTCGGACAGCATCCGGAAGGATGGTATGTCATAGAGGAAGACCAAGCGCCGCCGGGTTATTTGACGACAAACGACATGGCCGTCGTGCATATAACCCATTTTTATGACGAAGCCACAGATTCGTATTTTTACGCAAGCGTGTACTTTGGGGACAACATCATTTTAGATGAGGACGGCAGTTTTTGCTCCGACTCCCCGGGCTCCGGCTTACTTAATTATGACATAGCAGAGCTTGACATCGGCTATGTCGCTTTTGTCAATAAGGCAGTGCCCGGCATTGTCATCAAGAAAGTGGATGAGGATGGCAACCCCCTTAAAGGCGGAGTTTTTAGTTTGTATATTGCCGAGTACCAAGTTGAAGGGGATACACCGTATACTCCGGGTGTCAAAATAAAAACCGCATCGGCAGATGAAAACGGTTTTGTAAACTTCGGAAAACAAGTGACATATTATGAATATGTCATCGTGGAGGAAGAGGCGCCGAAGGGTTATATCAAATCAGATGAGATCATTGCTGCGTATATCGACACAGATTTCATTGATGAGATCACAGGCGAATATATCATTAGGTATTTCAGCAAAGATATAATTAAGACAGATGATGGAGGGTATTGCTACTATGAAATTTTCACCCCGATAGACGGCTATGTTCGGGGCTATGCCGCTTTTGTAAACGAAAAAGCTGCGGAAGAGGAAACAGACGCGCCGAGTGCGGAGATAGTCATAATGAAGGTGGACGGAAGAAAGCAAGATTGGAGCACTGTTCCCCATATCATAGGCAATAATCCAATCAAAGGAGGTTTGTTTGCCCTCAGCAAGTATTCATACGATAATCATACTTTCGATTCCGACGAGGATTTTGAGGCCTACCTCGAAACTGTTCCCACAGCGACGGCAGACGAAAACGGTTTCGTCAGATTTCAAAATGTGGGTGTGGGAGAATACTATATTATTGAGCTGACGCCCCCGGACAATTATATAAAGAGCACTGGTCATGTTAGAGTGCAAGTCAAGTTAGAGGACGATGGCGAAACTTTCGTAGCATATTATTGCAGTTCCGCTGTTTTGGATGAAGGTGGGGTAGAGGTATCATCTCTTCGCGAAGGGTGGGGGACGCCAAAACGTGGCTATGCGGCTCTGGTAAACATGAAGTTGCACGATATAGACGTCGTCATAATGAAAGTCGATGAGGACGGCAACCCCCTTAAAGGCGGGCTGTTCGCCCTCAATGAGATTGTCAGCGAAGAGTTAGTAGAGATAGACACTGCGGCGGCCGATGATGACGGTTTTATCAGATTTAAATTCCCGGGATATACACATTATCTAATCACGGAGCTCGAAGCACCTTTTGGCTATGCAAATCAGGATGATTCTGTCTATCTCGCAACCGATTGGGATCCCGGTACAGATGATGATACCGTCGAGATATACTATAAAGCATTCCATTATGTGCCGGATGAAAACGGTGAAAGGGTTTCCGTCGAAACAATAGAGGATGAAGTAATCGGTTATGCCGCTCTTGTCAACAAAAAGCTGCCGAGCACCGATATTGTCATAAAGAAGGTCGATGAGAAGGGCAACAATCTCTCCAAAGGTAAATTTGAGCTGTGGTATGTCACAGATTATGATGACGAAACCGATGAATATGAGAGCGAAAAAGTAGCGGAAGCTGTGGCAGCAGACGGCGTTGTCAAATTCAAAGGTGTTCCCGAAGGCCTTTATCTCATCAAAGAAACGGCGGCGCCGGACGGATATCTTGCCACAAATGATGAGATTTGGGTGGATATCGAGATTGAAGAACTAGGCCTCGAAGAAGACGGCTCCTTGGAAAATCCGGAGTACTATGACATAGTCGTCAAAATAAACTACTATTCTGACAATGTCATAGCAGATGATGATGGATTTACGGTTTTTGAAATGGACGGAGAAGAGAGCACAACTGGATTTGCCGCCTTTGTCAACGAGAAAAAACCCGTCGTAGATACAGGCGAGCTGCCCGAAGCCGGTGGCACATCAGCCTCGATGATTTTGCTTGCCGCGGGCACACCGCTCATCTCTGCGGGCGCTGTTCTGACCCTGTCTCGCAGAAAGAAGCGTGCAAAGATATAAGTAAAAGCGATTTGCAGATAAAGCACTTTTAAAATCAAAAACCTCGTCCATCAGCAAAGATGGGCGAGGTTTTTTGTAATATATATTTAGTGATTTACATTGTAGATACCCCTTCGATGACAGAAAAAGAGTCTATATGGTGGGGCGACCACCCCCGCACGCTTGTCGTGCTTCCCTCACGAGGGAGGGGAATAAGGAGGACCACTCCGGCAACGAAAATGTACGGGCGGCTTTAATTACGGCCGCCCGTTCGGAATGCATATGATAAAATGAGCTTGTGGTTATAACTCAGTTTTTGTCCACGGTGATGAACACAGCGGCGTTTTCCTTCAACACAACGCTGTAGTTGCCAAAGAGGTCGGAGGTGATCTCGACGGGTTCTCCCTTGAAGTAGGCCGAAACGCGGACATCAGGCTCTGTGATCTTGAATGTCACGGGCGTGTTTTTGATGGACTCCATGATAAAGCCGTTGTCGGCTCCCCAGGGGTTTTCTATGTCGAGGAGCATGAGGGCATATCCTCGGCCGTTCTTTTTCTCAAAATACCCCGCCTGTATGGCCGTGCGTTCGGGGGATTTGAAGTCGGTAAAGACACTCTGCTCACCCTTTGGCACTTCGCCGTAGGCGCTCAGCATATAGCGAATTGCATGGGAGGAGGAGCCGCGGTCAACATAGAAGGTCTCCTTGTGGTCATACCACATATAGACAGGGGAGAGCTTGTGGAGCTCGTCGTTCACCGTTTTGAGGATATCGTATTGCCCTGTGATATTGCCCTCCGTGTCCACGACATTTTCTTCCCACCAGCCCGCAGTCCAGCACGCCCAGCTGATGGCCCTGGCGCCGTATGCGAGGGCGGAGTAGGCCTGATAGCGCAGCATGAGGAGGTTGGTGCTCACATGGTTGTATTTGTTTTTGTTGACCTGAAGCACGACCCAGAGGTCGCGGTTGTGCTTGCGACATGCCTTTGAAACGGCCTCATAGCCCATATAAGCCCTGTCAATGCCCCATTCATACATATAGTGGTCATAGGAGATGTAATCCAGAGGTACGTGTTTCACATAGCACTCGATGTACTCATCAAAGGTGGAGGCGCCCATGTCCTCAAAACCGGGGCCGGGATTTTGCAGGTTGATATAGGGCAATTGATTTGGAAAGCTCTTTTGCACCAGGTCGACAACCTTTTCGTGGTGGGGCATGTCCCAACAGCTCGCCTCGTCGCTGATAGCCAAAGCCCAGATGGCGGGATGGTCTTTGAATTCCTTGGCTTTTTCCTCGTATAGGGCAAGGGGCCGTTGGACGGCCATTTTGCCGTTGTTTGCGATGTTGCCGCCCCACCATCCCGGCAAATACCCGACATCCGCCACCACACCGTGTTTGGCAAACAGGTCGAGCAGTTCCGTGTCATAGGGCACACTGCACATATAGTCAATGCCGCAGTCCGCCAGAGCTTTCACGTGGTCGTCTGTCCAGCAATAGCGGGCAAAACTGTAGGCGCCGATGCAGAGATTGGATCTGTCAAGGCGCAAGCCCTGCTTTTCGCCGCTGTACAGCTTGCGCAGGGTGTCGGTGGCGCGGAAAAGAGCAGCGGAGTTGACCACTTCACGCCTCTTGGACTTCGCGAGGTAGAAATACGCGGCTTCCGCCTCGTATACAGCCTCTTCATTTTCCAAACTGACAGGCCCGAGGTTTTCGATCATCTTCAAAATCTCCATCGAGCCTCTGTTCTTTTGGGATGCGGTTGGTTTTTTCGCCGTTTTAGTTGGTTTAGCCATTCTTGGTACACACCTTTCCAAAAAAATTTGCAAGTCCATTATAACAGAAGGGACTCAAAATAACAAAGCGATACAAAGCTGAAATGGAGCTCATTTAATCCTGCACAGATGCAGGCGAAAATAATGCCAGACATCCTCCCCTGTGGGGTAGACGATGTCGACAAAATCGTCGATTGTGGTGCCTCCTCGAGGTGCTGCGAGGTAGAGCCCCGCATAGGAAAGTGTCGCGTTGTCCGGGAGACGAAAGGTTGCCCAAAGGGTGAAGTTTTCGCCCATGACATCTCCTCTATATAGACAGAGCTCTATCCCATCATATGCCATGAAAAGCAGCCAATATGTGCCCTTTCCGTCTTGAATCAAGCGCATGCTGCCCGTGCGCTCCCAGAGCAGATCGTTTTTTGTGAGAACTCCGTTTTCCACTATGGCATGGTAGGTGTGGGGTTGTCTCTTTGTGCTTTTGGTATCCATTTTGTATAGGATATGAGTTCTGCCGAGATTGTCTGTAAAACAGTCCCCACAGCTGTTGTTTACAACGGAGGGGTAGTTTGTCTCCCCTGGGTAGTCAGCGGCGTTTTCCTCCCAAATGGGCAGCTCTGTATCCGGGACGCCTCCGGCTGTATCCTTGATGTGCCAATACCTCACACCGTCAAAGGCATAGGCAAAGACGCCCTTTGGCAGAGGAGCATATCCCATAAGCGTGCCTATGGTATCCCGTGTGCCTTGCAGTATGAGCCCTTTGTCTTTGTCCGCATCCATGTATATATAGCAGTGGCGATAGTCTGTTTCAAAGCTGCGGGGTGTTCCGAAGGATTTTGTTTTTGTGTCAAAGGTGTTGTAGGCAAGCACACCGGGAGCGGCAGCGCCGCAAAACAACATGTAAATGGTGCTGTTTTCCCTGTCAATGCAGGCGGCGTAATAGTTATAATCAAAAAGGCCTGCCTCGCCCTCAAATATATGGCGGCAAAGCCCCTCCATGCCCGGGACATATTCCCATATGCAATAGGTGTGTTTGGCACCGCTTTCCCCGTTGTCATCGGCGGAGGCGACAAAGACATGTCCGTTTTTATCAAGGAGCGGTATCACGGCATCCCCTGTGCATTTGTCGCTTCCAAGGAGTTTCCAAGCTCCCCCTTGCAGGCTGTAGAGGGAAAATTCTTTTTCATATGCGCCGTATTCTCCCTTTGTCAGATATGCAAAGTAAGTGGTCTCGCCGTCGCATACAAGTCGGTTTTGATTGCCGCCCCAGGTGCCCCGTCTTGTCGTCTCCTCACCTGTCTCCTTGGTTACACAGTGAAAGTTTGTGATATAAGGCCCGTCCTTGCCTCCGTGCTCGGCTCTGAGCGTCTGCCCGATTTGTTTGGAGCCGAGATAGGGCTCAAAGTCCGGTCTGACGGGAGCGCAGAGAGGGGGTGCAAAGATGCTTTTAATTTTGTCAAAAATTGAAGACAATGCCATTATTGCTCTCCTTTTCAAAGATGCGATAGTCCGTTTTCAAGTGCGGGGCATGGGGCATCAATTGAAGTGAAGCCTGAAATAGTGCCAGGTGTCCTCCCCGGTGGGATAGACGACGTCGACAAAATCGTCGATGAGGGTGCCGCCTCGGGGAGCGGCGAGGTAGAGCCCCGCATAGGACAGGGGAGCGTCCGTCGGGAGCTCAAAGGAGCAGTGAAAGCTGAAATTTTCGCCTGCTGAATCCCCTTTGTGCAACTTCAAAACATTGTCGTTGTAATGCATTTCCAAAAGCCAGAAATT
>CAYTOF010000085.1:0-7473 GCA_964439435.1 uncultured Oscillospiraceae bacterium
GCCCGCCCACGTCGAAATGATGGGCTTGATCGGCATGGGAAACAACCCGATGGTCGGCGCCACAGTCGCATGTGCCGTGGCGGTTTCCTGCGAGATGACAAAGCACTGCAAAGTCAGCTTTTAACTTCGCTCTCAAATAAATTTAAAGCGCTGTGCCCGATATTAGGGTCGCAGCGCTTTATTCCATTTATATATTGGAATTGCCTATATCCACGAGAGTCGGATTTCGCATAAAGGCTATCTTGTCTTAAATCCCTCTTTGCCTTGCCCCACCAAGAAGCTTATGTCCGGCCCCGCACAAAGGCTGATCTTCCAGATCCAGTTTTCGCTCATCGATGAGTAGTATATGAGATAATATCCGTCTCTCTTTAAAATCGAAGAACGGTAAATCGAGCTGTTGTCAAAGGCATTCGTGCCCTTTCGTGGTGATATTATCTTAACGGGCTCAGTGTAGTTCATGCCGTCATAAGACACCGCATAAAAAAGCTCCAAACCCTTTAGATTGTGTGTTGCATTTTTGGGCCTTGCGCAGAAGACTGCTTCGTATCCAAGGTCCGTTGAAACTATATCATGGTGCCAGATATTGTACCCCTGTGCCTCCAAGTTCACCTTTTCCGCTTTGGACCAGCTATACCCATCACTCGAGGTGATACGGTGTAAAAACCCGTCGCGTTTTGCATACCACATGCTGTATATCCCATCTTCGAGTATGACCACCGGGCTCAAAACAGGGTTTCTGTCCGCCTGGCTGCCCGGCAGCATCGTCTCCGGCTTGCTCCAGTTTATACCGTCTTGTGATATGGTGCGCAGGATGATACCTCCGTTTGAATCAGCATTAACACCATCGGCATACGAGGGGTTGTACCTAAACCACAGCTCCATTGTCTCCCCATTCATGAGTATATGCGGGTCTGAATAATGGGCGCTGTTTTCATATGTCGGAGGAATGCCCGTCACAGGATTTTTGAGTCCTGTCGGTGTAATCCACTCAACACCGTCATCGGACACGGCTATGGACGGGTTTTCAAGTGAATCCTCACAATATGGATAAGGTGTATACACCATCCAATAGGCATAGCCGTTCCACCCGTTTTCAAAGTACAGGACCTTGGGATGACAGGGTTGATTGTACCCATCATATGTGTTTATCTTTAATGGTGCGAGTGCATTTGCTTCCGGTGGCGTGCGTATTTCCAGCTCATAAATGTCAATGGTGGTAGTCTCTGTTGTAGGCTCCGGGGTGGTGGTGGCCTGTGTTGTAGCTGAGGTGCCGGCAGTTGTTTCCACAGTAGAGGCAGATGGTGCGCTCGTTGCAGGGGCCTTTGTAGTGGTTTCAATTTGGGATTGCCTCACAGTTGCCGTTGTTTCGGACGGCTCAAGACCTTGCCCGCATGAAGTCAACACGGTTACAAGCATAACCGCAGCGACAAAATTTAAAAATATTCTGTTATTTGGTTTCTTTGTGTTTTTCTTCATTTTTTATTCCGCTATGGTTTGTGTCGCACGATGAACCCGTCGGGCATGTAGCGTGGCCCATATATGGAGGCAGGTTTGGATATTGTCTCCCCGCCGATTATCATCTCGCTGGAGGAACCACCGTCAAGATTGGCGGCATTTACAGCACCAAACTCAATCAACAAGTCCATGGCTTCCTTTTGTGTCGCTCCGAGGCTGCCTCCCGCTCCCCTGCCGTCTATGACAAGAAACAGAAAGGCGCCGTCTGCCCTCTGGCCAATGCATGTGCGCGGTTGCACGCCGCTTCCGCCCGTGCCCACCACCGTCGATGCCTTGCCGTTTATGACAAGAAATGGCGGGTTCGGATAGAAAAAGGAAACTGCGTCTCTGAAGTTTTGTGCGATAAATTCCGCTTTTGTGTATCTGCCCAAGATGAGTATGTTCTGGTGGTTTATGCCTATGACGCCGAGTTTTTCTTTTGATGTGTCTTTCAGCGGGGGGATTTTCGCCTCCTCAGAGTCCGGGTCTATCTCCCCCTCTTCTATGAGCTGTGCTATCCTTGCTTTTTCTTCTTTATATTCTCTGAGAGCCTTTTCCTCGGGCCCCCAATAGAGCAATTTGCCCTCATGACAGAGAACACCGTCGGGTTCTCCGCCGTTGCCTTTTCCGTCAGGATCATAGAATGCACCGCCGTTTATCGCAGCGACGGCATTGTTCCTGTTGGACATCGATTTCAGCTGCTCCCCATATGAATTTGTCCAGTCGCGGTTGCCGTTTGCAGTGTAGATGATAGACCTGGATACGCTTAGTCGAACTCTGGACGGGTCGGATATTATGAGCATATATCCCGTAAATGTAGGTCCGTTGACCTTAACCAGCTGTATGCCCTCATAGTCGTCAGACTCCGGCATCGCATCCGGATGGTCTTTGAAAAGCTCGTCCGGAGCTGTCCCTTGAGTCATGTACGGATTTTGAGTTGTCACCGTGGTCGGTGTAGGCGGCGGCGTTGACACGGAAGTGCTTGTCACTGCTTCCGTTGTTGTATCGGAGGTGGTAATGTCGGTGCTGCTCACGCTTGTACCGCCTGTCGTCGATGACTCGGGTGGCGATGTTGTGTCAGGGACTGTTGTCACAGGCGGCGTTGTGGCGGAGGTCGGAGTAGTGACAATGACACTGACCAACGTTGGGTCGGTGTTTTCATCGGGCACTATCAATTTGTTTTTATCCAAAATCTCTTGAATCTTGGCTTCGCTGAAAAAAGCCGTCGCCATAAATTTCGCGGCAGAGGTTTCAAGCATGGTTATGACATAGTAGTCTCGAAGTGTGTGAAACGGGCCGTAGAGCATGATAAAAAACGCGACAATCAGCACTCCGAGCAAGCTTGCGATGCTGATCAGTATGTATTTAAACACACTCTTTATTGTCCGCATCACTTTTTTCTTTTTAAAGGTGTTGTCCATTCCTCATTACCTGTTCTGAAATAATGTTGATATATGATATGAGCAGAATTATTCTATCATTTTTTGCATTGAGTTTCAAGTTGCTCTGAACCCATTAGCTCTGCAGATTTATGCTTTTGTCTACAAATTGCAGCTACCATCACTAGAAAAGGGATATATCACTTGAATAAACCGCCGCACTTTACTTCCTTGACTTTTGGTGAGAAGACAAGGTATAATTGTCCAAACTAAATGCAATCCAACGGAGGTTATATGAAAGTCTTCAAGAGGCCAAAGTTCATACTGTTTGATTTCGGAGGAACCCTGTTCGACGACGGTGTGTATGACAATATCAATGGATTTGAAACCTTGCGTCTTGCGGCGACAAATCCTGAAGTGACGACTGCCGACAAGATCAATGAGCTCTGGACGGAACTCATCACCGACACCGACGCGAGCACCGGAAGCGCTCGAGGCTATGGGATCGAAACACCCCTGTCGGCTATATTGCGCAATATCCTGACACGCGCAGGATTAAAATACGATGTTCCGATGGTGGAGCTCGAATATCTTTTCGACCGAGACAACTCCCCTCGCGAACTCACGCCGGGCATTGAGAATATGCTGGATGCATGCGTTGCGCTAAACATCCCCACGGCGGTCATCAGCAACATAACAATGAGCGGTCCCTCTCTTGCAAGGGCTGTGACAGACGGTCTTCCGAAATACAAAATGGAATTTGTGCTGACCAGCGCCGACTATCTCCTGTGCAAACCTTCCGGGGACATGTTCGAAGCCGCCGCAAATATATATGATATTGACCCATCTGATTGTTGGTACTGCGGCAATGACGGTCACTGTGATGTGTACGGCGCACTAAATGGCGGTATGTTCCCTGTTTTCTACAACCGCAACTCTAAAGAAGCCATAAAAACAGAGATTTCAAAGACCGGACAGGAGTTTTTAGTCATAAATGACTGGGCACCCCTTGTCTCCTTGCTTCTTGGCAACACAGGCGACTTTGCCCTCAAATAAACCGCAGCCGTCTGTACAAACCCCCTGCTAACCAATAAAAAAACAAACCTCTGGGAAACCCCGGAGGTTTAAGTTTATACTGTTTATTCGACTTCGATTTTCGTGACAGTCTTTTTCTTGCTGTCTTTTTGTACTTTTACCTTTAATATGCCATCTTCAAGCTTTGCCGTGATATTTTCCGCATCGGCATCGTGAAGATATACCATACGGCACATCGAACAAGACCTTCTCTCTCTGTGAATGTAGTTTTCGCTGTCATCCACTACATTTTCGTCCTTCGTGAAGCCTACTGCAAGCCTTCCGTCATCAAGGGAGAGTTCAATCTCTTCTTTTTTAACTCCGGGCATTTCAGCTTCGATTACATATTCGTTTTCATTTTCCATCACATCAATTTTAAACGTGTCGCGCGCTAAGCTTCTTGCCGGCCATGATTCACCGAAGAAATCATCAAGCATATTGTGTAGGCCGCCAAAGCCGGCTCTTCCGAGTGCTGACCTGTTTCTGTTGAACGGTACAAGTCCTGCCATAATTAACAGCCCCTTCTAAATTTTATAGTTAGCACTCGCAACTGTCGAGTGCTAACTATATTATACCATTAATATTTGGTTTGTCAACAAAACATGTTTCAATTTACAATTTATTTACATATATAGTAGCTATTATTTGACTATATTGCTTGTTATTCGTACTTTATCAGGCTCTCAAAAGTTGTGAATTTTTGCTTTATTAGCGTCCTGACCTATTTTGACCTTTGTGATTGTTCTTGATTATTATTTTTTGATTTTTTTCATAAACTGTCCTGCAAAGCTCTCCATCATTTTCTTTTCGCCGTCTTTGTCAAATTTTATCAGAAGAACGGCATCACCTGACAGTTCCGTACGCGACAAAACAAGTCCCCTGCCAAATCTCTTGTGTTCTACATTTTCTCCGGCGGCAAAGTGTTCCGCAGTGGCAGACTTATGCTCTGCAGAGGATATACCTGCTTTTTGGCTTTTAAAGTCGTGTCCGGATTTGAACAGGGTGTCCATACTCCCTACCGCATAGTCGGAGCGGCGATAGTTGTTCCGGCTTTCATCGGAGTAATAACCGCTTTTTTGCTGTGATTTTCTTTCAATGCATTTTTCAGGGATTTCATCTATAAAGCGCGAGGGGGCATTAGCCGTAGTTCTGCCAAAGAGAGTTCGCCGCGAGGCATAAGAGAGAAAGAGTTCGTCCTTTGCCCGTGTGATGCCGACATAAGCAAGCCTCCTCTCCTCTTCCATGCCATTTTCGCTTTCAGTACTGCGGATACCGGGGAAAATGCCCTCTTCCATACCCACTATGAATGTCTTTGGGAATTCAAGCCCCTTGGCAGAATGTATAGTCATCAGCTTTACAGCGTCTGCATTTTCGTCGTAGGAGTCGATATCCGTTATCAAAGACATCTCTTCCAGGAATCCCGAGAGTGTCGGAGTATCTGCCATGCGCATATAGTGCACGATGTTTGTTTTGAGCTCCAAAATGTTTTCAAGACGCGTTCTGTTTTCGTCAGTGGGCTTGCTTTCCAGGGCATATCTGTACCCGCTTTTTTCCATTACCTCGTCATAAAATTCATCCAGGGGTAACTTGGCTGATTTTTCAAAAAGCGACAAGATTATATACGCAAAACCCTCCATTTTAGTTGCCGCTCTTTCCGAAAGCCCATATCGCCTTGCACTCTCCAGCACTTCAAAGGGCGTGATGTTGTTCTCCTGGGCGGCTCTCAAAGCCTCGGAATAGGATTTTTCTCCAATACCCCTTGCAGGGGTATTGACAATACGGCTCAAACGCAGTGTATCCGCAGGGTTGTTTATCACCTGCAGATAGGACATCATATCTCTGATCTCCATTCGGTCAAAAAACCGTATACCGCTGATTATCCTATAGGGCACACCGTTGTATCTGAATGCCTGCTCAATCGCATTTGACTGTGCGTTCATCCTGTAGAGAACTGTATGCTCCCCCCAAGTGCTGCCTTTAGCGGTGTTGTTGATAATCGTCTCCGCCACAAAAGAGGCCTCTCCCTGCTCGTCTGTCGCCTCATAAAGCACTATGCACTCGCCGCCTTCTCTGTCTGTCCAGAGGTTTTTCCCTTTTCTCACCGGGTTGTTTTCAATAACGGCGTTGGCAGCGTCCAAAATCAAAGAGGTGGAGCGGTAATTTTGTTCAAGTCTGAAGATACGCGCATCGGGGTAGTCCTTTTCAAAATCCAAAATGTTTTTCACATCAGCTCCGCGAAAAGCGTAGATGCTTTGGTCGTCGTCCCCCACCACGCAGAGATTTCTGTGTGGTTTTGCCAAAAGATTTACCAATGTGTATTGGGCAAAGTTCGTGTCTTGGTACTCGTCGACGAGTATATGAGTGAATTTGGAGCAATAATACTCCCGCGTGGCCTCACTCTGCTTTAAAAGCTTGACAGTTTGTATTATCAAATCGTCAAAGTCCATAGCATTGGACAAAAGCAGTCGTTCTTGATAGATGGCGTATATGTGCGCAGCGGCTTCACACCTGATATCATTGCCGCTCTCCTGGAGCATTCGAGCCGGGGAAAAGAGTTTGTCTTTAGCTTCGGAGATGAGCTTTGCCATATCCCGTGGGTTGAACTCTTTTTCACTGTAAGACAAAAACTCCATACAGTCTTTTATTAGGCGCACTGTGTCGTCGGTGTCATAGATCGTAAATGAGGGTTTATATCCAAGCAGCCAACAATCTCTGCGCAAAATTCTGGCACAAGCTGAGTGAAAAGTGTATGCCCATATACCGCTGCCGACATCTCCCAAGACATTGTCAATCCGTGAACGAATCTCACCGGCTGCCTTGTTTGTGAAGGTTATGGCAAGGATGTTCCACGGGTTGATTGTATTCACCGCCAACCACTGGGGCGGTGGTGTTGTCCCCTTCCGTGCATGTTTTTCCAGCTCCGGGATGTTCTCCTCCACTACACGCAGGGGGATTTGTTCGCTCTCATATGCATCACCGTATTTTATCAGATAGGCTATCCTGTTTATCAGAGTTGTTGTCTTGCCGCTGCCGGCACCCGCAAGAACCAACACAGGCCCCGAGGATGCGAAAACAGCTTTGCGCTGCTCAGGGTTTAAAAAATTGTATTCGTTTTCAAGTATATTTTTCCTATAAGCAAGGTATTTCTTTTTCGAGTTTTTTTCCATTCTTTACCTTTCTGATGTGTGTTTGAATGCGTTGTTCTTATTTTGAACAACAAATAATGTGAAAATTAGTTTATCACACTTGAAAATACCTGTCAATTGAGGTAAAATAAGTTTAAAGTATATGTTTTATCAATGTATATTTGCACAAGGAGGTTCTCGGCACGATTATCTGCCGAAAATGACACAATGACACTCAAAATACACGAAAAAAACTAAAGTCTTCTCTTCGCTCTTATCCAACACACCCCAACCCATCCGCCACCTTTCGTGTCTTTCGTGCCTTTCGTGGTAATAAACGATTCTTCTCAGTCACCAAGAATGCCGTGGATATCTGAACCACGAACCACTCAAAATACACG
>CAYTOF010000086.1:0-7391 GCA_964439435.1 uncultured Oscillospiraceae bacterium
TTTGGGCAGGGGCTCTCCCAGCGCCATGAGGACAATAGGCCAATAAATCGTGTGGAAGCGCAAAATGTCTTTTCCGATGAGGTGCAGGTCCGCGGGCCAGTATCTCTTGTAGAGCCCCCCCGCGCCGTCCGGCATATAGTCCAGAGCTGTGATGTAGTTTGACAGGGCGTCAATCCAGACATAGACGACATGGCCCGGGTCAAAATCCACAGGCACGCCCCATTTAAACGTGGAGCGCGAAACGCAGAGGTCAGACAGGCCCGCTTTGATAAAGTTGTTTACCATTTCATTGCGTCGCGCCTTGGGCTGGATGAAATCGGGGTTATCCTCTATATGCTTTGCCAAACGGTCGGCATATTTGGAGAGCCTGAGAAAATAGGCCTCCTCGCTGGTGACCTCCACAGGGCCGCCACAGTCCGGGCAGCGGTTCTCGTCATCAAGCTGAGCGTCGGTGAAAAAGGACTCACAGGCCACACAGTAGTTGCCCGAATATGTAGATTTGTATATATCGTCCTGTTCGTAGAGCTTTTTAAAGATGGCAGCCACGGCCTTCTCGTGGTTTTTGTCCGTGGTGCGGATGAACTTGTCATAGGAGACATTCATCATGTCCCATATGTCCTTTATCTCCGCGGCTATTTTGTTCACATATGCCTTTGGCTCCATGCCGGCATCTTGGGCTTGTTTCTGTATTTTTTGGCCGTGTTCGTCCGTGCCCGTCAGAAAAAACACATCATATCCCGCAAGCCTCTTATAGCGCGCGATGGCATCCGCAAGCACGGCTTCATATGTGTTGCCTATGTGCGGGATCCTGGAGGTGTAGACAATGGCCGTTGTGATGTAGTATTTTGTCATAATCATTACTCTCTAACTGATTTGATGAAAAATCGTGAAAATATATCTAGAACAACACACACGCAGGCAAAGTGCCGTGCTTTGTATACGCAGTCGAACTGTGTTTGCGCCGTTTTCGCGGCGGGAAAAGCAGCCCTTTGCCATGGCGACGATATGTTGATTTGATAGGGTTAATTATAGCACAAAATCATGAAAATGCAAAAGAAATTTCCTTTCGCAGCGCTTTTTGCGGGAAAAGGGCTCCTTTGGTGCTTCTATTAAGCAGTGTAAAGGACGCAGCTTTACACTGCGTCCCTTTATCTTTCTTTATGAGCTAAAAGCGTTTTCAGCGATTTTTCTTCTTTCTCGCCGCCTCCGCCTTTTTGCGTCTTTTCACGCTTGGGCTTTCATAATGCTGTCTTTTACGAAGCTCGGATAGGACACCCGATTTAGCACAGGAGCGCTTAAATCTGCGAAGTGCATTGTCCAATGACTCATTATCTTTCAGATGGACCTCTGACATAATATCCCTCCTCCCGGGTGTGTATTTGCGTGCCGCTTTGGAAACCTTGGGCATGGGCAAAGCCGACAAGCTCTGCTGCGGTCAAAGTGCGGGCGACACACCGCAAAGCTTTGCAAGCTATGACTAAATGCCATTTAGTCTCATGTAATTATACCCTGACATCCTTGCTTTGTCAATAAGCCAAGGGCATTGTTTACAAATTATTGACATCTGTTTTCTCAGCTTTGAGGCCGCGGTGCAGCTCAATTCTTGCGCTTTACAACGATGTTCACAATCCTGTTTTTGACAACTATTGTCTTTATGACCTCCATACCCTCAAGGGAGGCTGTGACCTTGGGTTCCGCCAGGGCCGCCTCTACGGCGACCTCATCTGCGCAGTCTGTCGGGACAAATATGGTGGAGCGCAGCCTGCCGTTGACAGACACGGCGATCTCGACATTTTCTTCGACCGTCTTGTCCTCATCATAGGTGGGCCATGCCGCCCTCGCTATCCAGCCAAGGTCAAAGGGCTCATAGAGCTCCTCGCTTATGTGCGGGGCAAAGGGAGAGAGCAGTTTGAGCAGGGTCAGGAGCTCTGCGCGGTTGATGATGCCCTTTCCTTCGTCGTGGAAGTGATTTACAAGGCTCATCATGGCCGCAATGGCGGTGTTGAATTTCAGCGCCTGTATATCCTCCGAGACCTTTTTGATTGTGCGGTGCATGTGCGTTGTGTTTTCGGGCCTGTAGGCATCGCCCGGGATGGCCTTTCTCGCCAGGGCGCATACACGGTCGACAAAGCGCTGGCACCCTTTCACGGCGCTCTGCTGCCAGGCGGCTGTTTTTTCAAAGTCGCCAATGAACATGATGTACAGGCGCAAAACATCGGCGCCAAACTCCCGAACTATATCGTCGGGGTTGATCACGTTGCCGCGGCTTTTGGACATCTTTTCTCCGTCTTCCCCGAGAATCATGCCGTGGCTTGTGCGCTTGGCATAGGGTTCGGGTACGGGCACGATGCCTATATCATATAAAAATCTGTGCCAAAATCTTGAATAGAGCAGGTGCAGGGTGTTGTGCTCCATGCCTCCGTTGTACCAGTCAACGGGCATCCACTTTGCCATGAGCTCCTTGCTTGCGAGCTCCTTGTCATTGTGGGCGTCGCAGTATCTCAGGAAATACCAGGAGGAGCCTGCCCATTGGGGCATGGTGTCGGTTTCACGCACAGCTTTGCCGCCGCAGCGCGGGCAGGTGGTGTTGACCCACTCCGTGATTTGGGACAGGGGGCTCTCCCCTGTCTCCGTGGGGCTGTAGCTCTCCACGGCGGGCAATTTGAGGGGCAGGTCGGATTCGTCCAGGGGGATGTATTCGTTGCAGTCTTCACAGAAAACCAGGGGAATCGGCTCGCCCCAATAGCGTTGCCTTGAGAAAATCCAGTCTCTCAACTTATAGTTGACCTTGGGTGTGGCTTTGCCCAGGCTCTCAAGGTGCTCCGTGATCTTTTTCTGTGCATCGGGCACCTGGAGCCCATCTAAAAAGGCGGAGTTGACCATAATGCCGCTTTCGCAATCGGTGTAGGCCTCTTTTGTGATGTCTCCCCCCGCCACAACTTCGATTATCGGCAGGTCAAAGGCTTTGGCAAACTCATAGTCCCGCGTGTCATGCCCCGGCACCGCCATAATGGCGCCCGTGCCGTAGGACATGAGGACATAGTCCGAGACAAAGATCGGTATGTTTTCGTTGTTGACAGGGTTGATTGCCTCTATGCCGCAAAGTTTTATGCCTGTCTTCTCCTTGGCAAGCTCCGTGCGTTCAAAATCGCTCTTTTTTGCGGACTGCTCTTTGTATTTTTCGACTTCGTCGGCGTTCTTCAGAAGCTTTTCCCATTTTTCCAGATAGGGGTGTTCCGGGGAGATGACCATGTAGGTGGCTCCGAAAAGCGTGTCCGGGCGTGTGGTGAACACCACCAGGCTGTCTCCCGCCGTGGTTTCAAACTCCACCTCCGCGCCCTCTGATCTGCCAATCCAGTTGCGCTGTTGTGTCTTTGCCCGCTCGATATAGTCCACATGCTCCAGGCCTTCCAGGAGCTTGTCGGCATAATCTGTTATCTTGAGCATCCACTGCTCTTTTTCTTTGCGGATGACCTCGCTGCCGCAGCGCTCGCAGACACCGTTGACGACCTCTTCGTTGGCCAGCACGCACAGGCAAGAGGTGCACCAGTTCACCGCGGCGTGTTTTTTGTAGGCCAGGCCGTGTTTAAAGAGTTGCAGAAAGATCCACTGTGTCCATTTATAGTAGTCGGGGTCGCTTGTGCTTATCTCCCGCGACCAGTCAAAGCTGTAGCCCAGCGCCTTGCTTTGGGTTGTGAACCGTGCAATATTTTGTTTTGTGACCACTTCGGGGTGTATCTTGTGCTTTATGGCGTAGTTTTCCGTCGGCAAGCCAAAGGCATCCCAACCGAAGGGGAAGAGGACATTGTAGCCCTCCATGCGCATTTTCCTCGCCACCACGTCCAGAGCCGTGTAGGGCCTTGTGTGGCCCACATGAAGCCCGTCTCCCGAGGGGTAGGGAAATTCTATCAGGGCGTAAAACTTTTTCGCCTCAGACTCATCGCATGCGCAAAACACATCGGACGAAAACCATTTCTCCTGCCATTTTTTGTCTATCTTCTTGTGGTCTTTATAATCTATATTGTGATTTGTCATATTTTTCACCGCTTATATATTTTCATGCTCGTTGAGGGTGGGGGCGTCCTTTGAGCTTTCTAAAAAACTCTCAAGCGGAACGACTTCCGCATCTCCCCACAGCCTTTCGAGGTCATAAAAGCTGCGCATGTCCTTTTTCAACACATGCACAATGACACTGCCATAGTCCATCAAAATCCAGCTGGCGGTGCGGTAACCTTCGATGTGCTTTGGATGCACCGAAATCTCGGCCAAGTTCTTTTCAACGGCGTCTGTGATAGAGCGCAGCTGTATGTTGGAGTTGCCTCCGCATATGATGAAATAATCGGCAAGTGTCGTCAAGCGCGTTACCTGCAATACAACCAAATCCAGAGCTTTTTTGTCGATTGCCGCATTTGCGGCTGTTTTTGCTATTTCCTTCGGAGTCAATATATCCGCCTCCCAATGCGTTATTTCCCTTTGTTTTCGGCTCTCTGCACGATGTTTATGTAGGTTATTTCGTGGTCAAAGGGATTGAATTTTTCATTTATAAGTGTCAGCAGTTCATTTTTAAAGGGTATGAACATGCCCGAATCATAAGCGCCGTCACCCGGTATGGTGTGAAATTCTATGTTGTCGACTTTCAAACCCACGGCTTGTTTTGCAAACCACAGCAGGTCGTTTTTGCTCATATTTGTCTTGACGTTGTCAAACACCGTCCCTGCAAGCTCCGCTGCCTTTGTGATGTTGTGGGATTTCAAGAGCTGCGAAGCTGCAGCTTTGAGGAAGTCGTTTCTGACGTTTATCCTGCCGATGTCGGCGTTGAAGTAGTTGCGGTAGCGCACAAGCTGAAGGGCCTTTGCGCCGTTTAGTATCTGGGTGCCCCTCTGCAAATTGATGTATAGCCCCTGATTTTTGTCCGTATAGTACATATTGACCGGCACGTTGAACTCCACGCCGCCGATATAGTTGATGAGCTTTACAAAACCTTCCATTTGGATTGTCACATACCAGTTGACCTCATAGCCCACGAGGTTTTTGACTTCATATAAAAGCTGGTCTATCCCTCCCTGGGAGTATGCGAGGTTTATGTGCTTCAGCCCGCCGCTCCTGTTGTTTGCCATGCTGTAGGTATCCCGCGGGATGCTCAGCACGTTGAAGGTGCCGGCATTTGTGTCGTAGACCACGAGCATGAGCACATCTGTCAGCAATCTCCCTTGGTCAAAGCCAACGACAAGAAAGGTATATGTGCCGCCAAGCTGTGTGATCGGGTCCGGAGAGGTGACCTCCGGCGTTTCCCCTGTGCTGATTGTGCCTTTGTTTGTCTCATAACCGATTATTGAGCCGTGTTGATCCGTTATTGCCGGGCTGACTGTTGAGGGCGGTTTTATCACAGGCGGGCCCGCATGGCCAAATCCCCCGAAATAGAGGATCATGGCGAGCACAACGCCGACTGTCACTGTCACGGAGACAAATGCTATCAGAATTTTCTTTTTCCCGATACCGCCTTCGTCGTCTATATCGACATCTGTTTTGTCATTTTTTTTCATACAATTCCCTTTTGCCGATGTGTTTTATGAAGTGATCGGCACACAATTCTTATTTGGTCAATCTAATCGGTAATTATATCAAAGCTGTTTTACAATTACAACCGATATAATGTGAACAAAGCAGCTCTTTGGAATATTAAAAGCCATAAAGACTGTTTTTGCTGATATATCGGTATACGTGGGGGTGGAGCTTTGATATGTCGGCGCTGCCCTCTCGCAGCTGCGTGGAGGAGACCTCAAGGGGCTCGGCCTCCAGCACAAAGGTCTTTGCGTTGTACTCCTTTGCAAGATGCAGAGCATGGGCTTGCAGCATCTCCAAATCGCCCTCTTTTCGAGGTACCGCGGCAAAACCGGCTCCGGCAAGCAGTTTTTGTGCCTCGCGCCAGTTCTGTACGCTGAGAAACATGTCTGTTCCGCAGATAAACCAGATCTCAGCCTCCGGGTATTGCTCCCGCAGGCTTTTATAGGTATCTATCGTGTAGCTCACACCTCCGCGGTCTGTTTCGCGGGTGTCAAGTTCAAATTTTTCCAACCCTTCTATCGCAAGCCTCACCATCTCAATGCGCTGTTCTGTGGTGGCAGAGCCCTGCACTGCGGCTTTATGGGGCGGCACATTGGCGGGTATAATCAGTATTTTGTCAAGGTCAAGGGCCTTTCCCACCAGCTCGGCGGCACGCATATGTGCGGTGTGCGGCGGATTGAAGGTGCCGCCTAGAACTCCGATTTTCATCTCTTTCTCCTTGATATATGATTATGCTTTTGTGTTTTTCATTATCTCTTTAAAAGCGGAGTCCTTATCCTTTTGTCTGAATATGACAAATGTATTGCCCGAAACGGAGATGGGCTCACAGGAGAGCTCTGCGCACAGGGCATCACAGGCCTCCCTTGAGGAGATGCCGCTGTTTGGCAAGACCTTTAGTTTTACCAGTTCATGGGAGACAAGCTCTATCTCAGCCTGCGCCAAAAACTTGGGTGAAATACCTTCTTTTCCGATCTGCGTGGCGACTTTCTGTTTTTGAGCAATTGCGCGAAGACCCGCCCTCTGTTTTCCTGTCATCATAATCAAATCCTCCCAAGTTTTTTGGCCAAAGCTTCAAGTGCCCTGGCTCGATGTGAAACAGCTCTTTTTTCGTCTTCATCCAAGAGCCCAAAACTAACCCCTGTCTCCCCTTTGAAGATGGGGTCATAGCCAAAGCCGCTTTCTCCGGTCAGCTCAGATAAAATCTCTCCGAGGCTCTCCCCTCGCGCTTCGACAAGGGTGCCGTCGGGAAATGCAGCGCAGACGGCGCACACAAAACGCGCCCCGCGCTCCCCCGTCGGGATATCTTGCATAATGCCGAGCAAAAGCCGGCTCCGCTGCTCATCTGTCAGGTTTTCTCCGCCGAGCCTTGCGGAATAAATGCCGGGTGTGCCCCCCAGGGCATCGATGCACAGGCCGGAATCGTCGGCGATGGCGGGCATTCCCGATGCCTCCATGGCGGCTTGTGCTTTTTTGCGGGCGTTTTCTTCGAAAGTCTGTCCGTCTTCTTCGGGCAGCTGCCCGACATTTGCCTGCGCGGTCGATAAAAGCTCAATATTGTAGTTTTTTAGTATTGTGCGCATTTCGCGCAGCTTGTTTTCATTGTTTGTCGCCGCGGCGAATATCATTTTTTCAGTCATTTTCATTTGCTCAAAGGACAAGGCCTTTTTTGTGCTCCCTTCTGAGTTCACAGATCTGCGCTATAGCGCAAGATCCCATGTCGAGCAGTGAGTCGAACTCCTTGCGTGAAAAAGGTCTTTCCTCTCCCGTGCCCTGGAGTTCAATGATTTTTCCCTTTGAGGTCATGACTATGTTGAAGTCCACCTGTG
>CAYTOF010000087.1:0-7158 GCA_964439435.1 uncultured Oscillospiraceae bacterium
CGGTGATGCCCACGACCGGGCGCGAGACGCCGGCGTGCTCCATCTTGGCGATGACCTCGATGAGCGGCAGTTCCACCTCGCGGTACAGGGCGGTGCAGTCCGCATTCTCCAGCGCCTCTTCCAACAGCGCACAGAGCTTCAAGACCATGGCGCTCTCGTCATTTGCATCCGGAGTGGGCTCAAGCTCCGCCTGCCCGCCTTGGCTCTCCCCGGTTTCTATGATTTCCCCGAGCAGATGGCGGCAAAGCCCTTGCAGCTCATGGGGCATGTCCAGCAAGGAGGCCCCAAGCATGGTGTCAAAGACAACGGTGGGCAAGGGGATGTCCGTCTCCAAACTGTATCTGTAAAAGCGCTTGGCATCGTGACAGACAAGTCCGACACCCCGCTCAAAAAGGGCTGAAAGCAGCCTATGGAAGGCTCCTTTTTCCATTTGGCGGCAGTCAAGGACTGCAATGACCTCCCCGCAGGCCAGAGAAAAGCTCTCCAAATCAAAGTCCGCCCATATGCCTGCCCGTTCAATGCTTTTTATAAAGTCAAGGCCTTCGCCCTCGGAAAAAATCATCCTCCGCTTTGGAGGCGGGGCGCTTTGCGGCGGCGATATGTCCTCGCCGCCCCCCGGGGGCACGAGCTTGTAGCGTGCGATGAGACTTTTCATCTCCAGGCGGTCAAGCAGGAGATAAAGCCTGTCATTGTCCGCAGGTTTTAAGATATGGCATTCGTCCCCGCACTCAATGGGGGCATTTGTGTCTATCTCCGCAAGGGTATAGCTTAGATAGGCAAGGTCTTTTTCCGCCAGCAGCTTTTCACGCACGGCGGGCCTGATGTCCTTTGAGTCGATATTTTCATAGACCTTGTCCAGACTGCCAAATTTTTGTATGAGAGCAAGGGCCGTTTTCTCGCCTATGCCCTTTACGCCGGGTATGTTGTCCGAGGCGTCGCCCATAAGGGCCTTGACGTCGATAAATTGCCGCGGTGTTATGCCGTAGTCGATGAGGATTTGCATCTCGTCAAAATGGTCCTGCACGGGCTGCCCGCCGCGGGTGGAGATGTATTTCAGCACAACCCCATCTCCCACAAGCTGCAGGGAATCCCGATCCCCCGTGACAAGCACACACTCATCCCCTTCGGAGGCGATGCTCTTGCAGAGGGTGCCGAGCAGGTCGTCTGCCTCGTATCCCGCCAGCTCATACCTTGTGATGTTCATGGCATCGAGAATGTCTTTTATGAGGGGGAGCTGAAGGGCAAGCTCCTCGGGCATGGGTTTGCGGTGCGCCTTATAATCCTCAAAGGCTTCGTGGCGAAAGGTCGGCCCCTTCAAATCAAAGCACACCGCCAGCCCGTCGGGGTTTTCCTCCGAGAGCAGGCGCGACAATATGTTCAAAAAGCCGTATATGGCGTTGGTGGGGGTGCCGTCCCTGGCAGAGAGGGGGCGAATGCCGTAAAAGGCGCGGTTTAGCAGGCTGTTGCCGTCGAGCAAGAGTATTTTAGACAAAGCAAATCACTTCCTTCCGTGGGGCTTTAAAGGGGCATGTATCCAAAGATGGATACAATCCTTATGCGAGCCTTTTACGTGGCTCGCATAAGGATTATTTTATGGGTTTAGTATGCTATCTTTATGGTTTTGATCTCAAAGGGCTTGAATGTCAGCGCGATGGTGCTCTCAGCTTCAAGCTCCTCTTGGATCTCCTCAAGCATGTTTGTGATATGCGCCTCTTTGGGTTTCACACCGAGGGTCAGCTCCGTGTGGGTAAAGCTCCCCACAGACTCATAAAGCCTGAGTATGAAGGCGCGCTCCGCATCTTCACAGGGTTTGATGGTTTCGATTATCACGGAGTCATCTGCCGTGCGGGCCAAGCTGTCGATGGCAGCGCAACCGGATACGACGACGGGCTTGTAGTTCAGCTCGTAGGCGGGTTTCACAACACTGCCTGCGTCAAAGCCGCAGTTGTGGGGCAGGAAAGAGTATTCGCAGTAGTGCGTGCCCTTGTCGCCCGAATGGTCGGGGCGGTTGCCGCCCGTGTGCAAGGTCAGGCGCATTTGGCCGCCGTTTAGGGAGATGCCGTATTTGCAGTCGTTTAGCAGGGCAATGCCGTAATTGTGCTCGGAGATATCCGTGTATTTGTGGTTGAGCACCTCAAACTTGGCTTTTTCGACGGAGGTGTTTCTCGTGGTGGGGCGTTTGAGATAGCCAAACTGAACCTCTTGACGGGCGAAATCCGTAAAGACAGAGGTGTCAAAGGCTGTTTTCAAAATCCTTTGGTCATCGTGCCACTCCATGATCGTCTCAAAGCGGACCTCGGGGGAGTGGGCAAAAAAGACCATGTCTTGGGCCAGGCTTGACTTTTCGCTCAGTTGGTAGGTGCTCCTGATGCGAAATTCCAGTGCACCGTCGGAAACAACCTCACGGGTCAAGAGCACTGCCTCGGGGCGCAGCTTCAGCTCGATATCGGCGTCGATATCCCAGCTTTCATGCTGTGCGGGCACATCTTCGGCAAGCAAAAAGGTGTTCAAGGCAAAGCCCTCTCCGCAGAGCTCTCTCTTTGCCTGTTTGTCATAAAAAGAACTTATGGCGCCGCTTTCATTGAATGTGACGGTGGCAAAGGGGGTTTCGAGTGTGTCGCCGTTGAGGGAAAAGGCGCTGCCCTCCTGCGGCTCGCCGTTTTCGACTTCAAAGACTGCCGAGGCATAGGGCGCAATCGTGGCACCCTGCACGGCCAAAGCATCCCCATAGGCTATGCGTGAGACATACTGTGATTTCAGTCCCTTCACATTTTTGCCCGCGCCCACAGGCAGATACCAGCAGTCGTTGCGCTCAAAGGGGCTCGGATTGTAAACGCTTATATATTTATCGTCGCCGTCGGAGCGCATATATGCATCTGTCAGCTTGTCGGTGTCTTTCAAAAGCTGTGTCATCTCCACTTTTGCCTCGGTGTTGGCGCGCTCAATGCAGGTGCCGGGCAAAATGTCGTGGAACTGATTTACAAGAACGGTGTTTTGCAGATGGCGGAAATCCGTGTCCGCAGCCACGACGCCCTCCGCCACGGCGTTGGAAACGCACAGCGCCTCCAGATTGTGCAGCGCTATCTCGCCCAGGCGGTTGTTGCGCTTTATCTCGTGTTGGTTTGTCAGAGTGCCCCTGTGCAGCTCAAGATAGAGCTCTCCGCAATAGGTTTCGGGGTTGTTGACCTCTTCTTCAAGGCGCTTCATAAAATCAGAAACGGTGGTGTATTCATAGCGCGGGCAGCCCTCGAGATCGCGGCAGCGCAGGGTTATCTCTATTTGATCCCACTGCGGGCCGCCGCCGCCGTCGCCGTAGCCAAAGGAGACAAGCTTGCTCTTGGAGACATTTTTCTGTCTGATGGCATCGGCGTTGTCCTCGTCATAAAAGAGGGGCATGAGCTCATGGGGAGCGGTGCCTATGTGGGTTTTGTTGAAGTGGGTAAAGACCTTTGTGCCGTCCATGCCCTGCCAATAAAAGCTGTCATAGGGGAAGGGGTTTGTGTCGTTCCATGCGATTTTTGTCGTCAGGAAATAGTCGACACCGCAGGATTTCATGATCTGGGGTATGGCGGCGCTGTAACCAAAGGTGTCAGGCAGCCAGAAACAGTCAGAGGTGTAGTCAAAATACTTGCGTGTGAAGCGCTGCCCCCACAAAAACTGTCTCACCATGGATTCGCCCGAGGTGATATTGCAGTCACACTCCACCCACACACCGCCATTGGGCTCATATCTGCCCTCACGCACACGCGCCGCGATGCGCTCAAAGAGCTCGGGATAGTCAGCCCTCATCATCTCGCTGTGATATGAGGAGCTCTGAACGAATTTGTACTCAGGATATTGGTCCATGAGGGAGAGCTGGTTGGAATAGGTGCGGGCACATTTTTTGATTGTCTCCGCGATATGCCACAGCCAGGCTGTGTCCATATGGGAATGACCGATAACGCCGCAATAAGGCACACTTTCGCCGCCGTTTTTCGCGGCAAGGGCGGGGGCCATAATCTCAAGTCCTTTTTGGAGAGCCGCGTCAAAAACCTCCCTGCTTGTGTCATAAGGGGAGTAATAGAGGACTTCGTGGAGCGCCAAAAAGACATTTTCCAGAGCGGCACGGCGGAAAGACTTTTTGTCCAGGGCGCGGTATAAGCTCAAAAGCACCGTCAAATCGAGCATAAAACGGGCATGGAGCTCGTTTTTCACGCAGATGTCGATGGATTTGTATTCAAATTTATAGTCGGGATAGGGCCTTGTTTGAAACGGCTGTTCACCGATGACATAGTGGCCGGCATAAAACTCGATTGCCAGCTCAATGTTTTGGCCGACTGTTGGGTTTGCCGCAATGAGGTCGCAGTAGTGGTTGCCATGGCCTGTCACGACGATTTTTGTGGCAAATGTGCCGGCTGCCTTGCCGTCCACCCAGAGCATCGCCTCATATCCGCCCACATGGGGGCGCACATACAGCGGAACTCCCTCCAACTGTTTCGGAACGGTGTAATCTGACTTAAACCAGCAATATATACCTTCTCCACCCCAGATATCGCCCTTAGTCATGGGTTTGTATGAAACACCCCCTGGGATATCGTGGTATTGCTTGTCCGTTTCAAAGGCAGATGTGGAAAGAGTGAAGACCTTTTCAAAAATCGTTTCGTCGAGCATCTCGCAGAACCTTTCGAGCTTCATGACACTTCTTTCGATCTGTCTTGGGTTTAGCACGTGTTTTCCTCCCTTGAGCCATTGTTATTTACATTATTATATACCAAAACCCTCAAAAAAGAAAGCTCCCCAAAGGGAGCGAGGTGTTCGCAGAATGCGTCAGCGCCAAGGCATCTGTGTGCCTGTGGCGATTTTACCGTCAGTCACTTCATGGTCCGCGGAGATCTCATCCTCGGTCAGCATGAAATATGCCTCCCAAGAGGCGGAGCCGAGATATCCGAGCTCGTCACTCCAGGTCACATCGACATGATAAGTTCCCGTGTCGAGCTTTACCATGTTCCAACCGTGAGATTCATTGTCTCCCGCGAGACCGGTCACAAATTCACACCACAAATCCGCCGCTTTGCAGAGATATTGAAATCCGCGGGCATAGCCTTGGCAGATGGAGAGACCGCCGACAAAAGCGCCGTATGCCGTGCCAACCTGCCGGCCGCCGACACCGCTGTAGTCATATTCGGTCATAAGCGACACGACAAAGGCAAGATAGCGGTATCTGTCATAGGTCGAAAGCTCGCCCGGCATACCGCTCACTATGCGGTGTGCGGAGGCTTCAAAAAACTCAAGCTCTTTGCGAAGCTCCTCCGTATCCGCATCTGCCATCGACGGATCGCCCGGCATGGCATAGCGAGCTTCCAGAGCTGTGGTATACGTCCCCTCCACCACATCGTGCATTGTAAAATAGATCTCCAGTTCGGGGTGGTCTTGGTTTATCAGTTGACAAATATACAGCGCTCTGTCCATCTCATCGTATCCATGTTCTGCGGCGGTGTATGAAAAGGGGATGAGGGCGCGCACCTTTTCAAGGATTTCATCATACATCCCTCTGTCCGCTGCGCTCAATTGGTCATATGCAAGCTCCTGTTTATAGGAAAAGGACAGGGACGAGAGACTGTCCCGCCTGGTCTGCATGATTGTGGTTGCCGCCTCTTCTATGGCGGAGTCAAGCAGGGTCATATCGCCGTATGCAGGTTCTAAAGAAGCGGTTGTGGTCGTCTTCGACTCTGTTTTTGTTGGCTGTGTGTCGTCCGTTGAGGCTTTTGTAGGGTCGGGTTCAAGGGTGGTTCCCTCTTGCCTTGTATCGACAGTCTGTGTCGAGCCGGAGTATGTGGTCTGCTCGGTGGGGGCGTCGCTTCGGAAAACGAGAGCAAATGTCAGTGCTGAGTAGATCAAAAAGAAAAGGGCAGCCAGAGACAGCGCAATCCCAAGTGCGAGGAACAGCTTTTTTCTCTTCTCTGCGCTCAAGACAAAGAAGAGGGCTGCGCTTATTGTGCAGACAAGAAATAAAAAAACAGACAGTAATAGATTCATCGAAGGTGCTCCCATAATAACATTTTTTCGAAAAGATAAGCCTTTGCGTTTTGAAAAGGTTTTTTAGATGCATCCATCTTTTCGGACTTGTGCAAGACCTGTGCCAAAAGCATTATACTCTCAAAAAACCGCACTTGTCAATGCAGGGTTTTATTTAGAATCCGCATGTGGTTTTGTGGCAGCATGAGCACCGGGGGGGGGTGAAAGCAACTGCAAAAGAAAAAGCAAGGCAATTTGCATAAAAAAGGCTTGTATTCAGCAATGAATCATGTTAAAATAAAGCAAATGGTTGCAAAAGAATGACAGCCGCCATAAACCGCAAAAACATGAGGATTTGACCGTAATATAACCATATTTTAAGAGAGAAGTATATCAGGTTGCTAAAATCAAATTTTAATTAGTATTATTGGTATGGTATCAAAAAAGACAAATACGAAGTTGTGCCCCTGCCCCCGATCCTTGTACCACATAGTAGCATCGAGTTTATTTCAAAAATTAGTAAAATGCCGATATATAAGCTTTATTTTACTAAAAGCGATAAATTTTTAAAATTGATTAACTAAAAAGGTGTTAGATTATGGGAAAATTCCAATCATTTCTTAAAACCACAAAAAGGATCTTTTATGAAAATAGAAACATATTTTCAATCATATGGAAAGTATCGCCTTTTTGGGTGATCTATTCTTGTTTTGTACAAGTATATGAAGGGCTTTATCCTATTTTTAATAATTTTACGACAAAATTGCTTATAGATTCGGTATCTGATTCATTAGAAATAAAAGAGATACAAGACTCCGTATTTTTTACTTTATTTTTAATTATAACAGGTACGGTTCTATTACATATTATATTAGCGATAAAACGATATATAGATATTTCCCATATTGATAGAATTAATATGAGTATAAATTCAAAAATAATGAATAAAATATCCGAAAAACCATTTTATCATTTTGAAGTTCCGGAAAAAATGGACACAATACATAGAGTAAGAGAACAAGGAAGTTCAAAATGTATTCAACAATTTTCAACGACTGCTCGAATACTTTTTGTCAAGTCCAAATTTGTGTGTAAATTCATCTATTAGAACATCAGCAGTGTTCGTTGTCGTAGTCGGATTGTGGTAATGTGGGAAACCGGTGC
>CAYTOF010000088.1:0-7134 GCA_964439435.1 uncultured Oscillospiraceae bacterium
CAGAAGTTTGAGCTTTTGGCTCATTTTGAATTTACACCATTATACGGACTTAATCAATTCTGACTATATCATTGTCGAGAGCTATGTTTTAATGTTATACCAATCAACTATATGATATCTTTTCATTGTTCGAAAACAATCCCCCCTTCTGTGAGATTTTTAATAAACAAATACTTTAAGGAAACCCTATAAAATGCAGAGTTTTTACCACGCTCCTCCCAGTGAAGAGCTTGAGAACAGATTGGCATCATTTCGTTCTCTTATGAATTTGCACTGTCCCGGCTGGGATAGTGCATTGATTGTCGATAAAGTCAATCAGTACTATTTTACAGGCACGATGCAAGATGCACTTTTGATTATCACAAAATCAGATTGTCATTATTTTATAAGGCGTAGTTATGAGCGCGCCATTAGTGAATCCCCTTTGCCCGGAAATACTGTTCATAAGATATCGAGTTATCGTGATATTTCCAAATCATTTGTATCAAACCTTGGAAATGCTTATATTGAGACATCTGTAGTAACAATAGAAATACTTAACAGAATGAAGAAGCATTTTACATTTAATAGTTTGAATTCATTAGATCGAACGCTTTTTCTTCAACGTTCCATAAAGTCAAACTTTGAGCTTGATATTCTACGTCGTTGTGGAGAGTTGCATAATAAATTGCTGACACAAATAGTTCCGAGTATACTGCGTGAAGGTATAAGCGAAGCCGAGTTTGTCGCTGAATTGTTCCCCAGAATGATAGCTATAGGGTATCATGGTATAGCGCGGTTTGCTTCTTTTCAAACCGACATTGTCTTGGGACAAGCAGGTTTTGGCGTAAGCTCTTTGATGCCAACTAACTTCGATGGCCCTGGAGGATCTCGTGGTATAAACCCCGCTGCCCCGATCCTTGGAAGCCCTGATGTCAAGCTCAAAAAAGGAGACCTTGTTTTCGTAGATATTGCTTTTGGAATAAATGGTTACCATACCGACAAAACGCAGGTCTATAGTTACGGTAAAGAACCTGACAATGATGTAAAATCAACACATAACTCCTGCATAGAAATAATGGAATATACATCATCACTGCTTAAGCCCGGCGCTATCCCGGAAAACATTTATAAAAACACTCTTACTTACTTTGGCAAAAATATGCCTGATGGTTTTATGGTTTCCGATGAAAGCAACATAAAGTTTCTCGGGCACGGTGTTGGGCTGCACATAGACGAGCACCCAATCATCGCAGAAGGATTCAAGGCCTCTTTGGAAGTTGGCAATACCATTGCACTTGAACCAAAGTCTAAAATCACACAACAAGGAACAGTTGGAGTTGAGGAGACATTTGAAATAACTTCAAACGGAGCTAAGTGCTTGACAGGTGGGCCGAAGGAAATAATTAAATTGTAACAGTTAAGTTTAAAAGAACACAATGCAAGAGTTTTGCATTGTGTTCTTTTCCGTCGGTTTTATTTAAGAAACAAAGGATTTGACCAAGCTTTGTTACCCCGAACATCTGTAATTTCAAGTCTTACAAATTCCGGATTACCCCTTATCTTGCTCCTGGCTGAATGTAAGTACGCTCCTGTAGGCGCTAAGTGATTTACTCCCCTATCTTCGTAAGCTATAAAAGAAATCTCTTGAACCGGCGATGTCAACGCGTGCATATATCCATCTTCAATATAAAAGTCTTTAATTTCCGGACCTGTCGAAGAATAGAAGCTTCCTGCTTTGAGTGCTCTTATAATTGATGTGGGATTAAGCTCACTTGCTTTTACCACTGCCCAACCACCGATTGGACCAAAGGCTGCATGTAAATCATCTGTAGCGATTGCCCAATACCTTTGTCCCTTGCGCAATATCTCATCATAATGTATAAATGAATAGCCATTTGCCTCGTCTATTTCAGCTCCATGGTTATATATCTCAATTGCAAAAGACTCCTCAATTCCCTGCAAGTCTTCCGGGAGGTGCCTTGACCAGTCCGGATGGTTCACCATCACAATATTACCTTTTTCTTTGAAATATCTTATCGTGTCTTTCACTACATCATATATTGTGATTTCATTGTCTTTTCCTTGATTCAAAAAATTTACGGTGTATAGAGCACTGTGTTCAGGGTCCTCCGGTACAAATTTTCCGTCAAAATCAGAGACAAACCACTCAGTGTCATGAGGTAAACGCTTATCAGCATGTTCAGAATCCGGGTCAAAATAAACATTCAAATGAAAACCGGTGTATCTGTTTTCGTAAGGAACTTTGTGTCCGAGTTTTCCCCACGAAAACCCTACTTCTGATCCTCCAAGGACACAAAAATCAGAAGTGTCATAACTATCATCATTCCAGTATATGTGATGGTCTGTAATTGCTATAAAAGAAAAACCATTGTTTTTATAATGTAAGATGAGCTCTTCTGGTTTCATTGCCCCATCAGATCTGATGGTGTGTGAGTGCAACGCACCTTTATAAAAGTTCCCATGCGCTGCAAGAGTTCTTATCTGTTTCATTTTTCCTCCTCATGCAAAAAAATGGGGTTCGTCCATGCTTTAAAGCCATTTTCATCTATTATCTCAATCCTGACATATTTCTCTATGCCTTTAATCCCGGTTGACGCTTCAGTCAAATAAGAACCGCTTGGCGCTTCAAAATATCTACCTGAAGGTTCGTATTTTATTATCCGGATTTTTTTAACCGGAGAGCATTTTATACTTACAACACGATTTTCAAGTCTAAAGTCATATATTTCTGGTCCTGTAGATGAATAAAAACTACCTGACTTCACAGCACTCATAATCGACTCAATGCTCTTATTCTGTGCCTTTACCATGATATACGCACGCGGATGATGCCCATGCATAAAGTGAGTGTCATCAGCCGCAATGCCGTACATACGTCTGCCGCGTCTTAAGCAATAATCCCAAATATCTGCGGAATCTCCGGTTTTGCTATCGAGTTCGCATACATTATTATATATTTCAATTGCGTCAAAACCATTAATATCATAAACATCCTCGCAAAACAATCTTGACCAATTAGGATGGTTTAAAATGATGAAATTTCCTTTTTCTGAATACATCTTGTTAATTTTTGAAATTTCGTTTTTGGCATCACTTACGTTGTCCGATATAAAACTGTATTTTTCTATATAGTCGTGTGGCAGTGCTTGGCCCATACCACAAAATATTGCTCCTATATGATAATTTTGTTTTTTACCATTCTTTTTAACATCGTAGCTAAGTTCAATACCAGGTATTATCAATATATCCGAATTGAAGTCTTTTGGAAAATTTGTGTAGATATGATGATCTGAGATACAAATAAAATCGTATCCACTGCGATGATATGCTTCTGCGACGATTTGTGGATCTATGTGTCCATCAGACCGTTCACTGTGAGTATGAGTATTTCCCTTGTACCACCCACCTGAAATGTCGTATGGTGCAAAGCTTTTTCTGTATATCTTTTTGCCATAATACATATGAAATCCCTTCCTAGTTTTTACGAAATTATATCATATTCATCCTTTTTTTACAACATAATGCATGCTTGACACTTATATCTTAATATGCTAAGATATGTTCTGAGTAATTAAGATATCTTGATATGAGGTTCCCCGATGATCATGAGTCAAATCAACAAAATACTAGATGCTGAAAACAAAGCTGAAGACCTCCTAAGGCAAACCCATCATGAAGTCAGCGCTCTGATTTCTAATGCGGAAGCCAAAGGCAATCATATCTATGAAAAAAAAATCAAAAAAGCTCGAGACACTGCTGAGTTCATATTACAAGAAAGCAGCAAAGTCATTTTGATTGACTCTCAAAAAGCACGTCAGACCGCAGAGCAAAAAGCAAAAGACATGAAATCTCGCTCAGATGCCGGAGTTGACAGTGCTTGTGATATTATTTGTAATTATATTATAAGAGGATAAAATGGCTATTGCACAAATGAAGAAATTTGCCCTCGCAGGCAAAGATGAATTAAAAGAAGAGGTTTTATCGGAAATACAACGACTTGGCTGTATTGATATAAGTGAACTGTCTATTGACGAAAACCGTACAGGATTACTTGAAGTTAATTCTCTTATGCGCGATCAAGGACACGAACTCCAGCACAATTCTGAAGCTGCCAACATAATGGCTGCCATTAAACAATTGGATAAGCATGCTCCAACCAAGCGTCCCATGCTGATGTCTAAACCTGAAATTACAGAAAAAGTGTTGTTTGATGAAGCTGAGATTGACTTTGCTTTAAAAGTTACCGATCAAATAGAAACCTTATGTGACACTTTACAGTCTTTACAAGTACAAAAAGATAAAATAAATTCAGAGATTGTCTCCTTATCACCATGGGAAAATCTAGATGTGCCCATGGACTTTTTTGGCGGCAAAAACTTTCGTCTTGTTTTCATACAACTCCCAACATTTGCAGATATAACAACCTTGACAGAGGAAATCAAACCATTAAATTCTGCATCTTTTTGGATGATAAATAAAACACGTTTTTCTTTATATGCATGTGCCGTTGCTTCGTATGATGTATACGACAATATGATGACTATTCTACGCAACCACTCTGCTACGGAATTCAATTTTCAAGGACAAAAAGGATTGGTAAGAGATAGAATTTTGAATTTACAAGAAGATTTGAAGAAACTAAAGAGTGACTTTAATAACACTTTAGAAGAAATAAAAAACCTGAACATATATGAGAATCTTCTTTATAGAACATATGATGCAATTAACAATATAGCCCTGCGCGAAAAAAGTAAAAGTAATTTACTGCTATCCAAATCTGTTTTTTTCATCGAGGGCTTTTTCCCTCAGTCAAAAGAAGCCGAAGTAACTGAGCTTTTCTTGCTTTATAAATGTGCATATACCATTTCAGACCCGGAAGAAAATGACGATGCTCCTGTTTGCTTTGAGAGTTCTAAAGTTGTTGCTCCTTTCACAGAAATCACAAAAATGTATGGAATGCCTGCATACAACTCATATATTGATCCTAATCCCTTCATGGCATTTTTCTATTTTCTTACATTCGGCATTATGTTGTCGGATGCTGCATATGGTGTTTTGCTTGCAGTGGGTTGCACCTATATTTTACGAAAAACACGTCCTTCGGGCACAATGGGAAATATGCTACAAATGTTTTTCTACTGTGGCATCGCCACAGTTATCTGGGGCATAGTTTTTGGAAGTTGGTTTGGAGATGCAATTACTGTCATTGCAGAAGGTGTATTTGGTAAAACCATCAAAATTCCGGTTTTTATAGATCCGCTGGGAGACCCAATTGGCATGATGGTTCTGTCTTACACTGTTGGTGCCTCTCAAACCTTTGTTGCTATGTTCCTTGATTCTGTAAGACGCATCAAGCGAAAAGATTATAGGGGAGCGATTTTCGGAATTTACTCCTGGTATGTTTTGTTTGGTGGTTTAGCTCTGCTCTTCCTTAAAGTACCATTTGCATCTTATATAGCAATTGTCGGTGTATTCATGATCATGATCGGCGGAAGCTTTGAGAAAAAAGGTCTTAAGAAGCTTACAGGTGGGTTGATGGCACTCTATGACATTACAGGCTACATAGCCGACATACTGTCATATTCAAGGTTGCTGGCATTATGCCTTTCTACCGCCGTTGTGGCAAACGTTGTGAATACCATGGGTTCACTGGCAGGATTTAATCTGCCCGGCACCATACTGTTCATACTTGTCTTTATCATTGGTCATACATTTAATCTTGCCCTCAACCTGCTGGGCTCTTATGTGCACACAAGCAGGCTCCAATATATAGAGTTTTACGGCAGATTTTTCGAGGGTGGCGGTAGACAATTCGCACCGCTATCATATCAAACAAAATATGTAGACATTATCAAGGGGGACGCAATCGGATGAATACTTTTATGGACTTTATTTCTTTACTCTTTCAAGGTGGAAATCTTGCGTTGGTAGGCGCAGTGTTGGCTGTTGCACTTGCAGGTATAGGCAGTGCTAAAGGCGTCATGATCGCAGGCGAAGTAGCCACAGGTGTTGTTGCTGAGGATCCATCAAAATTTGTTAGAGCTTTGCTATTACAAGCACTTCCCGGAACTCAAGGTGTATATGGTCTTATAATTGGGTTTTTAATAATGCTAAAAGTTGGTATTTTCGGCGGTGATGTATCACTTGGTGATGTCAGTGTTGTTCAAGGCCTCTCTCTTTTGATGGCTGCGCTACCGCTTGCCATTGTAGGCCTTCTTTCCGCCATCTATCAAGGCAGAGTTTCAGCAGCTTCCATGCAGATTCTTGCAAAACGCCCAGACGATGCCACCAAAGGATTGATATTTGCGGGATTAGTTGAAACATATGCTGTTTTTGCTCTCCTTATTTCTTTTTTACTTGTCAATGGCATAACCGTTGGCTAACTTCCGCATTATCCGTAGCTTTGTTTGGAGGTATACTATATAATGAACGGATTGGAATATCTTATTAACAGCATAGAAAATGAGGCAAAGCTGGAAAAACAGCGTCTTCTTGATGAGGCTTCGAAAAAAGCCGAAGTAATTATTACCAATTTTGCCAAGCTTGGGGATACTGAATCTGATTCTATCGTCGCAGAAGCTAACGACCGAGCTACGCTTGATAAAGAAAGAGCAATTGGCGAAATGATGTTGGAAGAGTCCAAAGTTGTGTTGCGAGCTAAACGAGATATCATTGACAATGTTTTCGAGCTGGCTAAAAGGCACTTAAGCGTTTTACCGGAAAATGAATATGCCGAGTTGCTGACAAGATATGTTTTAAAAGCTTCTCTTTCCGGTACTGAAAACGTTTATTTTAATGCTACTGACAGAGAAAAATACGGAGATAGCTTTCTTGCTTTGTTTAACAAAGCTCTTATCGAAAACGGAAAAGTGGGCATGCTTTCACTTTCTAAGGAGCACCGTGATATTGACGGTGGCTTTATTCTTGAAGGAGACGGAATTGAAACGGACTGCTCCATCGGAACTATCGTCGAAGGGACAAAAAACTTGCTTATTGAGCAAATAACCGGGGTGCTGTTTTCATGATTAAAACCGGTTCGCGACCAACTTATCTGCACGCAACGGGCAGAATCAGATCACTTGAAACCAGCTTGTTAACCAAGGAGCGCTTAAGACGTATTTTGGATGCAGA
>CAYTOF010000089.1:0-7038 GCA_964439435.1 uncultured Oscillospiraceae bacterium
AACGCTAGCCTGTCACGCTAGAGGCCGAGGGTTCGAGTCCCTTCCGGGTCGCCAATTTCTCACCTGCCTCTGTAGCTCAGTCGGTAGAGCAGAGGACTGAAAATCCTCGTGTCGTTGGTTCAATTCCGACCGGAGGCACCAATATGCGGATGTAGCTCATCCGGTAGAGCGCCACCTTGCCAAGGTGGAGGTAGCGGGTTCGAGCCCCGTCATCCGCTCCAAATCGGCCACGTTAATGTGGCCGATTATTTTTTTGCACTGTATTGTTCTGCCGTCATCACCGGCAAACTAATCTAAAGATGGCGTTGAAATAAAAAGGTATAGTTGATATAATAATATACAAAAAGTGGGTCGAATTGCCCCTTGAGAAGAGAAGAGGCGAAAATATGGCGATTAAAGGCTATACTGACAGCGAAAAGGCTCAAAAAAATCAAGAAAAACTGGCTCGCATAACGATGCTAGTGGGGACAACCCACCTGTTGTTGATGGGTGTAAATATTGTCCTCGCAGTTTTGGGCCTTGGGGTCATAGCTTTTATCACGGTAGTGGTGTACATTGTGCTGTACGGGATATACGTCCGAGGTGCGGACATGCTTGCGGGTGAGGGATATGCAAAGGCAAAGTATTTCACTGTATTTAAATACATAAGCATAGTGGGGTATGCTCTGACCTTTCTTGCGGCAATACTTGGCGGTATGGGCGGTTAATCCTGAAATATTATTATATGGAGGCAAATTATGAAACTTGGCGTATTGACAGTTCTGTTTGGCAACAAACCCTTAGACGAAGTTTTAGTTTATCTGAAAGCTCAAGGTGTGGAGACAATCGAGCTCGGTTGTGGAGGCTATCCCGGGAAAGGACATTGTGACCCTGAGCTGCTGCTTGGCGATAACGTGGCATTTGATGCGTTTACAAAGACAATCGCCGATTCAGGCCTTGAAATTTCAGCGCTTTCTTGTCACGGAAACATGGTCCACCCAAACAAAGCCACGGCAGATGCTTTCACCGCTGATTTCAAAAATGCGGTTCTGCTGGCGGAGAAACTGGGGCTTGACACCGTGATCACATTTTCCGGCTGCCCCGGGGACAGCCCGGGCTCAAAGTATCCAAACTGGGTCACATGCCCCTGGCCCGAGGATTTTCTTGAGGTCTTAAAATATCAATGGGATGAAGTGTTGATACCCTTCTGGAAAGACATGGTGGCGTTTGCAAAGGCACACGGCGTGACCAAGATAGCCCTTGAGATGCATCCGGGCTTTTGCGTCTACAACCCCGAAACACTTCTGCGTCTACGTAAGGCAGTCGGCCCGGAAATCGGCGCCAACTTCGACCCCTCACACCTTGTGTGGCAGGGAATGGACCCTGTCAGGGCTATCAGAGAACTCAGCGGCGCGATATTCCATTTCCACGCAAAAGACACCAGGCTTGACCCCTACAACGTCGCCGCAAACGGTGTCCTTGACACAAAACACTACGGAGATGAAGCCAACAGGGCTTGGGTATTCCGCTCTGTGGGATATGGCATGAACGAGCCTATCTGGCGCGCCATGATGAGCGAGCTTGTCTTGGCGGGCTATGACGGAGCCGTCTCCATCGAGCATGAAGACAGCTTGATGGCTCCGGAAGAAGGGCTTGAAAAGGCCATCGAACTCCTAAAGGGCGTGATCATACGCGCCGGAAAACCCACTGAGATATGGTGGGCATAAAGTGCAAGATTTCTTTGGCGAGATGGGCATGAATTGATTATCACAGCCGATGGTTTCCGGCAAAAGCCATCGGCTGTGTAATTGTATGGAAGTACTGTTTTTGCCGGTGCAATATGCTCAGCTGATCCACGGCGGCACTGTGTGAGCCTTGATTTTTCGGGGTTGCGATGGTAAAATATAAGAATAAAATTGTAATCATATCGAATTAATTATCAGAGGTGTATTTAGTGTATCTGTCTTCGCTCGAACTCCAGGGCTTCAAATCATTTCCCGACAAGATAAAAATTGAGTTTGGGCGTGGTATGACGGGCATTGTCGGGCCCAACGGGAGCGGCAAATCCAATATATCTGACGCCATCAGGTGGGTGCTCGGGGAGCAGTCATCTAAATTGTTGCGCGGAAGCCGCATGGAAGACGTGATTTTTGGCGGCACAGAGAAGAGAAACCCCTTGGGTTTTGCCGAGGTATCCCTCACCCTTGACAACACGGCCCAAAAAATGCCCCTCGAGAGCTCTCATATAAGCATAACGCGAAGATTTTATCGCTCCGGAGAGAGTGAATACATGATCAACAAGAAAAATGTCAGGCTCAAGGATGTCCGCGAGCTCTTTATGGACACAGGTCTTGGGCGTGATGGCTATTCCATCATAAGCCAGGGAAAAATAGATGATATTTTATCCCAAAAGAGCGAGGATCGCAGAGAGGTCTTTGAAGAGGCCGCCGGCATAACCAAGTTCCGCACACGAAAAGAAGAAGCTGAAAAAAAGCTTGAGAGTTCAGCCGAGAACATCACCAGGTTGAACGACATAATAAATGAGATTGAATTGCAATTGGCTCCGCTGGGGCAAAAAGCTGAAAAGGCAAGGGCATATTTGTTGATCCACGATGAACAGCGGGAGCTGGAATTGGGGCTGTGGAGCATTAGGCTTGCAGAACTCAAGTCAGAGCTGAACAAAATTTCCGGCGGCGAAAAGATAACAGATACCCTTTTAGTGGAGACGCGGGAAAAGCTGGAAAAGAGCTACAAGGACATAGAAAACCTCCAGGAAATGCTGCAAGTGTTGGAAGTTAAAACCGAACGCGCACGCATTGCTCTGAGAGAAAACGAAAGCGCTCTGGCAAAAGAGGTCGCTTCGGAAGAGCTCTCCGAGGAGAGAATCACAAGCCGAAAAGAAAGAGCCAAAAGACTCTATGAAGAGCTGCAACTCCACGACAGAAAAGATGAAGACCAGAAGCAAAAGATCGCACAGTGGGAGCTCGAGCGGGATGAGATATCCAAAACAGTGGAGCAGATCACCAAGGAGCTTGGTGCCCTCATGGAGCGCGCGGAAAGTGAAGCCGGCGCAATGGGTGACTTGGACAGGCGCATAGATGCCCTTGCGGCGCTGGAGAATGTGCTTGCATCTGAGCTTTCGGAAAACAAGTCGACCCTGGCGGCAGCTCAATCGCAGAGCCAAGAGCTGGAACTAAACAAAGAACATTTGCGTGAAACCCTTAAAATCGAAGAGACAAAACTTGAAAACCAAAACCAATTGTCAAGCCAACACGAAAAAGACATTCATGCTGCAAAAGAAAAGGTCGATGCCGCTGCCAATGTAGTGGCGGGATATGAGCTTATGAGCAAGACCCGCAACGAAAAGCTCAGAAAAACGACAGAGGAAAGGACTTCTGTCCTATCCGAACAAAATGCTCTAAACTCCCGACTGACAATGCTCAGAGATTTGGAGCGGGAGTATGAGGGCTATTCAAGATCCGTAAAAGCCGTTATGCAGTTCTCCAAACAAGGTGGACTGCCGGGTATAATCGGCACAATCGGCTCCCTTGTCAGTGTGGAGCGGGAATACACCCTTGCGGTGGAGACAGCCCTTGGCTCCGCGCTGCAAAACATAGCCGTTGAAAACGAAGAGGCGGCCAGAGATGCCATTGAAATGCTGAAACAAAGGGATCTTGGCAGAGCCACATTTTTGCCGACAACATCGATCAAAGGCTCAAAGCTATCCGAGCAAGGCATTGAGCAGGAAAGAGGCTTTGTCGGCATCGCATCGGACCTGTGCACATACGATGGGAAATTGGAAGGCATATTTTATCAACTTCTGGGCAGAACTGTAGTGGCGAGCCGCCTGGATGACGCCATTGCCATGTCCAGAAAATACAGACAGAGGTTTCGCATTGTCACCCTTGACGGGCAGATTATAAATGCGGGCGGTGCCATCACCGGCGGCAGTTTGGCACGAAACGCCGGTATCCTCAGCCGTGCAAATGAGATAAAGCGTTGTGAAAAAGAGCTTTCAAAACTTGGCGAGAAAAGAAAAACAATCGACGCGGCAGCTGCGGAGGCGGATAGACTGCACTCTGAGGCGCGCTACAATCTCGACGGGGCAAATCAGGAGATGCGCCAGGCGCAGGATGAACTTCTTGCGCTGAATGCAGCAAAAGGCCAACATGATGTGATGAAACAGAGCATAGAAGCGCGCATAGAGCAGACAAAAGCCGAGATGGCGCAAGCCTTGGAGAGATTGCAAAAACTAACAGAAAATGCCCGTGACCTTGCGGCTTCTTCCGATGACAAAGAGGCCAAAAGAGAGCAGATAATAAAAGAGCTCTCAAGCATCAAAGAGGGCCGCGCCGAGGCGGCGCAGGGGCAGGCTGGGTTGTCTGAGGCTATAAATGAACAGCGAGTGAAGCTTGCGGCACAGAGTCAGGCATTGGAAAATGCTGAAAGCACTGTGCGTCGTGCAATGGAGCAGCTGTCCGACGATGACGACCTCAAAGCGATGGCAAGAGACGAGCTGGCTGCCATTGAATCAGAAATAGAAACAGAAACATTGGGCAAGAGCGAAACAACAAAGAAAATTGCAACATATAGAACGGCCATATCCGTAAACGAGGCCAATATCTCCGCGTTGATTTCAGAGCGAAATGAGCTTGAAACAGAGAGAACGGCACAAAACACAGGCATCAAAAACCTAAACGAGAGTGTGCTCAACTTGGAGCGGGAGATGCACAGATACACTGCAAAGAAAGAAAATGCACAGAGCGAAACAAAGCAGATCTGTGACAGAATGTGGGAAAACTACGAGATGACCCCCGGCCAGGCGGAGCAGAACATAAAACCGCCGGAAAACAGAACCGCCGCACAAAAACGCGCAAATGAGCTCAAAGCGCAAAAAAGGTCTTTGGGCGCTGTGGACCTTGACTCAATCGAGGAGTTCAAAAAAGTCACAGAGCGATACGAATATCTCACCGCGCAGCGAAAGGACATAGAGCTCTCCTCAAATGATTTAAAAGAGCTTATCGGCGAGATCACAACCGAGATGGAAGAGATTTTCATAAAGGCGTTCCGGGAAATAAGCGAGAGCTTTATGAAGACCTTTGCGGAGATTTTTGGCGGGGGTACCGCAGAGCTCAGATTCGAAGACCCGACGGACGTGCTGAGCAGCGGCATAGAGATAAAGGTGAGCCCGCCGGGAAAAAGCTTGAAATACATCAGCCTCCTTTCCGGCGGTGAGAAAGCCCTCTCGGCCATTGCCCTGTATTTTGCCATCTTAAAAGTCCAACCCTCGCCTTTTTGTGTGCTGGACGAGATAGATGCGGCCCTGGATGAGCAAAATGTGGTCAGGTTTTCAAATTATGTAAAAAAGCTGGCCGACGACACACAGTTTATTTTGATGACACACAGGCGGGGCACAATGGAAGCCGCGGACATGCTCTACGGTGTCACCATGCAGGAACAAGGGATATCAAAGCTTGTCACTTTGGATCTAAACGAACTGGACAAGCGATTGAAGAGGATGTAGAGAACTATAAGGAGAGTTTTATGGGTTTTTTTGCAAAAATAAAACAAGGTCTGAAAAGGACCAGAGATAATATAGGGTCGATGTTTGGAACCCTTTTTGCTCCCGGACGCGCCGCAGACAAAGCACTGTTGTCCGATTTGGAGGACGCGCTGATCATTGCAGATCTCGGTGTTGCCTGCACGACAAGAGTTATGGATGAGCTGAATGAAACCATCAAATCAGAAAAGCTGGAAAATGCGGAAGAGGTAAAAGAGGCTCTCAAATCCATCTTGAAAGCTAAAACACAGCAATCCGCCCCGAAAGAAGAGGTTTTAACAAAGCCCTCGGTTATCTTGGTGATAGGTGTAAACGGTGTCGGCAAGACAACAACCATCGGCAAGTTGGCTGCCATCTACAAAGAAAACGGCAAAAAAGTGTTGCTCGCCGCGGCAGACACCTTCCGCGCAGCCGCAGCCGATCAACTGGAGATATGGGCAGAGCGCTCCGGCGCCGATATCGTCAGGCGGACAGAGGGAGCCGACCCCGCATCTGTCATCTTCGACGCTCTGAGAGCGGGCGTTGCAAGGGGTGTGGACATGATAATCTGCGACACCGCAGGCAGGCTTCACAACAAGGCAAACCTCATGAACGAGCTGGCCAAAATCAACAAAATCATAGACCGTGAACTGCCCGATGCCCACAAAGAGGTGCTGCTGGTCATAGACGCCACCACGGGGCAAAACGCCCTTGTGCAGGCAAAGGAGTTCAAAAACGTCGCTGGGGTCACAAGTATTGCACTCACCAAGCTCGACGGCACCGCAAAGGGCGGGATAGCCATCGCCGTGGCCGACGAACTGGGTTTGCCGATAAAGTATGTCGGCGTGGGAGAACAGATAAATGACTTGATTCCCTTTGATCCCAATGCCTTTGTGGATGCCATGTTTGATTGACATAATATTATATATAAAAAACAAAGTCGCTGTGTGAAAACAGCCGTAGAAAAGAGAAGACATGAGATTTGAAAACAGAAAAAATGACGAGATGAGGAAAGTGAAATTTACGACGGGATACTGCGAATACCCGGCGGGCAGCGTGTTGATCGAAGTGGGCAAAACCCGCGTGCTGTGCAATGCGTCGGTAGAGAACAGAATCCCTCCGCACGTTTCCGAAGGCTGCGGCGGCTGGATCACAGCGGAGTATTCTATGTTGCCTGCGGCGACAAAGGACAGATACAGACGCGATATCAGCACATTGAAGCTCTCGCCGAGGTCGGCCGAGATCCAAAGGCTCATCGGAAGAGCTCTTCGGAGTGTGACGGATCTGAGCCTTTTGACCGATATGACCATCACTCTGGACTGCGATGTCCTGCAGGCAGACGGCGGAACCCGAACCGCTGCCATCACCGGTGCATATTATGCCCTGGAGCTTGCCTGTGCAAAACTGCGCAAGGCCGGCATTATCACCAGAAACCCCCTGCGCGAGGAAGTTGCGGCGGTTTCTGCGGGGTTGGTGAACGGCGAAATTCTCTTGGACTTGGACTATTCCGAGGACAGCCG
>CAYTOF010000090.1:0-6779 GCA_964439435.1 uncultured Oscillospiraceae bacterium
GAGTTCATGCATAGAAACCGGAATAAATGCAACTAATTTTGAAACCTGGGAACAGTCTTTTCGAAATATCCTAAGCACAAGGACTCGACCTGCTATTTACGGAGTGCATTGCGAACCTATAGTTGTTGAAGAAAAAAACATCATTTGGATATCTGTCCCTCGCAGCATCCATAAGCCACATGCTTACACAGATCAAGAAAAAATCAACTTTTACATAAGAGACGGCAATATAAAGAAATTAATGTCTTATGATGGGATCAAATACCATTTTTCATTATTAGAAGGCCTACAAGCCAGAGTTCGCGACATCAGAGATACCAGGATATCAATGTTTTTAAATGATGAAATCTTAGAAAATATCTCAGACAAATCCGGTGTAATGTTGCACATTATACCCGAATGGTCTTTAAATGACGAAAACTATATTGACATCACAAAGAATATTGACAGAGATAACTTCCCAGCTCTATTAGGAAGCGGTTTTTGGAGCGAAGAATTGTATAATCCCGACGGAGTAATGTTGATATATGAGAAAAGTTCCGCGCCCTATTTTTCATATGTCCAAATGTTTCAAAACGGTGTCTTCGAAGCATTCTCTTTCTTTTATAAAAACGACATCAACGGAACTCTCATAAATTTATCCTGGCTGGAACAGAGCATTGCTGAAAAAATCTGGAAATATTGTTCTTCGTTACAAAAATTGGGAGTACCCCATGAGTTTTATATATATTTAACCTTAATCAATGTAAAAGGTAAGAGTGCAAATGTTTACAACGAGCCTGTATTGACTAGAAACATAATAAAAATGAATTTAGTTAAATGGAATGAAAGTTTAAAATATCCGGTTGCCATAAAACCCATGCTCGACAATCTAGCAAATACATTCGGTATACCCGGTTCATCTTTATATGATGATAACCACAATCCCAAAGAGGATAAGTTTAAGTTCTGCGAATAAAATTCTTGTCAAAAATACCGGCAACGAAAGATAGGGAAGCAGAACTTTTGTGTTGGACCATGACGAAAAACTAAAAAAGCTGCTAAACGGATGGTAAAGATAAAACAAGTGAGAGGATGAGTACACATGTCAACTTTTGATTCTACCAAGACTCGCTTGGCAACTCTCATTGATGAGATTGTCGAGGGCAAGATACAGCTTCCTGACTTCCAAAGAGGATGGATATGGGACGATGAGCACATCCGGTCTCTTTTGATAAGTATTGGACGGCTCTTTCCCATAGGCGCAGTAATGCTTTTACAAAATGGCGGCGAAGCTAAGTTTAAAGTGCGCCCTATTGAAGGAGTAGAGAAGAAACCGGATTTTGATAATTCGGCTGAGCGCTTGATCTTGGACGGGCAACAAAGGCTGACATCTCTAACTCAGGTTCTGAAACTTAATAAGCCCGTTAAGACCACAGACAGCAAAAAGAAGCGTGTTGACAGGTATTATTACATTGATATAGAAATGGCTCTCGGAGGCCCGGAGAACTTTGAAGAAGCTTTTTTCGGTGTTGATAAGGATAAAATTTTGTGGGAGAATTTTGGCAGAGATATCAAGCTTGACCTGTCTACAAAAGAAAAAGAGTATGAGCACATGTGTTTCCCCTGCACTCAAATATTGAACTCCAATGAATGGGAATACGGATTGAATAAACACTCCCTTGAAAAATTTCAGATTTATATGGAATTTCGTCAACGTATTTTGGATAATTTCAGAAACTACGATATCCCCATAATTGAACTAAAAAAGGACAACAAAAAAGAAGCTGTTTGTTTGGTTTTCGAAAAAGTGAATACCGGCGGGGTGCCTCTGTCAATTTTCGAACTGTTAACTGCAACCTATGCTGCGGACAATGTCAACTTGAGAGATGAATGGTATGGCAATAAAGATTTGAACATTGTCGGCTATCATGAAAAATTTCAAAAAATCAAATTGCTAAAATCGGTAAATCCGACAGACTTTTTGCAAGGACTTACACTGCTTTACACATACGATAAAAGAGTAAAAAACATAAAATCTGGAAAAACCGGAAAACAGATCACCGGTGTCAGCGCAAAAAGAGATGCTATTTTGAACTTGCCTCTTAGTTCATACTTGGAAAACAAAGACAAGCTATTTGATGGGTATAGAAATGTCGCCAGATTTTTGATAGAAGAGTCTTTTTTTGAAAGCTATGATATACCCTATTCATCTCAATTGATACCTCTCGCAGCAATTATGGCCTTGATCGGAGATAGATGGATGGAGCGGATTGTCAGAGGCAAAATTTCAAAATGGTTTTGGAACGGAGTACTTGGAGAGCTGTATGGGGGCTCAATGGAAACCAGAATATCCCTTGACATGCAGGAACTGACAGAATGGATTTTATACGACGGCGAAGAGCCCTCCTCAATTCGTGTTGCATCTTTCAACGCTGACAGATTGAATACATTGAGGTCAAGAAACAGTGCTGCTTATAAGGGCATAAACACCCTTGTGCAAAGAGGCGGTGCCCGTGATTTCTTTTGGAACATAAAAATCAAGGATCTGACAGAAGAGCTCTGGGACGAAAGACGGTTGGACATTCATCATATCTTCCCCAAAGATTGGTGCGCCAAAAAAGGCATCCCGGCTAAAAGCTATAACTGCATTCTCAACAAAACTCCTATATCATACAAAGCCAACCGCAAGATCAGCAACAAAGCCCCTTCAGTTTATCTGCAATACCTGCAAAATGATTCTTCAACTAAGCTGAGTGAAGACAAAATGAACGATATTTTGCTCTCGCACTGCATCACCCCTTCAACCCTGAGAAATGATGACTATGAAGGCTTCTTGCGAGAACGGGCCCAAATGCTGATTGAAAAAATCGAAGAAGTGACCGGCAAAGAAGTCATTAGAATTAAAGAAGATCAAGATGACTACCTTGAGGATGATACCGACAACTGATAGTGCTTTGATACAAATCGAGAAAAGGGTTAAATCTCTTTAGTTTTCTTGTTTTTCAACATGATATAAGCTGGATTTGTATTTTTCTACTCGAACAAAAACTCCCCTCAAAACGGCAATTGCCGAAATCGAGGGGAGTTTTTTTGTATTTAGTTGAAGATTAAATTAATTTTTGAAGGTCGGTAAATTACTCATTCTGCTCCGTTTAAATCCAAGCCTTTATTCCACAGTTTCCAAATCCTTAAGCGTTACACCGTCTTTTGTCACCCACAACAAATTCCCGCTCAAACTCGAACCCCCGACAAAACCGGCTGCAGCGGAAGGGCTTGTCAAAAGCACATCTTCTAATAATACGTTATTTTCAATTTTGGATTTGTTTTTATCACGGAAATTTTTGACGTTTTCAGGACAACTTTTTTGTATTGATTGCGATATCTGGCTGCCTTTAAAGACAACAAAACCATCCGTGGTTCGTCTGCCGGTGGCTTTTAGACTTGAGTGCTTAAAGATAAGAATTGGCTCATCTTTTTCTTGCGTGTTTATTTCTTCATCGGCCTTTTGTGATACAAGCGGTTCAAAAACTCTGTGCCCCAATGTTCCCATGACTATCCGAGCATAGTCAATAAACTCTTCAAGCTCACTCTTTTTCTCCTCTGTTATATTGCCTTGTGAGGGTTCATTGCTGTTTTCCACATCATAACGGTTGGCTTCCTTGGCGAGCACACAAAAGCGATTTTCTAAATAGCTTATCTCAGTTTGGCCAAATGAATTATTTGACGTGGTAAACACGACGGCTTCTGTCCAATAATCCTTTTCAGAGTTTCGTTTATGCTCCTGCAAGCGAGTCAGTATCCCTTCTCCGCTCTTGCGTGCTCCGGCTTGCCCTATGTAGACGACATTGTTTCCCGTTTCGTCTGATATGCCAAACAAAAAGTAGACCCCACTCTGCTTTAAGTCTTCCCGATCTTTACATTGGTCAATCAAAGTGCGCGGTATTTTGTAAGATAAGCCTGTCCAGTTTGCCAATGTGCACTTTATACGCCCGCCGGCTTCGCCATCAATTAGAAACAAATTTATGCTTTTTCCCCATGCTTTCATATTTTTAGTCCTCCCGTGAGAATTCATTGAAAGTTATAAACAGTGCGTGTAATCCCCGCGAACAACCAAGTGCCGTGAGCCTTTTCTCTTCTCTTGCCACAAAACTATATCTCTTATACTTCTATCCCCTATTGCCGCGCTTTGTTTTCCCTCTGCCCTTTTTGCCTAATTTCGCAAGCATCCGATGGGGATGACATAGACCCCGTCCGGCCTTTGATAGGCATATCCGCTTGCTGTGATGACCGCTAAAAACGACGGCGGGTTCATGGCTGCGGTGTCGATCACCTCTTTTAGCTTTAACAAAGACTTTGCCCCGCTCTCTATCGCTTTGTTGCCGAGTTTGACCTCTACAGCTCCCCACCTGCCATCTCTAAAATGCAAGATGGCGTCTGCTTCCAGCCCGCTGTGGTCTCGATAGTGAAACAACTTTCCGTCCAAACTCTCTGTGTATATTCGCAGATCCCGGATGACCAAGGATTCAAAGAGAAGGCCCATGGTTTCCAAGTCGTTTAAAAGGTCTTCAGGATTTGCGTTTAAAAAATAAGCTGCTATGGCCGGGTCGACAAAGTGTCTCGTTGCGCTTGTGGCTATTGTCGCCTTTGAGCGCAAGGTGGGGCTCCAAGCCTTTAGGTCCTCTATCACATATATTTTTCTCAGAGCCTCTATATATTCTGACACGGTTTTTCTGTTTATTGAGTCAAAATTGCTTGTTATATCGTTGGTGATCGTGCTTATTGTAGCTTGGCTGGAAATATGGCGTGAATACGACCTCAAGACCTGTTCGACTTTATCGGGGTTTCTGCCCACCTCATCAGAGGTTGAAATCTCTGTGTTTATAATCGAATTGCAATATCCTGCAACCTGTCTCTGTTTGACAGATATCGGTTTGCCAATCGAAGCGGGCCATCCGCCCCCGACGATTAAATGTGCGATGTCCTCTATACTGTGAGGCGATTTGCCGGCTATGTCTTGGTGTTTTAAAAGCTGCTTTATGCCAACTTCGCCACTGGAATCTCCGCTTTCATACAGGCTCATTGTCCTCATGCGAAGCCTTGAAATCCTCCCCGTGCCGGAATGTGCAATTTGAGATTCATCCACAGTTGTTGAGCCTGTTAAAATATACAAACCCACTTCGCCTTTTTGGTCTATGCTAAACCTAACCGCATCCCAAAGCTTGGGAGCATCTTGCCATTCGTCAATCAACCGCGGCTTTTCTCCCTCGAGCAACAATGAGGGCTTGATGTCTGCCAGCGCAAGGTTTTGCTCTCTTTCGTCCGGGTTTTGAAGGAACAATGAACTCTTTGCTTGGTTCTGGCCGGTTGTCGTTTTCCCGCACCATTTTGGCCCGGTGATCAACACTGCCCCAAAAGCTTCCAGTTCGTCTTTTAGCGCTTGATCTATCAATCTGCGAATATAGCTCTTCATATTACACCTCCCAAACCCATTATAGCACTCAACTCCCAACTTTTCAAGCTTTCAACTCCCAACTTTCGACGTTTTCAACTCCCAACTTTCGGAAATCTTCGCCGCGGTGCGCTCACTGCCGATATGCCTTATTTGCTAAACCTCACCAAGTCATACAGCCTTTTATTTTGATATATGCGCTCTCTGCCTATCATTTCAGATGTGAGAAAACCTGCCTCCTGAAGCGCTGTCAAATATCCGGCAGCCGTCTTTCGGGTTACGGACAGGCCTTTTTCTATATGTGATGTTTTAGTATAAAACTCATAAAACAACAGATCTGTCAGTTCTTTTGAATACAACTTCGGCAACTCTTTTTTTATCTCGTCTCCCATTGCCAATATTTCTTGATTTATATTTTTTATCAGCGCAAGTGTCTCTTTTGCGGTTGTTTCAACGCCTATCAGAATATAAGAGATCCATTCTTCCCAGTTTTCCCTGATGCGCACTTCTTGGAGAAGCCGATAATACTCCGCCTTGTTCCGAATAATATAGCTGCTCAAATACAAGATAGGGCTGTCAAGCAATTCCCTTAACACCAGGTAAAGCACATTTATTATTCTGCCTGTCCTTCCGTTTCCGTCATAAAAAGGGTGAATGCTTTCAAACTGATAGTGGATGATTGCAAGTTTCGTCAGAGGGTCAATGTCTCTTTGCTCTTCGTTGATGTATATTTCGAGATTGTTCAGATATCCTCTTATCGTCTCTTCTCCCGACGGCGGGGTGTAAACTATCTCTCCGGTCTTGTCATTTTTCAATGTTGTTCCCGGCAATTTTCTTATTCCCGCTTCGTTTTTTACTATTCTGCTTTGAATTTCAACAATCATATTTGTCGTCAGCATTTTTGATGATTTGATAAGCTCATATCCGTGCCACAATGCGGTTCTATAACTCTCCACCTCTTTGGCAGCAGCGCTTGCATTTTTTGAACCGCTCATAGCCACATAGAGATCGTCATGAGTTGTTATTATATTTTCAATTGCGGCACTGTCTTTTGCCTCTTTTATCATGGCAGAATTTATCAAAATGTTTTTATTTGGAATCGTATACGCATATCCTTTAAGCTCCGCCAAAGCGCGATGTGCCCCTGTCAAGTGCCTCAATACGGTTTTGGTCTCTATCTGCCCGCTCAATGGCAGCATTGGCAAATATTGCCCCTCCATTGCGATCATCTCCTTTCTTATAGGCATTATAACGCCATATTTTACCCATGTCAAGCAATCGTGGGTAATTTTTTCGATATTTTACCCACATCCTGCCAACATGGGTAAATTTTACGCATATGCCGCTT
>CAYTOF010000091.1:0-6485 GCA_964439435.1 uncultured Oscillospiraceae bacterium
TATCGGCCTGCAAAACGGGGGTTTGGTGAAATCGGATCCGGCCACAATCATTGCCATTGGCGATCTCGGGCAGCCGGAGGTGTTGCTCGCCGCTTTCGGCGTCCTGATTACGGCCGTTTTGCTCGCTCGCAAAGTGCGCGGGGCGATCTTGTGGGGCATCCTGGCCACCACCGTCCTGGGCATGCCCTTTGGAGTGACCAGCCTGCCCGATAGCATAGTCAAATGGCCTAGTTTTGCCACTTGGGCGCCGGTCTTTGGCAAGCTGGATATCAGGGGAGCCCTGGGAATTGGTCTTTTCGAAGTAATCTTTGCGTTTCTGTTTGTGGACGTCTTTGACACAGTCGGCACTCTTATTGGTGTGGCCAGCAAGGGCAACCTTCTCGACAAAGAGGGAAAATTGCCCAAAGCAAGAGAAGCTCTTTTTGCAGACGCTGTAGGAACAGTGGCCGGCGCAGCCCTTGGAACTTCAACTGTCACAAGCTATGTTGAAAGCTCGGCAGGAGTGGCTGAAGGCGGTCGTACCGGACTGACAGCACTGACCACAGGCATATTGTTTATCGTAGCACTTGTTTTCTCGCCGCTGTTTTTGGCTATACCCTCTTTTGCCACAGCACCAATCCTTGTGATTGTCGGTTTGTTTATGATGACAGCCATCACAAAGGTTGACTTTGGTGATATGACAGAAGCTCTTCCCGCATTCCTTACAATTCTGATGATGCCTCTTTCTTACAGCATTGCACACGGAATCATGATAGGCATGTTGTCTTGGGTGTTTATCAAGCTGGTTTCCGGACAAGCAAAAAAGGTCAGTATCTTAATGTATATATTGGCTGTTTTGTTTATCCTTGCAATCATATTCAAATTCTGAGAAAATCAAAAATATATGACTAAAAACAAAGCATCACCGGCTAATCCTCCGGTGATGCTTTGTTTTGGGAAATTCAATAGAGAAAAGTACCTTTATAATTTTGTACAACAAGGTGATATTTCACTTGGTTGAGGATTTTCCTACAAGGGATTGTTGTTTATGCCAAAGTCATATTGTTGATGAGAGACAGAAAAAAGAAATATTGTATCAAAAGCCTTGACAATCTGAGTTTTCTTTGTTATGATATTTTGCAATGGCTGAGACGGAAAGAAAGATATCCCAAATTTGCTTTCAGAGAGTCTGCGGTTGGTGCGAGCAGATGCAAACGGATATGTAAATACATTCCCGAGCTGATGCTCTGAACATTAAAATCAGTAGGAGCATACGCAAGCCCTGCGTTATCGGGGCAGGAATTGTCAGATTCCCATAAGTGGCGGCGTATTTTAAGCCGCAAAAAGGGTGGTACCGCGGATTATTTTCGCCCCTTTGGCAGATTGACCATTTGCCAAAGGGGCGTTTTATTATGAAAATTTCTTATGGAGGATTTTATGGCTAAAGTAACATTTATGTCGGGGGAGAATGTCCCGTTGGAGATGCACAAGGTGCGCATGGTTCAAAAGGTCAACCTGCTGCCCGTGGAAGAACGCGCAAAATGCATGGAAGAGGCCGGCTACAACACATTTTTGTTGAAAAACCGCGATGTATTTTTGGACATGCTCACAGACAGCGGCGTGAATGCGATGAGCGAAAACCAATATGCATCGATGATGCAGGCAGATGACAGCTACGCCGGTTCAGAGACATTTTACCGTCTTGAAAAGGTGTTGCAGGACATCTTCGGAATGAAATACTTTTTGCCGGCACACCAAGGACGTGCCTGCGAAAACATCATATCCCAGACATTGGTCAAGCCGGAGACAACGGTATTGATGAACTACCACTTCACCACAACCAAAGCCCATATCACCCTAATGGGAGGCACCATTGAGGAAATCATCATAGATGAAGGTTTGGAAATAAAGAGCACACTGCCCTTTAAAGGCAATATTGACATAAGCAAATTAGAGGCTGCCATTGCAAGACTCGGAAAAGACAAAATCGCCTTTGTACGGGTGGAGGCGGGCACCAACCTCGTGGGTGGGCAACCCGTATCCATGGCCAACATGCGTGAGGTCTCGAAAATCTGTCGTGAAGCGGGCATCACCCTTGTATACGATGCAAGCCTCATGGCAGACAATCTGTATTTCATAAAGATGCGCGAAGCGGAGTATGAAAAGAAAGAGATCAAAGACATTGTGAGAGAAATCGCCTCACTTTTCGACATTGTCTACTTCTCCGCACGCAAACTTGGCGCCGCCAGAGGCGGGGGCATACTCACTTCAAATGACGCCCTCTATATCAAGATGCGCGAGCTCATACCGCTGTTTGAAGGCTTTATCACCTATGGCGGCATGTCTGTTAGGGAGATGGAAGCCATGGCGGTGGGTTTGGTTGAGACAATGGACATGGACATCATAAGTCAGACACCCATATTTGTGGAGGCGCTCTGCGAGGAGCTCTCCGCGCGAGGAGTTCCCGTGGTGACACCGCCGGGAGGTCTTGGCTGCCATGTGGATGCGATGGCGTTTTGCTCTCATTTGCCCCAAAGCCAGTATCCCGCAGGTGCCTTGAATGCCGCATTGTTTATAGCAAGCGGAGTCAGAGGTATGGAACGCGGCACCTTAAGCGAACAGAGAAACTCCGATGGCAGTGAGCGTTTTGCCGAGATGGAACTGGTGCGGCTCGCGATTCCCAAACGCGTATTCACGCTCTCTCAAATCAAATACACAGCCGACAGACTTGCCTGGCTCTTTGCCAATCGTCACCTCATTGGCGGTCTTGAATTTGTCGAGGAGCCCAGCGTGCTGCGCTTTTTCTTTGGCAGATTGAAACCCCTGACAAACTGGCCGCAACAGTTGGCTGCCAAATTTCGTGAGGACTTCGGCGAAAGCCTGTAATTCAAACGACAGCTTGTTTTATTAAAGCGTCACAGATATAAACGCAAAGCAGCTTCAAATCCCCATTCCTTCCATGGCTTTAGGATGATTTGAGGCTGCTTTGCGTTTCTGTCTGAAAATGTGCACCTTGCTGCCAATCAAAGAGATGCATTCTGCGGGGAAAGGCGAAAAACCTGTCATGTTTTTATCTTTTTTTGTCGTCATTCTTGACAGATAGCTCATATTAGAATATGATGAATGCGAATAATGACTATAAAAAGGAGAGAACTATGTTCACAATAAAATCGGGTCTTCAAGATATGAACATCGTCATTTCGCGAAAAGCACAACCTGCGGTGCGTCACGGAGCGCGGGAACTTGCCCATCATCTTTCTCGTATTGTAGACAGAGAATTTCCCATAATATACGACAATATGCGCAAAAGCGGACCGGAGCTTTGGGTGGGGTTCAGCCAAAGAACGGCAGAGCTTGATATTCCGAAACAAGAGGAACTTGGCAAAGAGGAACTGCTCATCGAAACTTTCGGCGAAAACCTGTTGCTTGTCGGAGGAGAACTCCGAGGCACGCTTTATGCCGTCTATGAGTTTTTAGAGGAGCTCTGCGGTGTGCGTTGGTTTTCCAATGACTGCACCTATATTCCCAAAGCGACAAAACTCGAATTTCCGGAGTTAAAGATCCGCAAGAGGCCTGTATTCGAATATCGGGAGAGCAATTACTATGTCTTTCAAAATGCAGATTTTGCCGCGCGCAATCGTTTGAACGGCTCGCTGTCAAACCTTTCAGAAGAGCATGGAGGAGGCACTAAGTACACATATTTTGTGCACAGTTTCGACACCCTCATACCGCCGAAAGTCTATATGGAATCCAACCCCGAATACTATGCCCTGAGGGACGGTGTGCGTGCGGCAGAAGGTTATTATTCTCAGCTCTGCTTGACAAATCCGGATGTACTGAAAATCTCCACAGAGCATGTGCTCAACGCTATTAAAAACAATCCCGATACAAATATTATCTCCGTATCTCAAAACGACGGTACACAGCCATGTCAGTGTGAGAGTTGCCAAGCAATAGTTAAAAAAGAGGGCAGTGAGATAGGTCCGATTCTCTATTTTGTCAACGCGATTGCAGAGGAAGTGGAAAAGCACTACCCTGATGTGCTCATAGACACCCTTGCCTATGACTATTCCCGCAAACCTTCAAAGCATGTGCGTCCGAGACACAACGTGATTGTGCGGCTCTGCTCCTTTGAGTGCTGCTTCTCGCATCCCTTGGCGGAGTGCGGCGTGATTGCCGATGCAAAAAAAGCGGGCACACCCCCTGAGTTTGAGGATTTCACCGGAGATGTCAGAGCTTGGGCACAGATTGCCGACAGGCTCTATGTCTGGGACTATGTTGTGGATTTTGAGTTTTATATAAACATCCACCCCAATTTCCAGGTGCTCAAAGAGAACATCAAGTTCTTTGCAGAGCACAACCTTGAGGGCGTGTTTGAAGAGTCCGCGGCCATTCCAAAGTCTGAAATGGGAGAGCTTAGGGCGTGGTTGCTTGCAAAGCTTTTGTGGAACCCCGATTTCGATGTGGACAAAGGCATGGATGAGTTCCTCACCGCATATTTCGGGCCGGCGGGAGAACAGATTAGAGGGTATCTTGACATCTCAAAACAGGCATTGCTTGAATCGGGGTATCACATCAGCCTCGGAGACACACCCACTGCACCCTTTATCACAGCGGAGTTGCTTGAAAAGATCGATGTGTATTTTGACAAGGCAGAAGAGCTGGTGGCAGATGAGCCTGTCTACCTTGAAAGAGTGAGAAAAGAACGCATAGGCATCAGATTTACATGGTTTTTCCATAAAAAACCCGATGCAATGCGCGAAAAAGAAGCCGACGAATTTATAAAAGATGCAAAAGCACTGGGATTTACAAGATTTTCTGCAAAATGGGGCACAACTAATACGCGCCGCATAGCCATCAGAGGCGTATGGCCCCCCACAGAGGAAGATATGGAAGTTATAAGAGACTAAAGGATTCGACATATCGCCATACCACAGTTTTTTTAATCATGTCAGAATAAAAGGGAGGATATTATGTTTTGCTTAAAATCGGATTTGCAGGATATAAAAGTTGTCTTTTCCCAAGGGGCAAAGCCTGAAGTACGACATGCCGCAAGGGAACTTGCCCATCACCTTTCCATGATTGTCGGCAGAGCGATACCGACAATCACAGACTACATTCAAAAGAGCGGTCCGGAATTTTGGGTGGGATACAGCAAAAGGACAGCGGAGCTTGACATCCCAAAAGAGACGGAGCTTGTCGCTGAGGAACTCCTCATAGAGACGTTCGGCGAAAACCTGCTCCTAGTCGGAGGAGAACCGCGCGGAACGCTCTATGCTGTCTATGAGTTTTTGGAGGAGTTTTGCGGGGTTCGTTGGTTTGCGCTTGATTGCACGCATATACCGGAGACGGCATCCCTTGAAATACCCGATATAAAAGTCCGCAAGAGGCCTGTGTTTGAATACAGAGAGAACAATTATTACGGCATGATGAACCCTGACTTTGCCTCAAAGAACCGCATAAACAGGTTGTCGATAAACTTCAGCCCGGAGCACGGCGGAGGATGGCTGTATGCCATGTATGGCCACAGTTTTGACAGACTCGTCCCCCCCGGGCAATATATGAAGTCTCATCCCGAGTACTATGCGCTGCGTGACGGCATCAGGGCGGCAGAGGGGCATTACTCTCAGCTCTGCCTGACAAATCCCGAAGTGCTCAAAATTTCAGAAGAAAATTTGCTGAAAATAATCGCACAGGTGCCCGGGAGCAATGTTGTCGCTGTCTGTCAAAATGACAGCACGCAGCCCTGCCAATGTGAGAGCTGTCAAGAGATTGTAAAAAAAGAGGGAAGTGAATCCGGCCCGATTATATATTTTGTCAACGCTTTGGCGGAGGAAGTGGAAAAACACTATCCCGACATGCTTTTGGACACATATGCCTATGATTATTCCCGTAAAGTGCCAAAGTATGTGCGCCCCAGGCACAATGTGGTGATCAGGCTCTGCTCCTTTGAGTGTTGTTTTTCACATCCCTTTGAGGAGTGCAGGGAGATTGCCGATGCGAAAAAAGCAGGCACACCAAAAGAATTTGAAGATTTTGCGGGGGATGTTGAAAAATGGGGAGAGATATCGAAAAGAATCTGGATCTATGACTATGCTGTTGACTTTGAGTATTATATAAATATCCACCCCAACTTTCAGGTGCTCAAGGACAACATCAGGTTCTTTGCAAAAAACAACTGCAAGGGTGTATACAGCGAATCCTGTGCGCTTCCGAAGTCCGAGATGGCGGAGCTTCGGGGATGGTTGCTTGCAAAGCTCATGTGGAACCCGGATTTTGATGTGGATAAAGGTATGGATGAGTTTCTCAGCGCATATTTTGGCCCTGCGGGAGAACAGATGAGGGCGTATATCGACATTGCAAAGGACGCCCTCCTTGAGTCCGGATACCACATCAGCCTCGGCGATACGCCCACGGCACCCTTCATCACGGCCAAACTACTTGAAGAGATCGATGTTTATTTTGACAAGGCAGAGGAGTTGGTGGCAGATAACCCTGTGTATCTT
>CAYTOF010000092.1:0-6426 GCA_964439435.1 uncultured Oscillospiraceae bacterium
CTAAACTCAATGCCGGATGCGGCAAGAGAATATGAGCGTTTGAAAATCCATCTCGCCGAGAAGTATCCCTCTGACAGGAGCGCTTATACCGTCGGTAAAGGAGACATGATATCCCGTTTGCTGAGTGAAGCAAACGCATGGGCCGCTCTTCGGGGCCTACCAAGTCCCGGTCGCTTCCCGAAGATCGAACCCATAACCAAGGGCTGGTCGGGGGACAAGAAATACCGTGTCACCACAGAAGAAGGCACAAAGCTTTTACTGCGTATTTCGCCCGCTTCCCGTTTTGAATCACGAAAGACGCTTTTTGAAATGCTGAAAAAAGTGGATGCTCTTGATATCCCCATGTGCAAGCCTGTCGAATTTGGGATCTGTAATGACAGCTCTATGTGCGAAAATGAGGTATATATGCTTCATAGTTGGATTGACGGCGAAGACTTGGAGGATGTTTTACCCCTGATGTCTGAAACAGAGCAGTATGAATTGGGGCACAAATCCGGTGAAATATTAAAGGCAATCCACTCTATCCCTGCCCCGGAAACGCAAGAGGACTGGACGATCTGCTTTGGCTGCAAAACAGACTATAAAATCAAAAAATATCACGAATGCGGTTTTCGTTTCAATGGGGATGAATATGTCCTCGCCTACTTAGAAAACAACCGGCATTTGCTTGAAAATCGCCCACAATGTTTTCAACACGGCGACTATCATACAGGTAACATGATGCTCGAAAATGGAGAGCTTAAAATCATCGACTTTGACCGCTACGATTTTGGCGACCCCTGGGAGGAGTTCAACCGCATTGTGTGGAGTGCCTCCGCAAGTCCACACTTCTCCACCGGTCAATTGCTGGGATATTTTGGAGGCGAACCGCCAATTGAGTTCTTCCGGCTGCTCCTCTTTTATATAGCAAGCAACACTCTTTCATCAATCTATTGGGCAGTCCCCTTCGGACCATCCGATCTGGACACCATGATGAGGCAATCACAGGATGTGCTGCTGTGGTTTGACAATATGAAAAATCCCGTGCCGACATGGTATTTGAAATGAACTGTCACAGCAGATGAAAAGCGCTCTCCCCTATCGTTGAACGCAGAACATGAATGAATAGATCGCGCGAAATTTTGTTTTGAAAAGGATTGCCGGTATGAAAAATTGGTACAAAGAAGATTATACATTTAAAATAACTGTCATAGGTGTTGGCGATGATGGTTGTGCAGAAAGCTGCCGCAACGGCCACGAGATCGGCGATACTTACTCCTGCGAATACGGCTGTCCTATGCCGCTGAGCGGATGCGGAGACTTCTGCTCGAAAAGCATTTCATGACAGGAGAAGACATCGTTCAAATGGACTACATATACAGCCCAACTTCAATCCGCCTCGCTAAGCCCTGCGATGCACCAGATATGGCAGAAGTGCATATGCGATCTTGGGAAGTTGCATACAAAGATATTCTACCGGCTGGTTTTAAATTTGAAAAAAACGCTGGACGCCATGAATTATACAGCCGAATTATCACTGATGAGAACACAAAAACATATGTCATCCAACGCGGAGGAAAAACAATCGGCATCATGCACATTGATACACCGCAGGATGATGATCTAAGAGATGAATATCTTGAATTACACTATATTTACCTCCTTCCGGATTGCTTCCGGATGGGAATCGGTACACAAGCTATGGATTTTGCCTATGAGATATGCCGCAAGTCCGGTAAAACCGGATTAGTCCTATGGGTTCTTGAAAAAAACACAGGTTCAATCAGGTTCTACGAAAAATGCGGTTTTGTCGCTGACGGTAAAACATATGACAGGAATTTTGATAAGCCATTAATGTCAATTAGGATGAGGAGAGGTTTGTAAGGTGACAATAGTCGGCGACATCTATTTATATCATTATTTCGAACGAGAGTTTGCGCCATTTATGACCCTAACGGACCTGCCTTATGAAAAAGCCAAAGAAATATTAATGGTGAAAAAGGCCGCCGGCAAAGCTGTCGCTTCCGACATTGACACTTTCCTAAGAAAACGTTATGGTCGGGATAAGCACTTGCGAGAGGTTTTTATAAAGCACGGCGGACAACCAAAAAGAATGGTTCCCGTTTATATGATGCTTGGTGAACACAGTCAATGGGCATCAGCTTATGACAATCCGGCTGTTATCAAAATTTCTTTCAAAGACTTTGACCTGCGTACGATTTCGTTTACATACGGAGATTCTTTTGCCATTTTCAATCCCGCATTGTTTGGAGAAGAAGAATACTGGGACAAAGTTTATTTTGCAGATGAAATATTGGATGTTATTGAACGACACGGCTTTCCACCTTATGTGGAGTATGATTTTAAACGCGGAATTTATCCGAAAGATAAGAGCATCAACCATCATTTAAAATATATTGAAGCTCATGTTTGGGACGATGACATTTTGAATAAATACAAGGCTGAATGGATAGCCCAGAAAAGCGAGGAATGAGTTGTGGCTATAAAATTTACTGATATCTCTCTGGTTGGCAATGATGTACCACGTCTTGTAACTTTTATGAAAATATATGGCAATCGGTGAACCGGCTGAAGGAAAAGGGGTACTTATAATAGCAAAACATTTCGATGTTTCATATCTCAGCTTGATGAAAGCAGCAACGAAATAGAGGAAAATAAATGATAAATGTTATTCACATAGTCGGCGCGTCAGGAGCAGGGACAACTACCTTGGGGCAGACGTTGGAGCAGGAGCTCGGGTATAAATGGTTGGACACGGACAACTGCTTTTGGCGTCCTACCGATCCACCGTTTGTTCACATCCACCCTGTTGATGAGCGCACCACACTTTTAAAAGCGGACATTGCGTCCAATCCGAAGTGCGTAATCTCTGGGTCTTTATGCGGTTGGGGTGATGTTTTTATCCCAAAATTCGATTTGGTTGTATATATTGACACTCCCACTGATGTGCGCATTGATCGACTTAAAAAGCGTGAATATGAGCGTTTTGGAGACCGAATTCGGCACGGCGGTGATATGTTTGAGGAGCATACTGAATTTATAGAATGGGCAAAAACTTATGATACGGCAGGGCGTGATCAACGCAGTCGAGCGTTACACGATGAATGGCTTCAAAAGCTCACATGCCCCGTTTTGAAAGTGGATGGCACAAAACCAATAAAAGAGCTTCTTCAATTTATGCTGCGAAAAATCCAAGTTTATTTTTTTCTTGATAAAACCATCACCGTTACGATTGACCGGCCTATCGGATCAGTACACCCAAAGCACCCCGATATAATCTATCCCATTAATTATGGTTACTTAAAAGGGGAAATTGCACCGGATGGCAAAGATTTGGATGTGTACATACTGGGCATAAGCAAACCGCAAACCTCTTTTACAGGAAAAGTGATTGCCATTATTCACCGTGAAAACGATATAGAGGATAAACTAGTGGTTGCTCCGGAGGGTTTTGCATATACTCAAACTGAAATCATAGAGGTAGTGCAATTTCAAGAGCAGTTTTATAGTAGTACAGTTGAGTGTCTTTAGGGGTTACAAAACTATTGTCTTGTTAACTCTCAAAAGATGAAAGGAAAAGCATAATGCAAAATATGAACAATACCAACACATGCGACGAACAAAAAACAACCCCTCACATTGACATATTCTATCACGCAAGTAACATCAGCGGTTTAGTTGAACTCCTTCCCCTTTCAAAAATGTATGGTGGAGAGCAAAAGGTTTGTTATTTCACACCTAATAGAGAATATGCACTTTTTTATTTGCGCGATATGGAAATCAATCACGTCACTTGTGGCATTGATGCAAACGGGATTCCCGTATATCATGAGCAGTTTCCAAAACAACTTGTGAAAATATATGGAAATCGAGTCGGCTATCTCTATTCATCTGCTAGTTCGGATTTGATAAATAAAGGGCATACCGGTGGTGTGTGGGTGGCCACTACGCCTGTCAGAGTTGACAAAGTTGAATACATTGCCGATGTGTATACAGAAATCCTCAAAGCTGAGAAGAAAGGTGCGGTGCGCATTATCCGATATGAGGGTTTGTCAGAAGAAAAGAAAAGTGAAATCAACGAAATGATGAAAACCTCGATACTGAAGAACAACCGGCTGCACGAATCAACATCAAAAAGCTTGTTTTACAAGGAAAACTTTCCTGCCGCATGGCAAGCCGCAAAGGATGAGGAAGAAAAATTAAAAGTCAACATGAAGACCGACGAAGAACTCCACTCCCGAATATACCCTATCATTCTGAGTGAATACAACCCCGATTGGCCGCTTTGGTTTTCAGATGAAAAGGCAAATTTGGAGCGGTTGATTGGCAAAGATGCCATTGTCCGAATCAATCATATCGGTAGCACCGCCGTTCCGGGACTGCTTGCTAAGCCAACCGTTGATATCCTGCTTGAAATTGAAGAGGATACCGATATAGACGCACTGATTTCCGCATTGCCGTCATCGGAATATATTTGTCTTAGACAAGAGGGCAATTCCCTCTCACGACACGACTTGATGATGATTATAAAAGGCTATCTATCTGACGGCTTTGCCGAAAAAGTGTATCATATCCATGTGCGCTATCCGCGTGATTTGCAAAATCACGCTGTGATTTATGATGAATTGTATTTTCGGAATTATCTGATTTCCTGCCCCAAAGTAGCCAAAGAATATACCCAACTAAAATGCCAATTATTTAGGGTCTATGAGCATGACCGAGACGGATATACATCGGCCAAAGGCGCATTTATAAAAGAAATCACTGTTAAAGCAAAAATGATCAAGCACTACGACACCCTAATTGACGAAAACAACGACCCTGTGCATGATCCTGCTCCCTTACAAGAGCACATGGACAAGTGGGACGGAAAAGCATTTATCGATGCATTGCAGCTTGCTCCAGACAAATCGGTATTGGAAATCGGCGTCGGGACAGGGCGGCTCGCCATACATGTTTGTGATAAATGCGAGAGTTTTACCGGTATTGACATATCACAAAAAAGCATTGAACGAGCAAAAGAAAACTTGAAGGATTTTCAAAATATCTGTTTAATATGTGGCGACTATCTCACCTATCCGTTCGAGAAAACCTATGATGTGATTTATTCATCTCTCACTTTTATGCATATAAAGGACAAGCACGCTGCGATAAAAAAGATAGCAGAGCTGTTAAGCCCACAAGGATTATTTATTTTGTCAATCAACAAAAACACCCAGACAAGCATTGATTTCGGCGACAGAAAAATTGAGGTCTATCCTGATTCGACAGATGAAACAGCCGCGCTTATAGCCAAAGCAGAACTGACCATGGAAAAACAGTTTGAGACAGAATTTGCTGTGGTTTTCGTGGCAAGAAAAGGAAAATTTGTATATGAAACTCACTCCGATACACCCAAATATTGAAAATTTCCCTGATGAGCTGCGTTCTCTGATCACAGGCGCAAGGTTGTTCGACAGCAGTTGTTCGCCGGAAGCAAGTGTTATTTATATTGATAAGGACAACGGATACTTTCTGAAATCGGCAGCGAAAGGCTCTTTAGAACGCGAATCTATTTTGACTAAATATTATCACAGCAAGAACTTGGCGGCAGAGGTTCTTTCCTACATATCAGATGAAAAAGACTGGTTGTTGACCTCGAAAGTTCAAGGTGATGACTGCACTACAAAAAAATATCTCGAGCAGCCAAAGCGCCTATCCGATACTGTTGCTGAATGGCTCACATTATTACACAAATTGGAATATGCCGATTGCCCTGTCCAATACCATACGGAGCGTTACCTTGCGAAAGCAGCATATAACAAACTCACTGACAATTTTGATAAGAGTCATTTTCCCGACAGTTTCGGTTATGCAAGCGCGGAAGAAGCATGGGAGGTCGTTGAAAAGCAAAGTCATCTTTTAGAATCGAATACGCTCCTGCACGGCGACTATTGTTTGCCAAATATTATTCTTAACAACTGGAAGTTCAGCGGTTTCATAGATGTTGACAGTGGCGGCGTAGGCGACCGCCATGTTGATTTGTTTTGGGGTATGTGGTCATTACATTTCAATCTAAGAACAGATAAATACAGCGAAAGATTTAAGGATGCCTACGGGCGTGATAAAATAGATGAGGAAATGCTGCGTATTGTCGCAGCGGTAGAAGTTTTTGGATAGGAAGGTATAAGATATGAAAAGGCTGACACGGGAACGGTTTCAAAAAGCACGTGACTACATATTCACCCATTCGGATGACATCAACCGGGCTTGGTTTCGGTATAACTTTGAGGGCGAGGACACTGCCGCCTTTATGGATGAGCTTGCGAAATATCAACACGGTAATGGCGGGTTCGGCGGGCTTTTCTATGAGTTTGATTATCAAGGTTCATGCTTGAAATTCACCGAGGTCGCTATCGGGTATATACTTGGATTGAAAGAAAAACC
>CAYTOF010000093.1:0-6237 GCA_964439435.1 uncultured Oscillospiraceae bacterium
TAACATCGGTAGAGGCTCTTTATTCTTTTCCGATGGAGGGGAGTTTTCGTGAGTATGGTCCCTCGACGCGTTCCGCGTCGCGCGCTTCGCGCGGGACCACCCCGCCCTGCGGGCACCCCTCCGATGGAGGGGAATTTATGGGGCGCTGTCCTCAAATCGAGGGGGTTTTAGGAGTACGGTCCCTCCGACGCTTTCCGCGTCGCGCGCTTCGCGCGGGACCACCCCGCCCTACGGGCACCCCTCCGGTGGAGGGGAATTATATCCCCTCCAGCCATAGCTCTGCTTTTGCGTCTGAGGGCATGCGGTAGTCGCCTCTGGGCGACAGGGACACGGGGGTTACTTTTGGGCCGTCGGGTAGGCAGGAGCGTTTGAATTGGGCTGCGAAAAACCGCTTGTAGAATATACCCTGCACTCGCCCTATCTCCTCTTCTGTATACGCCTCTCCAAAGGCATGGGCGCAGAGCCGTCGCACCTTTGCCGGGGCAAAGCTCAGATAAATACCGTAGTATATAAAGAAGTCATGCAGCTCGTATGGGCCGATGGCCTCTTCTGTTTTCTGTGAGATCTCCCCATCCACCGGGGGCAAAAGCTCGGGGCTGACGGGTGTCGCCACGATGTCTCGCAGCACCGCCGCAAGCTCCCCTCCCTCCGCTATGTGCAAAAGCAGGGAGCGCACCATCGTCTTGGGCACCGAGAGGTTCACGGCATACATGGACATGTGGTCTCCGCCGTAGGTTGTCCACCCCAGGGCAAGCTCCGAGAGGTCCCCCGGGCCGATGACAAGGCCGTTTTCCATATTGGCAAGGTCCATCAGCACCTGGGTGCGTTCCCGCGCCTGGGCGTTTTCATATGCCGCGTCGTAGTCTTTGCCGCTGTGGCCGATATCCTCAAAATGCCCCGCCACAGCCGCCGTGATGTCTATCTCGCGGTAATACACCCCGAGGGCATCGCAGAGCCTTCGCGCATTTGTGCGCGTGCGCTCCGAGGTGCCAAAACAGGGCAGCCCCAGGGCGTGGATGGCGCTGCGGGGCATATTGAGCTCCTTCGCCGCGCGCACGCAGACCATGAGCGCCAGCGCCGAGTCCAACCCGCCCGACACGCCGATGTGCATGGCCTTTGCCCCGATGTGGGCAACCCTTGTCGCCAGCGCCCTGCTCTGGATGGAGAGCGCCACTTCGCTTGAGATCTTGCGGGCGGCGGCACACGCCGGCACAAAGGGGTTCTGCTCGATTTTTCTGGTCAGAGTTGTCTCTTTTATATCCATATCAAAGGAGATGATGAAATAATCCTCCCTGCCCTGCCCCTTGGCGCCCTTCTTGGCGCGCTCGGCAAAGAGGGCATGCGTGTCTATCTCGCTTGCGGCAAATCCGCCCCCAAAGGGCGCTGCCTCGGAAAGCAGCGCGCCGTTTTCACAGATGAGGTTGTGCCCACCACACACGCCATCCGTGGTGGACTCTCCCTCCCCCGCTCCGCAAATCACCGCACCGCCGACACCGAGAGCCGAGAGCGAGAGCGCCGCATCTCTCCGCCGCCCTGCAGACTCCGTGTCTTCGAAGGAGGCATAGGGGCTTGCCACAATGGCAGCTCCCGCGCCGTAATGGGCAAGGAGCCCGCCTGGATACACCCCCGCATCGCCGATTTCCACGGCAAAGGAAAAGCTCTGCATCTGTTGGCACTCATAGATCAGCCTTGCCCCAAAGGGGATGAGATATTCAAAACCGTCCAGGCGGATGTATTCCAGCAACTTCGGCGCGGCGCCAAAGATGGTCTCCTCGCCGCCTTTGGTGGGCAGCGTTTTGGGCACAATGCCGAGCACCACGCCCCCTTGCAGCACCGCAGCGGCGTTTATGAGCTTGCCGCGGTGGAAAATCGGCAGCCCGATGACAATGCAGGCCCTTGTCTTTGCCGTGCTCTCACACAGAGAACGCAGGGCAACCAGCGCCCCCGCCTGTAAAGCTGACTGAAAAAACAGGTCTCCGCAGCTTGCCCCTGTGAGAAAAAACTCCGGAAAAACAAGCAAATGCACGCCCATCTCCTCTGCTTTGCGGACCTCCGCGGCCGCTGTCTTTGCATTTTGCGCGCAGTTTGCGAGCGCAATGCGCGGTGAACTCGCCGCAACTTTTACAAAACCATCTCTCATTTTTCTCATTCCGCCTTTTCTGATTCCAAATGTCAGCTTTTTTGGCCGCGCTCCGGCTGCGTGAGCGGCCAAGTGCCGGAGAACCGCCGACAATTTAAATATTAAAATTTATTAAAATCCTTCGCATTTGTTACAATCGCCATGGGGCAAATCACCCCCATATGAAAGATTATACCCCGATATAAATGTGCCGTCAAGCTCTCATATCAAAAGAGCTTGACGGCATTTTGCCTTGTGTTTTAATTGCCCGGGATCTTCATCTGAAAGAGCTTGCCGTTTTCCTTGGTCAGCACACACTGCGCGGCGATTATCCTGTCCTGCGACTTGATGTTGTTCATCACCACCACGCCGTTTTGCTCAATGCCCCTGGTCTCCAGGCGGTATTTCATCGTGCCAACGCTTTTGACAAGTTCAAAATCCAATGTCAGTTTCTCTATCCCCGCCGCACTCATGCGGCTTTCGTATAGTTGGATGATGAGCTCTCCGTCTTCAAAATACATGCTCACCATGTCCGCTGCCCCCGCAGGCGGGTTTGCCGCCTCATAGTCCCCCACACCGTACCATATCATGAGATAGGCGTTTTCCCGCAGGACCATCTCGGCGACTTTGAGTTCCTTTTGCTCCACGGCTGTCTGCGCGCTGTGGTTGTATATCCTCTGTCCGAGGATAAAAGAGGTGCCTGCAGCGCCGATGACAATCACGGTGATCACCATGGCCAGCAGCAGCTCTGCAAGCGTTATACCCTTTTTGTTGTTTTGTTTTTTCACCCTATCAGCCCTCCGGTGTCGGAGGCAAAGGCCGTGATTCTCGCGGCTTGCTTTCCGTCATTTCCGTTCACGCGGACGATGATGCGCCAGCCCTCCACACCCTTCACATCCATGTGATGGTAGTATGTAAACTCCCTGGCATCCACCGCGGTTGAAAACTCCTCTTCGCTTGCCTTGAAAACAGCTCCCGTCATGCTCTCCAGGGTGGGCGCATCCGTTGTACCCTTGGCAAGTGCCGTGATGAGCACATCGGCAATGCCCTCCGCAGCTGTAAAGGAGTTTTCCCGCGAGACATTGTTTGCGACCAAGGTGTTGGAAAAGGAGATGATGGCTATCATCGCCCCGATGAGCACGACAAGCAGCGCCGCGGCTATGAGCACCTCCGCCAGGGAAACGCCTTTCTTTGATTGTGGCAGGGCAAGCTCTTTTGTCATCTCACAAAAACCCCTTCGCCGATTTCAAGCTCTATGAGCTCCCCTTCGGGGGAGTAGACATATCTGTCATAATACGGGGTCAAAACCAGCCCTGTATGGTCGACATATTCTTGTATTTGGTCTTCATAAACAGGCTGCATTCTGGGTACATTGACATAACCTAAGGGAAACCAACTCCAAACACGGTCATAAACTTGATTGCCATTTGCATCTAAGACAGGCTCTTCGCCTATATAAACAGAGACTGTCCGTGTTTTCACGACATCCGCGTAGTTGTTCGGGTCAAAGAGGTCAAATCCCGAGGGACAGACATACATGCCCGGTTTTGCTATGCCGATGACCTTGTTGTTTTTGTCATACATGGTCGTCTCGCGGTTAAACTGCAAGATGAGGTTTTTCCCCGCGGGGTGTTTGATCAAAAGCTTTGAGTCATTGTGCATTTGATAGAAATAGGCAAAGTTTTCAAAACAGACATACTCCCCTGTGAAAATCGCTGTCTGCGCGGCATATGACCCGCTGGAACCCGGGCGGTACCCAAAGTTGAGCGAAAAGTCTGTCTTGTTGTTCATGGAGATATATGTCCGCACCCTTGTGCTGCGGGAGTTAAACTCCACATGGGCTCGTTTTTCAAAGGAGGCATGGTTTGTGATGTACATGGACACAAACTTGTCCGCCTGCACGGGCAGGGGCTGTACTTGCCCGCCGCTGGTCGTGTTTATGATGGCGCCTGCATTGAGCCAGCCCGCCTCTTCCCCCGTTATCCAGTTCATGCGGTTTTCATATGTGGAAAAGAGGATGTTCGGGTCATATTTGTTGCGCTTGGCCTCGTCAAAATCCGTGCCCGTGAGCCTGCGCGGGTTGCTCCCTAAGGATGTGCCGGCATTTGCAAACTGTGTCAGTGTAAAATTGCCCGAGCCGCTGTAGCGGTAAATGCCGTTTAGCACCTTTGTGTCGCTTGCCTTTGAGCCTGTTGTCAGGGTGATATTGTCAAAAAAGGCATATCCGTATCCTTCGTCGTCATAGTTGGCATCGCCCTTTGTCGGCAGCTTTATATATACATCGGAGGTCGCCTTGGCGGAGGTGCTGTATAAATTGATATCCCCTTTGAAATACAAAAAGTTGGTCATGAGGGTGATGTTTGTCTTATAACTGCCTGTGGTGATAAAAGAGTCATCCAGCCCCATAAAATACAGCGCCTTGCCCGTCAAAACGTCATAATACCGTGAGTTCAGATTGACCGTCTCTTTAAAGACAATGGGCATGTGGTTCCAAACAGAGGGGGAGCTTGAAGAGCTGCTGCGTGTTTTAAAGAGCGGGTCGCTTCCTATATATAGACCCACCTGCGCATAACCCGTGGGGATGGCCTTCAAAATCGGCACTATGCCCGCATGGTAGACAATCTCCAAATTGAGCTTTTTCTCTACTTGCCCAAGGGTGGATGCCCTTGCCTCCAGCAGGATGCTGTTGCCAAGCTCGTCCACCGTGGCGATGACAGCCGCCTCCTTTGCCTCGGAGGGCACACCCGCGCGGTATGAATACTCCATCTCGCCGTTGGCGTCCCTTTCGGCCGTGACATAGAAATCGACTATGTTCAAATCATCCAGGCCTTTGCCAAGGATGGCCTTGGCGTATTCTATGGCGGAGCGGGCCTCGATGTAGCTGAGCTTGTCGTCCAGCACCGTCTGTGTGCCGCCTGTGGCGGAGCCTGCCAGAGGCAGCAGAGCCGCGGCAAGCACGATGAGCACCACACCCACCATCATGGCATATGCCAGCGCCGCACCTTTCTTTTCTGAGATATTTATGTTTTTCATGTGTTGATCTTCCTTTCTTTAAACGCAAGGAACCAAAGAGCTGTTTTGTTTAACACCCTTGTTAAAATGTTTAAATGTGACAGGGCGCAAACTTTTATATATTGTTGCTTTTCTTATATTTTTATTTTAGCTTATGTGCCGAAAGTGCTGTTGCCCGCTCACACCGCAAAGCCCTGCCAAAAGAGCCGATGCGGGTGAGGATATTACACCTTGGGCATGCTATCATATTTTATCAACCTCAGTATACCAAACCCCGACATGATAATCAAGCATTTATTAAAAATTTTTGCGCAATATTTCATCTTTTTTCACAAAAACCCGCCCTCTTTAGAAAGGGTATGCCAAACCCTATGCCATACCCTTTTGATAGGGTTTGATATATTCTTTGCCTATAATCAGGTTTTAAAATTCGATTTTGTGCCAAACCGTATAGCAAACCGTATACTATACCAGGAACAGGAGCAGTAACAGTAACAGGAACAGTAACAGGAGCAGGAACAGGCGTTGCATAGCAACGGAATGCAGGCGTTGCGCAGCAACGATATGCAGAGAAAAGAACACACAAGAAAGCGCCCGCAGAGATTTGCGGCAAGAGCCCCCTTGAGCGCTCTCTCACCTGCCTGCCATGCCAAACAAAGCACTCATAAGCGGCACATGCGGCTTTGAGGGACTCGGATTTGCATCTTTTTGCGCAAATATTTAAAACTTTTGGCAAGATGTCAGTAAAAGTCATGCAAAAGCTATTGACAAGAAAATAAGGGCTGTGTATAATTATTACACAAAGCGTGAAAATATTTCACAAAGCTTAAAATTTAAAGGAGCATGAATATCATGAAACGTACAGACAAAAAGGGTTTCACCTTGGTTGAGCTGGTTGTCGTCATCGCCGTTTTGCTCATCCTCGCAGCCATCGCCATCCCCGTTGTCACGGGTATAATTTCGAGAGCCAACAAATCAGCAGACGAATCTCATGCACACGCCATTGAAGCCGCCATCAAGTATGCCGTGGCGTGGAACGCAACAAACCCCCAAGTTACTATTGACGATGTAGAAGCTGCATTAGAAGAGGCCAAATTGTCCTTTGA
>CAYTOF010000094.1:0-6094 GCA_964439435.1 uncultured Oscillospiraceae bacterium
CATCTGATCGATCCTTTAAAGACTCCAGCTCAGCTCTTCCAAGGGAGAGGAGCATCTCCTTAGTTCTCTGTGTTGAGCATCCGCAAATATAGTCAATCTCCAATGTTCTGATAATACCCCCGAAGTCACTTTGCAGCACGCGCTCTGCCATCTGTTCAACGCTCATGCCACTCTCTAACATGGAGGTTACTGTCGGTATATCCGCAAGATCTCTCTCCACTCTGGAGATGACGGATTCATCAGCTCCGGGCATCAGGGCGAGTATAAACCCTCCTGCGGCAGCCACGGAATAATCTCTTGCAATCAGCACTCCCAAGGAACAGGCACCCGGTGTCTGTTCACTCTCCTGCATATATGCCGCGATATCCTCTGCAATCTCCCCGCTCACCAACTCCACTTTGCCGATATAGGGCTCTTTCAGATGCATGTCCTTTATCACTGTGAGACTGCCTTTGCCCACCGCACCGCCGACATCCAGTTTTCTGCCCTCGCGCCGCGGCAGGTCCACATCGGGGTTTCTGACATAGCCTCGGCAATTGCCGAGCCCGTCCGAAACAGCAACAGCCCCTCTTGAGGGCCCGTCACCGTCAACTCGCAATGTAACAGAAAAATCTTTATCTTTTAAATCCGAACCCATCAAGGACGCAGCCGTCAAAAGTCTGCCAAGCAAAGCTGTCGTTGTGGGTGTTGTGTCGTGATATCCTTGGGCTTTTGTGACTATGTTTTTTGTATCGGCGGCAATAACCCTGACAAAACCATCTCCGCTGATTGCATTTATCAGTTTGTCTTTCATAATTTCCTCTGGTTGTTTTCTACTTGTTTCATTTTATTGTTCTGTCATTTTGCCGGAAACTGATGCGTTTTTAGAGGCTCGTTTTTTACAACATAAAACACCCTCTCGTCTCGCCCGCCTGGCTTTTTGTATGTCAGCTCACCGTATATGCCGACGATTTTCATCCTTGCATCTGCCAGTGCTCTTGCAATTTCCCTGTGACTGTGGGCGCGTTGCCTGTGAAACTCAAGGCTTCGTTCATACAGTCCTCCGGAGGTCTGTGTAAAAATATTGACATAAAACTTTGCTGTTCTGCTTTTCTCGTTGTATTCAGGCTGCCATGCGCAAAAGGCATTTTGATTCTCTCTTATATATGTTTGCCCGTGCAGTATTTTGAACTTGTGAGGTGTGTTTATGTCAAATATAAAAAGCCCATCGGGCTTTAAAGAACGACCGACTCTTAAAAATGTCGTATGGAGCGTTTTTTTAGATGCAAGGTAGTTGATGCTGTCAAGACAACTGACAACCGCATCCACTTTTTTCAAGAGCTTCAATTTTTCCATGCGTTGGTGTATAAAAAAAGGCGGATTTGCAAGCCCTTTTGCCTTGTCTGCGGCAATCGAAAGCATCTCCCTTGAGGCATCAACCCCAAGCACATCATATCCTCTTTTGGCAAATTCACAGGCAATCTCACCAGTCCCACATGCCAGATCTAAAACCATTTTGGGTTTACATCCGTGCTTTTTCAGGAGATTTTCCAGAAAAGTCGCCCATCTTGCTCTGTCAACGTCCGGCGTAAACGCATCGTAATGCGCAGCTATTGCTCTGTATTGATTCATGCATCACCGTTGTCTTTTTTGTCAAGACGGTCCAAAATCAATCTGTAGCCGTCGCTTCCGTACATAAGGCAACGGTTTACACGGCTGATTGTGGCGGTGGAGGCGCCGGTTTCTTTGACAATTTGGCTGTACTGTTCCCCTTTATCCAGGAGTTTTGCCACCAAAAGCCTCTGCTGCATGGATTTCATCTCGTTTATTGTGCAAAGATCATCCAAGAATGCGGCTATTTCATGCTCGTCTTTTAAGGAGGCAAAGGCTTGGTAGAGCTCGCTAAAATCCAACTTTTTTGTTCTCTCACTCATCTGGTAACCTCACATAATCGGCCTCTAAGCCTTGACATCATCTTTACTGACTAGTTTTTTCAGTTCGTCATAAAAAGTGTTGACATCTTTAAACTGCCTGTAGACAGAGGCAAATCGCACATATGCCACCTCGTCAAGGTCGCGAAGCTTTTCCATAACCATTTCTCCAAGCATTGTTGTCGAAACCTCTCGTTCCAGGGTGTTTCGAACCGCCATCTCGATCTCCGAAACCACCGCCTCAAGGGCGTCTGCGCTGACAGGCCGTTTTTCACATGCTTTTACAAGGCCTCCCAGCAATTTGCCCCGATCAAAGGGTTCTCGCTTGCCGTCTTTTTTTATAACCAGCACCGGAAAGCTCTCTATTTGCTCATATGTCGTAAAACGCCTGCTGCATTTGACACATTCGCGCCTTCTGCGTATGCTGCTTGAATCGTCATTGGGGCGTGAGTCTATGACCTTGCTGTCTGTGTAGTTGCAGTAGGGACATTTCATTAGCAGATACCTCCAAAGGGGTAGTTTGCCCAAGTATTTCAACCCAATTATACCTTTTTTATCATATTAAGTCAACAATGATTCAGTGTGTGAAAGCGATGGAATACAAGCCCTGTTTCTGCACTTTTATAAATCCTCTCCACTGATTGACTTGATATGAGCATGTGTTATATAATATCGACACAAGCGGCACAAATCGAGGGCCGCAAACAGTTTTGATATAGGGGATATTTTATGCTTATGCGGCAAGTCGTTGTTATACTGATTTCATTCACAATGTTGTTTTCATTTATCGGCTGCACACCTGCAGAGACGCCCACAACTTCGACGTCGTCTGCCTCCGAATATACACATACAACTCAAACAGATACAGAATTGGTCGAGTCCACCACCTCTGTCAGCACAACTGCACCCTCAGAACAAGTGCAAACCTCAAGCCAACCGCAAACGACCTATCCAATCATCATACAGACAACCACTACTCCAAATACAACAACCGGCAATATTTTAACCCTGCCTCCGAATACGACCATCCCACCAATCACCACAACTCTGCCAAATACCACAAATGCAAATACAACCACGAAGCCCGTCACCACAAAACCCACTACAAATCCGCCCGCACCAAATGGTGATATCAAGCTTGAAATTCCACCGCCCGATGAAAATCTGCTCGGGTTGTCCGATGCAGAGATCTTTGCGTTTTTTGACGATGCCGTCTTTGTCGGCGATTCCGTGTCACTTGGTTGGCGCAATTTTGTGACAAAAACACGCGAAACCAACAAGGGTTTTATGGGCAGTGCAAAATTTCTCGTTTCGGGGAGCCTCGGCTCGGGCAACGCCCTCTGGCCCGTCAACAAAGACTCTGTGCATCCGGTATACCAAGGAGAGCAGATGCAGCTTTGGAAATCCATCCCTTTAACCGGCGCCAAAAAGCTCTTCATCATGCTCGGCTTGAACGATGTCGGCCTGTACGGCATCCCAAATTCCACTGCCAACTACAAGCAGCTCATCAACAACATAAGAGGGGCTGTTCCCGATATCTCTGTCTATGTGATAAGCGCCACATACATGCTAAAGGGGAGTGAGAAGGGAAAACTGACCAGTGAAAACCTGCGTTTGCTCAACAAAGAGATGATAAAGGTTTGCCGGGATAACGGATATATCTTTATAAATATCGCCGACCCTCTCTCAACGCCCGAGGGAAATCTCAAGCCCGAATACTGCTCTGATCAATATGTCCATCAGACCAATGCCGCCTATCAAGTGTGGACAAAGCTGCTCAAAGGCTTTGCGGCCTCCCAGATAAAGAAATAATCAAAAGATCATAAAATTATAAACAGTCCGTCATTTAAATTTACGAGGTGAAATATGAAAATAAAAAGATTTACAACTCTGTTGCTTGTATTTGCTCTGTCTTTGCCCTTTGTTTTACTTGCAGGCTGCGGTAAAACGGAGGTGAAGGCCGCAAAGCCCATTTCCGATATTTATGCCGAGATCTCCGAAAATGTGGACTTGCCCGAACAGCTTTCCCTCAATGCCGAGGACCTCACAGACTATCTCGGCATCAGCCCTGAGCTTTACGACGAATACACGGCCAACATCCCTCTTACGGCAATTCTCGGTGATATGTTGTTGATCTTCAAAGCAAAAGACAGTGCTTCACTGGAATTGCTTGAAACCAAAATCAGTAATTTCCGTGCCCAAAAATCAAATGAAATGAACAACTATCTGCCCGTTGAATATGACAAAATAAATGCAAGCAAAATAGAGAAAAAAGGACTGTATATTTGGCTTGTCGTTTCAGATGATGCCGCAAGCATTTTGTCAATCATAAAAAGTAACATAAAATAACATCTAACTCATAAAAGCAAACCCCTTTAAATGCCCTGTCATTTAAAGGGGCTTGCTTTTATGCTAAATATTCTATATATATGAAATGCCGATATTTATTCCCAACCCTCTTTTTCTTGAGATTTATAGTGAATTGTCGTATTTCAATGTAAATCTTGTCACTTTTGTGTATTTACCCTGAAACCAATATATGTTATAATAATTGTTGATACTTTTCAAAAAGGAGCTGACATATGAGCTATTCCCACGAGATTGAGAGAATGTGCGTTGTCACCAAGGGCTGTGACCACGGTCCCGCACCTATCCCCCAAGAGGGCAAATGGGTCAAATCAACGCAGATTTCAGACATTTCCGGCCTTTCCCACGGTGTTGGCTGGTGTGCACCGCAACAAGGTGCCTGCAAGCTTACCCTCAACGTAAAGAACGGCATTATAGAAGAGGCGCTCGTCGAAACCCTTGGGTGTACAGGTATGACCCACTCAGCTGCAATGGCTGCGGAGATCTTACAAGGCAAGACACTATTGGAGGCGTTGAATACAGACCTAGTGTGTGATGCCATAAACGTCGCCATGCGCGAGATTTTCAAACAGCTGGCCTATGGTCGCAGCCAAACAGCTTTCTCCGAAGGCGGCTTGCCCATCGGCGCATCCCTTGAAGACCTCGGAAAAGGCCTGCGTTCGCAAATTGGCACCATGTTTGGCTCACGCGCCAAAGGTGTGCGCTACCTTGAAATAGCTGAAGGTTATATAATCGATGTGGCTTTGGACGACAACAAAGAGGTCACGGGTTATAAATTTGTCAATTTGGGCAAAATGATGGAGTCCATACGCGAAGGTGTTGAGCCCAGAGAAGCCTATGAGCAAAACATCGGCACTTATGGCAGATATGAAAATGCTGCGGCTTACATAGACCCGAGAAAGGAATAACATATGAGCGCAAACAAATTGTTTGAAGGATACGACAGACGTATCGGCAAGATTTCAAAAACTCTTGCGCAATACGGGTTTGATAAGATAGAAGATGCACGCACAGTGTGCGAAGAAGTAGGCATTGATGTTGAGAGCATCGTCAAGAGCGTCCAACCCATCGCCTTTGACAACGCGGTGTGGGCATATACCCTTGGCTGTGCCATTGCCATTAAACAAAAATGTGTAGATGCTCCCGATGCTGCCGAAGCCATTGGCATAGGTTTGCAGGCTTTCTGTATCCCCGGCAGTGTGGCCGAGGCCAGATCCGTGGGCATAGGACATGGAAACCTCGCGGCAATGCTCCTGCGGGAAGAAACATCCTGCTTCTGCTTTTTGGCAGGACACGAATCCTTTGCCGCAGCTGAAGGTGCCATTGGCATCGCCCGCACGGCCAACAAGGTCCGAAATGTTCCCCTTCGGGTCATGTTGAATGGGCTTGGAAAAGATGCCGCATACATTATTTCGCGCCTCAACGGCTTTACTTATGTTGAAACAAAATATGACTATGCCACAGGCGAGCTTGAAGTTGTCAGGGAAAAAGCCTTTTCCGACAGCGACCGAGCAAAGGTCAAGTGCTACGGTGCTGATGATGTCAGCGAAGGTGTCGCCATCATGGCTCTGGAGCATGTGGATGTATCCATCACAGGCAACTCCACCAACCCGACACGCTTCCAACACCTGGTGGCAGGTACCTACAAAAAATGGGCTCTTGAAAACGGCCGTAAATACTTTTCCGTCGCTTCCGGCGGAGGCACAGGCCGCACACTTCACCCCGACAACATGGCAGCCGGCCCGGCCTCTTATGGTTTGACCGACTCCATGGGCAGAATGCACGGAGATGCGCAATTTGCCGGTTCCTCCTCAGTG
>CAYTOF010000095.1:0-1030 GCA_964439435.1 uncultured Oscillospiraceae bacterium
TCTTTATGGTATCTGTTAATAATATAAAAAAACCGCTCAGCCTTAGGTACGCGCACAGCGCGTGACCTTTTTGTAGGAGAGAAATAAGGTTCAACCACCCCGTCTTTCGGACGCGGCGCTACGCACATAGTGCGTAATGTGTGTATGTGCTTGTCGCGTGTCGGGCATCCCAAAAACATATAAAAAAAGTCAAAAATACGGTGTGTTAAATCACAATTATTATATTTGGCGGAGCCCGGTAAAACCACCCCGCCCTTCGGGCACCCCTCCGAAGGAGGGGAATTTAGAACACTCTACCCTGTGAGCATACCCTTCGGGCGCGACGCGCTTGTCGCGGCGCTACCCTCACGAAGGAGGGAAATTTAAGACCGTTCGGTAATATCAATTCAGAAAAAACCGTTTTTTGAGTGATAGCAGAAACCGTCTCTATAAAAAGCCCTTATTCCCCTCCAAGGAGGGGAATAGAAAAGGAGCGGGAGCGGTGTAAATCAATATACTTTACAGCAAGATGAAATGCAAGCAAATGCTATAGCAGGGTGATTTTACGGTTTTCTACTGCGATTATGCCCTCGTCTTTTAAAATTTTGAGTGTGCGAAACAATGAGGGCCTCTGCACGCCGAGAAAATCTGCCAGGGCTTTTTTGCTCATGGGCAGCACAATTTCCGTTGAGTCTTGGGCCGTTGAGAGCTCAAGGAGGTATTCCATGAGGTTTTCTCGCAGGGTTTTGCTTGCAAGCATGGTGATTTTTCTGTTCAGCCCCAGGGCATTGCGGGAGAGTTTTTGCACAAACCCCATCACAAAATCATAAAAACGCAAGAGCTCGGTGCTGGCCTTGCGTGTGATGTGCAACAGCTGCGAGTCGTCCTCACAGTAGATGTTGAAAGGATATTGCGGCACGGTGCCAAAGAGCAGGTTGGCGCCGACGATATCCCCTCTGCCAAATTCAAAAATTGTGGAAAAGGATCCGCCCTCGCTCAAACTGCCGGCGGAAAGGTGCCCGCCAAGGACAATATCCAAGGTGTTGCAGGC
>CAYTOF010000095.1:1040-5453 GCA_964439435.1 uncultured Oscillospiraceae bacterium
ATGGTGTAAAGAATGGTGCCCTTTGGATAGGTGCGGGCATATATGTCCAATGAGGCGACAAAACCCTCCAAGATATCCTCGGGGATTTTGGACAGCAGCTCATGTTCATGCAATTTTTCAATCATATTCTCAACCTCGTATAATATAAAACAGTCAATTGGGTGTCCTTCTATAAAAGCTTACCTGCCTTGAGATATTATAACAAAAAGAAACACAGGTGTCTATTATACGGTTGCATGATGTGATAGAATGTTTGAAAATGCCATTTATCACAAAATAGGGAGGAATAGAATTGGATGTATTTACAATTATCCTGTGGGTGGGCACAGTGGCTTTTCTTGTTTTTTCTATTATAAAAGATAAAAAGAAGACGATGAGAAGCCTGAAAATGGCCCTGGGTATGGGAAAAAACCTTGTGTTTTCCATTCTCTCCATTGTCTTTGCCATAGGATTGCTGCTGTCGATTTTCCCGCCTGAAACCATAGCGGAATATGTCGGGAAACAGTCTATGTTTATTGCGGGAGTGATAGCGGCGGCGGTGGGCACAATAACTTTGGTGCCGGCATTTATCGCCTTTCCGTTGGTGGGTACCCTTGTGTCCTCGGGTGTCGGAATTGTACCCTCGGTGGCGTTTCTCACCACCTTGACAATGGTGGGGGTCGTCACATTTCCCATGGAGCGAAAGGAGTTTGGCACCAAGTTCACCGTGGTGCGTAACAGCCTTTCCTTTATATTTGCCATCTTGATAGCGCTGGTAATGGGGGTGCTCATATGAAGATACTTAAAAAAATCAAAGAAAATTTATTTATAATCCTGGTGGCTCTTGCCTATGTTGCCATCTTTATTTTCAGAACAGAGCTTGGAACAACCTCTGTGAAAAACTCTGCCTATTATCTAAAAGAAATGCTCCTGATCATGCCGCCCATCTTTTTGTTGACGGCGCTGCTGGATTCTTGGGTGCCAAAGGAAAAAATCACGCACTATCTCGGCACGGGAGCGGGCATAAGGGGCACTGTGCTGTCCTTTGTCCTCGGCAGCGTTTCGGCGGGGCCGGTTTATGCCGCCTTTCCTTTCTGTGTGATGCTTCTGAAAAAGGGAGCGTCGATCAAAAACATCGTGATCATACTGAGCTCTTGGGCAGTGATAAAAATCCCCATGCTTTTGAATGAGGCCAAGTTTTTGGGACTCAAATTCATGGCCATGCGCTATGTGCTGACTGTCATTGCCATCTTGGTTTTCTCTTGGCTGACGGCAAAGCTTGTCAAAAAAGAGGATTTAAATGTCTCGGAGCATGGCACAGGGCTTGCAATAGACAAAAAGGCCTGTATAGGCTGTGAACTGTGCGAGAGAGAATATCCCGAAGTCTTTGAAATGCAGGGCAAAAAGGCCCACCTCAAGGATGTGGAGGAAGGCGAGCTGGACAAAGAAAAACTTTCCGCCGTCATAGAAGCCTGCCCGCCAAAGGCGATTTCCTATGAGGAACCCAAGAAAAAAGAGAGCTGAGTTCTTTGCGGGGGTGGTCATTCCACAAATTAAATATCTCCACCTCAATGTGCTACACAAATACAAAGGGCAACCGCTTTTTTAATTTAACCTAAATACTTATATCTTGTGGAGCCCGGAAAAACCACCCCGTCGCATGCGCGCGCGTGCTTTGCACGCCACCCTCACGAGGGAGGGGAATTTAATAAAACATCACCTTATTTAATCCATCAAATCGATTAGATAAGGTGATGCTTTATCTTGTATATTCATCAGAGCCCGAGCATTGTTGTGGCTATGGCAAAATAGGCAAACAAGCTCAGCGCGTCCACTATTGTGGTGATCAGCGGACCTGCCATGATGGCGGGGTCCATCTTGAGCTTTTTGGCAAAAATCGGCAAAATGCCGCCTATGACCTTGGATAAGATGACCGTCACAACCAGCGCCACGGAGACCGTTGTCGCGACAAGCAGGCCGACTTGCTCGATGAGCATGAGCCTGAGAAAATTGGTTGCCGCGAGCATGATGCCCACGATAAAGGACACGGCAAACTCCTTGAACAAGACTTTTAGCCCATCGCCCACGCTTATATCCCCCGTTGCCAACCCGCGGATGACCAGGGTGGAAGACTGGGAACCGGCGTTTCCGCCCGTGTCCATCAACATGGGTATAAAGGTGCCGAGAATCGCCACAGAGATCAAGATATCCTCATATTTGCCCATAATCCTGCCTGTAAAGGTGGCGGAGATCATGAGGATAAGCAGCCAGGGCAGTCTGTTTTTCGCAAGTTTCCACACGCCGACATTTAAATACTCCTCATGGGAGGGGGACATGGCGGCCATCCTCTGAAAGTCTTCCGTGGCTTCTTGGGAAATGATGTTCATGATGTCGTCAACGGTTATGATGCCGACAAGCCTGTCCTCATTGTCCACGACAGGCAGAGCCAAAAATCCGTATTTTCTGAAGATGTTGGCGGCTTCTTCTTGGTTTGTGTGGGTGTTGACCTTGATTATGTCCGTCTCCATGATGTCGTCGATGACGACGTCGTCACCTGTCGTGACCAGGGCACGCAGGGACACAAGGCCCTCCAAAATCCTGTTTTTGTCCGTCACATAGCAGGTGTAGATGGTCTCCGCGTTGAAGCCCGTCCTCTTTATGTGGTCCATGGCCTCTTTCACGGTCATGGACTTCTTTAAGTTTACATACTCTATTGTCGTCAACCCTCCCGCAGAGTCCGAGGGGTATTTCAAAAACTCATTTATGAGCTCTCTTTCCTTTTCGCCCTTGTGGGTCAGGATGCTGTTCACCACATTGGCGGGCATCTCCTCTATGAGGTCTATCATATCGTCAAAAAACAGCTCGTTGACGATATTTGCCAGCTCCTCATTGGTGACGGAGTTGATGATGTCTATCTGCTGCTCCTTGAGAAATCTCGCAAAGACCTCCGCCGCCATGTCCTTTGGCAGCATTCTGAAAAGCAGCAGCGTCATCTGGGGGCTGCAGGGCTTTAAAAGCTCTGCAATGTCCACCTCGTTCATCTCCGAGAGGATCTCTTTTACCTTGACATAGTTGCGCTCACTGATCAATTCCTCTATCTGTTCCAGGCTTATAGCCAGTTCTTCGCTCACGGCCAATACCTCCTAATCTTGAAATAAAGTGCATCGAATTGCAATATAAAGCCCTACGGAGCAAATTGCCTTCGCCTGACGAGTCGCTGTCCATTCAATGCACCACCTTTCAAAAATATGGAGTATAAAACTTGGCGGGGAAACGGGCCTGTCTTTGGGAAATAGTCATAAAATTGGGCGCAAAAAAACCACCTTAAAAGCAAGTTTCTTTAGTGGTGTGTTTTCACAAACTGATCTATGCATGTGCAAACTCAAATCATCACTGTTCAAATAACTCCGCCATCTGTTTTTCTGTATTCAATTAAACTCATACAACCATGCGAGTCCATTTAAAATCTCCCACAAAAAGCTCTATGCATCTCAAAGGAGACGCATAGAGCAATGGTCACAAGCCGTCTCGTTTGAGCTTTAACTTTGCGAGGCGGTGAAATTGCATTGGTTGAAGCCTTCAATGACAACAACTGTTCATACCAGCTGATGATGTCTCCATCATTTCGCGGCAGCAATCCATATCCTCGCAGGAGCCTTACCTACCGAGTATTATGTTTTAATACTCATAAAGATTATCATATCTGCAAGAGGTTGTCAAGTAAAATATGCGGTCATGGCGCTTTTTTCACCTTGACAGAAGATGGGCGCATATATAGAATACAGGTGTGGCAAGGGATAAAAATAAGGAGGAGCAGACATGGAAGAAAATGATAAAGAGAAAAAACCGAGTGCTTTTGAGAGGCGGATAAAGCTTTTAAAGCTGCTGCAGGGCACGGAGATGAGAATCGGGGAAATTGCCGAAAAGTTTGATGTGGACGAGCGAACCGCCAGATCGGATATTGATGCACTGCGAATGGGGTTAGATGTGCTCGGAACAACTGTGAAGATAGAGTCAAGCCATGTGGGTTCCCAGGCGCACTACTACACCTCCACGGTGCATCCGATCTTTTTGGCACTGAATTTGAGTGAGCTGGTAGCCCTACTGCAGGTGTTGGAGCGGGAGGCGATGAGTTCGCACCGCGAAATCTACGGTGTCCTTTGCGGCACTATGTTACAAAAGATCTACAATCAGCTGACGGATTATGGCGAGGGAAAAATCAAGCACACTCTGATGAAAGAATATGTAAGGGGCAAAACCATCAACACCTTGGAGGAAGAAGTATACAAAAAAATCCCATACATGATCAAATCCGAAGAAGAATGCAAAATTACATATACAGATGAAAACGAAATGGAGATAACAGAAAAAGTCAAGTGGAAGAGAGTTGATGGGAGCAAGGTTTTGGCAAAAAACAGCGAAGGCAAAGAGCGC
>CAYTOF010000096.1:0-2058 GCA_964439435.1 uncultured Oscillospiraceae bacterium
ACTGCCTGAACTGCAAAATATCAATTTAAAAAATCAATTTTTAGAGGTTACCTTTTGACACAAGCTTTAGTAATTTAGACTTTTTATGACAATATCCTTTAAAGAATTGTCTTTGTTATTCCCGTTAGCAAGTTCTATGGCCCATAGAACAGCGCCAACTGCAGGCGATACTGTAAGTGGGTAGTAATAAATGTTCTTTTTTGTCAGAAGTTCAATTTCTGTTTTGCATGTTTCCATCATTTTGTTAGATTGTGCTTTTAAAGTTGCCGAACCAACTAAAGCGATATCAATATCCGGAGAATCATAATTTAAATTATTTATACAACCAGCAATTGAAAGTGCGAATTGCTTGCCAAATGAAATCAATAAATTATTTGCAACTTTATCTCCATTATTTGCAGCAGTATAGAGAACTTCATTGTGTATATCTGTGTGCGAAATATAGCCACTATAGTGAGAGTCGTAAATAGATTGAGTTAAAAGAGCAGGGTTATCAATTTGTAATAATGAAAATAGCAAATCAGACATTTGAGTTTTGGGTCCACATCGATAAAAAGAACTGTATACAGCACAGATGACACGATTTGTCATTCCGGCTGCTCCGCCTAAATCTCCAAAAGCTTCTCCTGTCCCGCCCACTTGCAGCCAATTTCCGGCTGGATCAATACCTCCAACAGAGTTTCCGGTTCCGTTAACAAAACAAACGCCATAACCGCTGGGACATGCTGCTTTTATCCCTAAAAAGGAATCGTTGAAAACAAGTGTCTTTTTAATACCCAGAGAATGGAGATATTTCTCCATACGAGACTTTTGAGACGGGATGTCAATTCCTGCCATACCTAAGACAGCTGCTGAAATATCACTTATTTGGACTTTAGCGCTTTTGAGAGCATCTGTAAGAATACTCTCAAACTCATCGGTCATTTCATAAAATCCGCCACTGTAGACTTCATGATTTGTTGGTCCACCTGTTGTTTTAGATATAAAATTGCCGCTTGTTGAAAAAATATAAAAATCACTCTTGGTGCCGCCACCATCTACGCCAAGGACAAGCTTTTCGTTTTTTGAAATTCCAAACATCTTATACCTCTTCAAAAAATTGTGGCAAATATTTCCTATTGGATTCAAGCATTTCATCAAGACACTTTTTCGCCACTTCAACATCCCCGATGAGAGGATTGATGGCCAATGCGTACAATGCTTCGTCTTTGTCGCCCGTTAAAGCGGCGTTGACTGTATGTTTCTCATATGCTTTTACCGTGCGCATCATATCTTGTATATGAGCATTGTTGAAATGTTCTACAGGGCATGGGTGAAAACCTTCTCTTGTGATTTTAGTGGGTATTTCGACAACGTCGTCGTATTCCATCCACGGAAGAGCACCTAAGTTTTTAAGGTTGACAACATGAATTTCATTCAAGTCATTTTCAATAGCATTAATCAATGAGACTGCTGCTTCGCTATAAAGAGCACCGCCTCGTTTATTCAGCACCTCTGGTTTTATGTGTAAATCTTCATCTGCATAAATATCTAATAACTCATTTTCGATTTCAATGCATTCTTCTCCGCGTGTTTTTGAAGTAGCTTTCTCAAGCAGTTCATTTAATTTTCTGGTACGCCCGTAAAAATATTCAAGATAACCACACGGTATGGCTGAAAATAGTTGTGAATATTTGTTTAAAACGTTTTCACTGTAAAAACTGTCATACAGTGTATGAATCACTTCTTTATTATTTTCTAAAACTGAAGTAATCCAAGAAAGATGGTTAAGCCCAACATATGTTATTTGGGTGTTTGGACCTATTAGTTCCTCTACTTTTCTTAACATATTTATCGGAATATTACAAAGTCCAACCATTTTAATTTTTGAATTATTCAGAATTGCCTGGGCGATAATACCCGATGGATTGGAAAAGTTGATCAAATTTGCCACCCGCATTCCCATCTTCATGTATCTGACCGATTACCGTGAACGCTCGCTCAAAGATGTCATCACACAATTGGAACCGGGGCTATTCAAAAAGGTCACCGGCCTGGATGTCAAAGATTTTGAACTTT
>CAYTOF010000096.1:2068-5388 GCA_964439435.1 uncultured Oscillospiraceae bacterium
AAATTTGCTTTAGGACACAAAGATTCCATTTTATGTACAATATCCATCATTACGGGAATTGTTCGAAGAGCTTTTAAGAAACCCCCTATTCCTGTTGTCTCTTGGCCTATCAATCCATATTTCAAAGGGATTCTTTCGTCGTTTATGCGTGCGGCTAATCTACCCACTCGTATTTGTGTCAAGACATAATCGGCTCCACTTAGAGCAACATCAAGGCTTTCACTCAAAACAACATTTGTATCTAAACCGGAAAATAATATCATTCTGTTAATCAACGCGCCGACGATTTCAAGCTTATTTCTATCGATATCCATCAGCACTATTTCGCTGACACTCAATGTGGCCTTGCGATTCATGAGACCTTCAATTATTTCCGGCGTATAAGTAGATCCAGCACCTATGATAGCTATTTTAATTTTTTTCATCCGGTTTCACCCAAAACAAACAAGTATGGTCTCATTATTCTGCCTCTATGATGCCATAGCCACCGTCATTACGTGTATACACTACACATATTCTATTATCTGCTTCAGAGTTTTTGAATAGGTAAAATTGATGGTTTAATAGCTCCATTTGCATAACAGCCTCTTCTTCAGTCATAGGTTTTAATTCAAAACGTTTTCTACGTATCATACCTTCAAAACCATCGGCGGCAACAGAAGTTGTGGCAACAGTTCTATCAAAGGCACCATCGCGCAATCTCTTTTCGAGCTTGGTTTTATGCTTCTTAATTTGTCGAACAATTGCATCAATAGAGTTGTCAAGTGCTGCAAAAGGATCTCCACTTTTGTCTTCGGCTCTGAAATACATATGGGAGCTTCTGATAGTGACTTCTACAACAGAAATACCTCTGACTTCACTGAACTTCACATCTGCAACTGCTTCATCTGGAAAGAATTTCTCTAATTTTGCTAACTTTTTATCAACGCCTCTAAGAACTTGATCACTAACATTTGTTTTACGCTTTTCAATATTTACCAACATATATTATCCTCCAAAAGAAAATTATTGAATCTAAAATCAAGTTAATAGCTCAAATGACAAATACATTATACTACAAAACAGAAAATTTTTCTATCAGAAAATAACTATAGTTGAGACATTACAAAACTTTCGTACTCATAATGTCTAATGATTGTTGACATGACGGTTCAATTGGCATATACTTGTAATTAATGAATACTAATGGAGACACCTGAATGAATAAATTTAAGAAAACAACCTCGTATAAACTATTTCAGGCTACTATGAATGTTTTTTGGTATCAACTTGGAGCCGCAGTAGTGGTTTATATAATATTTACAATGTTTGTTATGATATTGTTTTCAGATGAAAACAATAATATTGGTAAATATACTAATTTACTCACAACACTTGCCACAGAGTTGTTTGTTTTTTATCTAGTCTATAAACGCATGTGGAAATTTGGAGACGAGCACAGAGGTGATGTTTTGGTAGGCGTGACTGTCAGAAAACCACTGAACGGTTTGCTTGCCGGCCTTGCTGCCATGTCTCCTACTATAATCTGTCTGGTTCTTGATACGATTATCAGACTTGTTTTTGACAAACCATCAATTTTTGGTGAGATATTTTTATATTTGTTGTTCCCTTTCACACCATATTTTGATATTGTAAAGCCGATTATATCAACCAAGCTAAACAACAGCTCCTTTGCAGCGTTACTGTTTTATATTCCAACGGTTATTCCTGTACCGTTAATCTCCATGTTAGCTTTTAGAAATGGCATGAAAGGTGTATGGCAAAACTTCACCTTCAAGAAAAATTATAGTATATCATCAAACGCAGAATGAATAATAACAATCCAACCAACGTCCAAGTGAAATTTATGCCTGATCCGAAGATTAAGTTGCATGAGGTATTGCAATGGCCAAAAATAACAATTTGAAATATCTTTGTGATAGCTGCGGTTATGACTCGGTTAAATGGTATGGGAAATGCCCCTCCTGTGGGCAATGGGATACTTTAAAGGAATTTAAGGTACCAACAAATGATAACTTTGACCTTTCTAACGTAGTTATTTCGAAAGATCCACCGGTCAAATTAAGCGAAATTACTAAAGAAGACGAAATACGATACAATACCGGCATAAATGAATTTGATCGAGTGTTGGGTGGCGGAGCCGTTAAAGGTTCTCTGGTTTTAATTGGAGGAGAGCCCGGAATCGGTAAATCGACATTGATGTTGCAAATTTGTGATAAATTATCCAATATTGGAAGTATATTATATGCCTCCGGTGAAGAATCAAAACATCAGATAAAATTGCGAGCACAACGACTCGGCTCATTTCCTGACAATCTGTATATCATGCCTGAAACTAACTTGGATTTAATTATTCACACAATGCGTGCGCTGCAACCCACTGTTTTAGTTGTGGACTCAATACAAACTGTCTACAAATCCGGATTGTCTGCAGCTCCCGGTAATATAACCCAAATTAGAGAATGTGCTATGATCTTGATGAGAGAAGCAAAAAACAGTGGATGCATCATATTTTTAGTTGGCCATGTAAACAAAGATGGTGAAATTGCGGGTCCCAAAATTCTTGAACATATGGTCGACTGTGTTTTATATTTTGAAGGTGAACGCCTTAATGAAAATCGTATACTGCGCACCGCAAAAAATCGATTTGGCCCATCAAACGAAATCGGTGTATTTGAAATGCGCAAAAATGGTTTAATTGAAGTTACAAATCCTTCTGCCGTATTGCTTGCGGAAAGACCCACCAATGTGCCCGGAACCTGTATTACTGCAGTTATGGAAGGCACCAGGCCCATATTGGCAGAAATTCAAGCTCTTGTTTCCCCTACTGTCTTTGGTAATCCAAGAAGAGTAGCTTCTGGATTTGATTACAATAGAGCTGTTCTCTTGTTGGCAATCTTAGAGAAAATCACCAAACTACCTCTTGGCAACTGCGATGTATATATAAATGTTGTAGGTGGACTTAAAATCGATGAACCGGTTTCTGATTTAGCGACAATTATTGCGATTGCTTCCAGTTTCTATGATAAACCTGTCATTTCAGACGCCCTCGCCATTGGCGAAGTTGGGCTGACAGGTGAATTACGGCGCGTTTCCTCTATTGAACAAAGACTAGCCGAAGCTTCCAGAATGAAAATTTCACGTTGCATTTGTCCCTATAATTTTGATAAAGATAATAATCCTCATGGGAACCTAGATATAGTAAACTCAAAAAACATTACTGAAGCAATTGCAGTAGCTCTTGGTAAAGTCAATTCGCCAAAATAGGTGGGCGGTCAAAGTAAAAGCAAGGTTAGACAGAGTAAAAGTAAAGTGATAGA
>CAYTOF010000097.1:0-5329 GCA_964439435.1 uncultured Oscillospiraceae bacterium
CCCTCCGCACCGTTTGCCGTCATGGCAAGGGCCAGCATGACCGACAGGGGAGAGATGAGGGTGTTTTTATCCTCTGAAAGGCTTTTTTGAAAGAGCTTAAAGGCAAAGTCCTGCGAGGCGGAGATAAAAGCCTCGCTTGACTCTCTCTCCACCACTTTGTTTGCCCCTATACCGTCCATCAGATCCAAAGCATGGGATTTCATGACGCAACCCGCTGTGCCAAGGGGCAGTGCGATAAGCAATAGCAGATACAACAGCCTTGAAATATATTTCTTCGGACCAAACACAGCTCTCATCCTTTCACAAATCATATAACCGCCAAACTAAAGGAAGTTCAAAAATTATTGGCCGAGGAAAAAACCATCACTTGCTCTGGCGCAGATACTCCGCAATGGCAAGGCCTGCCTTTGCTCCCGCGCCGACGGAGACGGAGATCTGGTAAGGCCCTCCTGTACAGTCGCCCGCGGCGTAGATGCCGGGGATGTTTGTAGCGCCGTGGCTGTCCGTCACAATGGAGTTCTTGTCGAGCACAATGCCGAGTTTTGCCGCAAAAGCGCTGCTGCCCGCCTCTCCCAAGGCGATGAATAGCCCATCCAGGGTTGCGGACTCAGCGCCAAAGAGCAGATGCTCAAGCTTTCCGTCTCCGGATACACCTGTTATTTTGCGCGTGTCCACCGCAATATTGCCGCTTTCTTCGGCGGTGAAGGCGGGGGCTTTGCCGTTTGTAAAAACAGTCACGCTTTTAACAAGGGGCTTTAGCTCCTTGGCCTCAGCCAGGGCAAATCTGCCCTCGCCCAAAACCCCCACCACCTTGCCGCGGTAGAAGAAACCGTCGCAGACGGCACAGTGGGAGACACCCGCTCCTTCATAGTCTGCAAGGCCTTTTATTGGTGGCATTGCGCGGGATTTGCCTGTGGCAATGAGGAGCGCTTTGGATGTGAGCTCCTGTCCGTTTGAGGATTTTAGTGTATAACCCCCATCGAGGGAGGGTTGAATGTCTACTATCTCAGTGTCTAAAAACTCACCGCCAAGGCGTTTTACCTGCTCTTGCGTTGATGAGATCAAATGGCTTCCCGAAACTGTCTCGCCAAAGCCAAAATAATTGTCTATTTTTCCCGCCTTTTCCAACGCCCCGCCGGCTGAGGCAGCAATAAGCGTTTTCAAACCTGCGCGAACGGTATAAAGAGCGGCGGAAAGCCCCGCAGGGCCTCTTCCTATTATGATCACATCGTACATATATATACACCCTTTCATTTTGAGAAGCTTTTTTATAAACACATTTCATTTATTATATAAATTATACCACAGAATTTCCGTGACAATATTACCAACAGATGAACGAAGCGCAAAGTGCGCCTCTGTGAAAAGGTATGGTGTCAAATCGGAGGTCGGGTGCGTGTCCATATGAAGAATAATGTCGAATCGAAAGCGGATCTACCTTTTGACTCTGCCCGAGGCGTCGCCCACCAGGAGGTTTTCGATCTCCGCCACCGACACCATGTTGAAATCGCCCGGGAGAGTGTGCTTCAAAGCTGAGGCGGCGACGCCAAACTCCAGTGCTGCCTTGAAATCCTTGCCTTGGAGCAAACCAAAGATCACGCCCGAGGCAAAGGCATCTCCGCCGCCCACCCTGTCCACAATCCTGATCTGATACTTTTTCGAGTGGTAAAACTCGTTGCCGTCGTAGGCACAGGCAGACCAGCCGTTGTCTGAGGCGGAGTGGGATTCTCGCAGAGAGCTGACGACGAGCTTGAAGCCAAAGCGCTCCCTCATCCGCTTGAAGATGCTTTCGTAACCTGCCAGTTCCAGCTTGCCTGCGGAGATATCGCTTTCTCCGGGCTTGAATCCCAAGGTCAGATGGGCGTCTTCCTCGTTGCCGATACAGACATCCACCCACTGCATGAGATGAGTCATGGTTTTTTGTGCTTGTGCGGGGCTCCAGAGGTTTTTCCTGTAATTCAAATCCACAGAGGTCATGATGCCTAGTTTTTTGGCCGCCCTCAAAGCCTCCTCGGTGAGCAGGGCAGCCTTCTCACCGAGAGCCGGGGTTATGCCCGTAAAGTGGAACCACTTGGCGTCTTTAAAGATCTCATCGAAGTCAAAGTCTGCAATATCCGCTCCGGCGATGGCGGAGTGTGCCCTGTCATATATGACCTTAGAGGGCCGCATGGAGGCGCCTGTCTCCAGATAGTATATGCCGATTCTATCTCCCCCGCGGGCGATAAAGTCTGTGTTTACCCCGTATCTTCGGAGGCTGTTTAGTGCCGCTGTGCCGATTTCATGGGGGGGCAGCTTGGAGACAAAATACGCCGAGCAGCCGTAGTTTGCAAGGGACACCGCCACATTGGCCTCCGCACCTCCGAAAGTGACGTTAAAGGAATCCGCCTGCACAAACCTTTGGTGGTCAGGGGTGCTGAGCCTCAACATCAGCTCTCCCATGGTGACGACTTTATATTCTGACATATCTCTCTCTCCTTATATGCGTGGAATTATGCTATTTTCTTGCATCCCTGATCTTTACAACAAATTGTTTTGCGGTTGAAACCATGTTTTCGTGGGTGCCCTTGGTCAGGTTGCCACCCACTCCCACGGCGAAAGCGCCGTTTTTGATCCATTGGTCGACATTGTCAAGGCTCACACCGCCCGTAGGCATGAGGGCGACATCGGGCAGGGGAGCCTTGACCGCTTTGATGAAGCTCGGGGTGTAGGCGCTGCCCGGAAAGAGCTTTATGATATCCGCTCCCGCCTCCACGGCGGTGATGATCTCGGTTATGGTCATGCAGCCCGGCATATATGGCACTTGATATCTGTTACACAACTTGGCTGTTTTCAAATCAAAACCCGGGCTGACTATGTATGTGGCACCCGCCAAAATGGCGATGCGGGCGGTTTCGCTGTCCAGCACCGTGCCCGCTCCGAGGCAGAGGCTGTCTTTGAATTCAGCCGCCAGAGCTTCTATGACCTTGTCGGCTCCCGGGACGGTGAAGGTGATCTCAACGGTGTCTATCCCGCCCTCCAAACAGGCAAGCGCAGTGGCCTTTGCCGCAGCGGCGTTCTCCGCTCGCACAATGGCGACAATGCCCGTGCTTTCGATTCTTTTGAGCACTTTGTATTTTTTCATATGCCATATCCTCCGCATTTTACTCGAAAAACCACAGTTCGAGGAGTTCTCCCTTGAGAAACACCTCGGTTTATATTATAATCAATTTATATTATAATCAGACAGAAAAATAATTGCAAGACCTTATTTATTTTAAGAAAAATGACATTTTGCAGGTTGCTGCATTTTACCTGCCATAAAAATCAAATATTTATCAAAAATGGAGGGCGAAAGTGAACACAATCAACAGAGAGATGTTTCCTCTTTTAAAGCCATATCCGGAGAAAGTTTTGCAATTTGGAGACGGCAACTTCCTGCGAGCCTTTGCGGACTGGGCAATCCACAAGATGAACAAGGAAGCGGGCTTTAACGCAGGCGTGGTGGCGGTTGGGCCCCGAAGAAATGACAATATATACAAACTAAACGCACAGGATGGGCTCTACACGCTCTTTACAAACGGCATTGAAGAGGGCAAGCTGAAGCGCGAAACAACGGTTGTGGACTGTATAACCAGAGGGTTTCACACCCACAGAGACTACGGGGCTTATCTGCAGACTGCAGAGAACCCCGAGATGAGGTTTATCATCTCCAACACCACGGAAGCGGGTATAGAATATGTACCATCCGACCGTCTTGAGGACAGGCCCCAGAGCTCTTTCCCCGGAAAACTCACCGCCTGGCTTTATCACAGGTACAGTTTTTTTCAAGGGGATGAGGGAAAGGGCATGTTGGTTTTACCCTGTGAACTCATAGAGGACAATGGCGGAAAGCTGAAGGAGATTGTACTGCAACACGCAAAAAACTGGGAGCTCGGCGCCGGCTTTGAGATCTGGATAGAGAAGGCCAATGTGTTTTACAACACCTTGGTGGACAGGATTGTGCCGGGCTATCCAAAGGAACGGGAGCTTGAGCTTTGGGAGGAGCTTGGTTACAGGGACTTGTTTATGGTCGAGTCGGAGTGGTTTCATCTCTGGGTCATCGAGGGGACAGGGGAGATAGAGACGGAGTTTCCCGCCGCCAAGGCTTCGCTGAATGTGGTGTTCACAAAGGATTTGACCAAATACCGAGATACAAAGGTCAGGATTCTCAACGGCGCCCACACGAGCATGGTGCCTGTGTCCTATCTGTCCGGGCTTGACACCGTGAGGGAGACGGCACTGGATGAGACAATCGGGAAATACTTGGAAGAGGTCATATTTGAAAAGATCATACCGACTCTGGATTTGCCGCAATCCGAGCTGGAGAGATTTGCAAGGGACACCTTGGACAGGTTCAAAAACCCCTTTATAAAGCACATGCTGATCAGCATCTCCTTAAACTCTATGAGCAAATTCAAGACCAGGGTGTTGCCCACATTGCTTGAATACACGGAGGAAAAGGGGCGGTTGCCAGGTAAGCTTGTCCTGTCCTTGGCGGCTCTGATTTACTTTTACAGGGGCGAGAGGGGCGAGGAGAAGATAGAGCTTGTAGACGATGAGGACATCCTTGAAATATACCGCAAGCTGTGGAAAGCATATGATGAAGTGGAGCTGGGATTTGAGGAGATAGCACAGCGAATTCTCGGGCTTGAAGAGCACTGGGATATGGACCTCAACAAGATCGAGGGCCTTAAGGAGAGAGTTGCCCACTATCTTGCAAAAATAGAAAAACACGGCATGAAAAATGTCGTTTTGGAGATGATCAAGTGAAGGAGTATATCAAGATTCAAGCCGCCGACAATGTGGCAATTGCCCTGAAGGATTTAGAAAGCGGAACGGAGATAGAGCTTTGCGACGATGTCTTTTGGCTGAAAGAGAACATCAGAGCGGGCCATAAGTTTGCAGCTGCTCCCATCGAGGAGAGCAGCTTTGTCGTAAAATACGGCTTCCCCATAGGGGTTGCGACCAAAGCCATACCCCAAGGCCATTTTGTCCACTCTCACAATATGAAGACGAACCTGAAAGACAATTTAGAATATGTGTACAACCCGCAATTTAGGGAGTTAAAGGTCAGATCGGGGCCTAAAACTTTTTGGGGATACAAAAGGGCAAATGGAGAGGTGGGTATCCGCAACGAGCTTTGGATTATACCCACCGTCGGCTGTATAAACGATGTGGGGAAAGAGATTGTGACGCGCTTCAAGGCCGAATACGGGGCAGAGCTTGCGGTCAATGTGGAGGCCTTTTGCCATGAATACGGCTGTTCACAGCTTGGCGATGACCATATGAACACCGTGTCCATCCTCGCAGG
>CAYTOF010000098.1:0-5251 GCA_964439435.1 uncultured Oscillospiraceae bacterium
TTGAAGACCTCATCCAGAGAGGTGATGCCCTCAAGCATGATCTGCCGCGCGTTTTCCAGCAGCGGCTCCATGCCCTGTTCGATGGCGATGTCGCGGATTTCGTCTGTGCTCATGGCGGCGTGGATGGCTTTTTTGATGGCGCCCGTCACGAGCATGACCTCATGCACGGCGATTCGCCCGCTGTAGCCGCTCTTGTTGCAGGCCTGGCAACCCTTGCCCCTCCAGAGTTTTTGCGGTCTTTTCACCACAATGCCGATGGAGGCAAGTTCCTCGGGGGTGGCGTCGTATTCGTATTTACACTGCAGGCAGATTTTGCGCATCAGCCGCTGGGAGATGACACCCGAAACAGAGGAGGCGAGGAGATAGCCCGGGATGCCCATCTCTATCAGGCGCACAACGGCGCTCGGGGAGTCGTATGTATGCAAAGTGGAAAACACGGTGTGCCCTGTGATGGCCGAGGAGATGGCGATGTCCGCTGTCTCTTTGTCTCGGATTTCGCCTATCATGATGACATCGGGGTCTTGGCGCAAAATGGAGCGCAGGGAGGTGGCAAAGGTGAGCCCCGCCCTGGGGTTGACTTCCACCTGGGTTATGCCGGGGATAATCATCTCCACGGGGTTTTCAACGGTGGTGATGTTGATCTCCTCGCTCTGGATTTCCTTTATGGCCGTGTAGAGGGTGGTGGACTTTCCGCTGCCTGTGGGGCCTGTGAGGAGCACAACACCGTGGGTGGTTTTGAGCAGCCGCTCAAAGCGCTCCAAGTTGCGGGGCGTAAAGCCGATGGCGTGCTTGCTCATCTGCATGCCCAGCGCCGTGGTGATACGCATGACGACCTTTTCCCCAAAGACGCTGTTCAGCACCGAGATGCGCAGGTCAATCTCCTGGTTTGCCGTGCGGTGGGTTATGCGCCCGTCTTGGGGCAGGCGGTGTTCGGCGATGTTCATGCCGCAGATGTATTTTATCCTCGAAACGACGGAGGGGTGGAGCTCTATGCCCGTCTCCGTGTAGAGGGTGAGATGGCCGTATATGCGAAAACGGATGCGCATGGTCTCCTCAAGGGGCTCTATGTGTATGTCCGAGGCCTTGCGCTGCACAGCCTGCTCCAGCATGGCGTTGACAAAGGTGATGATGGGGATGGCGCTCTCGCTGTCGTCGGAGACCTCGTCTTCGCTCACATGGAGGGCCTTTGCCGCCGCGGAGGCCTGGGTGGCGGAGAAAATCCGCTTGATGGCAAGCTTTATGCGGTCGGAGCGGGCAAGCACGATGTTTGGCCGCAGCTTTGTGTGGAGGGACACGTTTTTGATGCTCTCCAAATCCAAGGGGTCGGCGATGGCGATGGTGAGGATGGAGCCGTCTTTCTTTATGGGCACGAGGGTGCCGCTGACCATGACAGACTCGGGCAAGATCGTCGACATGCTCTGGTCAAATTGAATCGTGTCGAGGTCCACATAGGGTATGTCGAGCATCTTGGAGAGGCTCTCCAGCAAAATCTCCTCGGTGATGTATTTTTTGTCTATCAAAATCTGGCCGATGCGCCGCCCGCCCTCCTTTTGAGCCTGGAGGGCATCCTCAAGTTGAGTTTCGTTTATATAGCCAAGACCAATCAGGACCTGGCCGAGTTTCATGTTTTTCAAGTTCATTTTTATAAAAATCCTCTCCCGCTCTTAAAAAAAAGTTTCGGCATGGGGCGGCAAGCATTGGCACGGCAAGTTCAATTGACAAGAGCCTCAATCTTTTCCATGAGCGGCGGTATGATGTATATAAAGGCAAGGGGTTGCCTTGCTCATTTTGGCATGGTTATATTGTATTGCGTTTTGGAGCTCTTTGTCAAATAAAAGAGCCATCAAGAAAAAAGGTGGATATATGCAGCTATCAGGGCATTTATCTCAGGGGCAAAGAGCAGGGAGATCAAGGCGCCGCCGCATAGAAAGGGGGCAAAGGGGATATACAGCCCGCCCTTGCTTTGGGGCGGGGGGCTAACCGTGTCGCCGCTCTTTCTCGCTGTGTCTGTTTCGGCGGATGCGGCCTTTTGCAAAGCTTTGTCTTTTGCTTTGTCTTTGAGCTTTGAGGCTGCCATCAACACCACAGAGGCGAGGGCGCCGAGGAGGATGGCAAGCACCAGGGCGTATATTATGGCAGGGATGCCGCAGGCAAGGCCGAGGGCGGCGGCGAGCTTGACATCGCCAAAACCCATGGCAGGGGCTTTGAAAAGTAGCTTGCCCACAAAGCCGATGAGGTAGATCATCCCCCCGCCGATGAGGGCGCCGAGGAGATAGAGGTGGAAATGGGGCAGATCACAAAACAAAAACACAAGCCCCGTGATGGCTAAAAGGACAGACAGCTCATCGGGCAAAATGCGGTAGAGATAGTCAGAGAGGGCCGCCACGAGGGCAAAAGAGCCGAAAAAGAGCAGGGCAAGGGCGGCGGGGGCGGGAAAACGGCTGCCGAACAGAGAGATGGCGGCGGCAAGGGAGAGCATAAAGGGCATAAAGAGCAGAAACCCCCACTTTAGCTTCAGGCGAGGGTAGTATGCTATTTTCAGACAGGAGCTTCTTCCTGAGCGGCTGCTGTCGTTGTCGGCTTTCCTCCCAAAACGCAGGGAAAAGGTGCGGGTAGGGGTCTCTGTGGGGGTCTCGCCATAGTCCACAAACCAGCGCGGGGGGGCGAGGTTGAAAAGCGGCGGGCAGGCGATGCCAAGACCCGCCGCCAGGATTATATAGAGAGGTGTCATGCCTCGGGCCGCTCAGGGTAGTAAAAGAGCAGGCGCATATAGGCGGAAATGTTTTCAGATGATTTGATTGTTTCGATTTCGACAATCTTGTTTTCATCGGCGCTATCGTCGGTGTTTTCTTCGTTGCTATCTTCGACATCCTTTTTCACTTCAATCGTCTCAATGGCTTTAGAGATGCGCATCTCTGTGATGTGATAATAAACGTCATCGGCATTGTCAAGGGCATCCAGCAGTTTGAAGGCGGCGTTCATATCCCCACCAAAACTTAAAGACACTTCCAGGGCTTTTATATTGACTTGCTTTGAGGAGGAGATAGTATAGGGTGCACTCACATTGAGGGAGTCCGGCACAATGCCCGAGCTCTCAATCAGTGCCCAGAGCTCTTCGGGGAGATTCTCCGCACCAACGCGGAAAAACTCCTCCATATAGCCCTCTTCCTCCGCCTCCAGTTCGTCTATATCGTCTTGGATTTTGGGCATGTTTTGCACATTGAGTTCGTTCAGGGCGATTTTGTCTGTCACCCTACTATATTCCTTTGACAGCTCCTCCATTTTTGCCTGCAGGGGCATAAAGACAAGGGCATAGTAGGCGACGACGATGATGAGGAGCAAAAACATGATGATGATGGGCAATTTGGATTTTAGGTCACTCATTCGTTTTCCCCTCCTTCAGAAGTGATGCTTTGGGGAGATTTTTCTGCTTTTGCTGGTACAAACTCCTCAAACTCCATCACAGAGAGAGCAAAATCACCATAACAGGAACTATCTGCGTTAAAAGAGACAGAAAAAGGCACAGCAATGAGAAAAAATGCATCTTCCTCTACGGCGACTTTCAGGGCAAGATAATCTCCAAAATTCTCTGCGCTAAAGCTGACCTCCAAAATCCCTGTGAGGTTGTCCAAGTTAAAACTGAGAGAATTCGCAAAGGGGAGGGCAGTATCGTAGAGTTTCTTGGTGATTTCTCCTGCCCTTGAGAAGTGTTCAACGGGCAGAGCTTTGAAAGAGTTTTCAAGCTGGGTTTTCACATTTTCAAGGCTGCGCTTGCGGGCGAGCAAGGCATTTGCCTCGACAAAGGGCTCATCCTCCAAGGCCTTTTTGTGCTGTTCCAAGGCATCCACATCGCGCTGATACTCCATATATTGCAACGGGAAGACCATGGCAAGGGCAAGCAGGATGAGGATAGCGATGAGGGCGGTTATTGTCGTGCGCCTCTGGCGGCTGTATAGGCTGTGGAGCAGGTTTTCGGAGTATTGCCGCTTGGGGATCTGTGCGCCGTTGAGCCTGGTGGACTCCACGATGCCCGCTCTGCCCTCTTCGGCAAAGCCGCCGTGGTCGGCAAGCACTTTTTCGGCAAAGCCGCGGATTTTGAGCATCTCCCCTGAGATGTACAGCGCGCCGACATCGAGCCTTGCCACGGAAAAGGAGATGCGCAGGGTGCGGAAGATCTCATCCAGCATGATGTCCGCAAGGGAGGAGAGCCTCCTCGCAAGGTCGGGGAATCTGTCATGGGCCTCCCGCGGCTCCTCCAGGCCTTTGGTGGAGAAATACTCTGCGGCAGCGTCCCACCCGCCGCCTGTGATGTCTGTGTAGGCGTCTTGCATGTCTTGGAAAACGGAGCTGAACTGCTGCTCAAAGACAATCTGCTCCCCCGAGCGCACGGCGACAAGGGCGGAGCCCTCGCCAAAGTCTATGTAGATGTCCCCTTTGCCGGGCTCGGTGGTGTGGGCGGTGTCTCCCAGCACGGAGCGGGAAAAGGCGGCGCCCGAGGCCTCCACGGAGGTGGCGTTTATGCCCGCTTTCCTAAGGGCGGAAAACAGGCGGCGCACATGCTCGGCGGGAGCGGCATAGAGCATGCTGCGGTGCTGGCCGTCGGGGTGGAGATACGTGCGTTTGGAATGGGCTATATAGTAGGTCTGCAGGGCATTTGGCAGGGAGGTCTCCGCAAAGAGCATGGCGAGGCCGCGCAGCTTGTCGTCCGCCGCGGGGGCGTGGGGGAAAGCGGCGCTCACGACCTGCTCCAGCTCCAGCATGACGGACACGGGGTATTTTCGCAGGTTGTTTTCCCGCAAAAAGAGCGCGGCAAAGCGCGCAAGCTGCTCAGGGGAGAAGAAAACCTCGTCTCCCACATCCCGCGGCAGGGTGGAGGAGATGGGCACCGTGCCCTCCGCACCCTTGGCCGTGTCCAGCAACTGCGCGCTGATTTTTTTAGCGGTGATCTCCAGCGAGACAAACTTCATCTTCGCGCCTCCTCTGGTTTTTCTGGTTTGTTAGATATAAAAGCCCGAGGGCAAGCCATCGGGCTTTTATATCTAACGTTTTGTGCAAAATAACAAATAAAGTTCAAGTGGATTATTCTGTACTAATTGAATTTATGTCCAAGACTGAGTTTAATGTAGCTACTATCATTTCCACCAGGTTGAGTATCTGAACATTCAACTTTAAAAGAAGAGGTTTCATGATTGTAGACTCCGTTAGTCAGAGTAGCATCAACCCAAAAATCATATGTATTTCCTTGTTTTGG
>CAYTOF010000099.1:0-4814 GCA_964439435.1 uncultured Oscillospiraceae bacterium
CCTTGCTGACGACCGTGCTTGTCCGAGTGCCGCTCACGGTTTGGTATGTATACTCGGTCGTCGCGCTCTGCCCGTGCTTCACCGCGCCCGCCATCTGACCCGCTACCGTATAAACAGCGGCGGGGATTAACAGAATAGCTTAATGGTTTCATTCAATCCGTTCAAAATTTGGATCAATTTTTCTTCTAAAAGACTTACCTCCTAAAATGTGCATATGTTTTTCAAGAAGTGTTTTTTGGGGATATTCTTCAATCCCTGAAATTATCAATTTTCCACCTTGTAATTCAACATTTTGAATCATTAATGACAGGCAATCTGCCGGGTTGGTAATTTTAGAACTATACTTTTTAAAAATAATCATTTTTTCAGTATCAACGACACAGTGTTTACCAGCTATTGTATCTGCAAAAACATATGGAAGTCCTATATTAAAAATATGTTCAATCGTTCCGCTTTTGATTTCCGCCAAAAGTTCACCAGTATTAATGTCAATCTTAATAATGGATGTATATGCTCTTAAGGCAATCAAATATTTAGATTGCACAAAAATATTTCTAATTTTTCCTGGTTTAAATCGCCAAAGCACTTTACCAGATGTAATGTCATAAGCATATAATCCCTTTTCCCAACTTCCAACAAACAGCTTGTTTCCATCTTCAGAAATAGGAATACCATATTGCCTATTAAATACCGAACATCCCACATTTATTTTTCTTAGAGGCTTATTAAAAAAATAAATTGTACAATATCCGTCATAATCACAGATTATTTTTTCAACGATATTATTATTTACAACTTCTAAAAAACCGTTTTCTATATATTCTATCTGCATTCTATCACCGCCTATTTAAAATTTAATTTAAAGCCATATTGTTTTGCAAGTTCGGCAACTTTATTAAATATTTGTTGAGTTGTTGGATTGTTATAAACTTTGAAAAATGCTTGCCATGCATTATTATATGCCACACTCCAGCTTTGATGATTTGAACCAACCCATGAGCCGAAAAGTGGATTATTAATATTGATACCTACTCTTGCAAATTCATTTATAAACTTTTGTGGGAATATGTGATGCGCTTGCATCCCTTTTCCTAAACTTCCAGTGAGCTGCTGTAAATTGTATCTAAAATTACTTTGTGTTAAAGTCCTATAAACTGATCCAACCTTTTGTAAGACTTTATCAGCTTGAGTCAATATTCCTGTTGCCGCAGTCGCCAAAAGCGCTTTACCACCAGCAATTACCGCGCCTGTTTTAGCTAAAGCACTACCAGCAAGCAATTTCCCTGCTATTGCGCCACCGGTTAATCCGATAGCACATCCGATTGCTGCGCCTATTACCACACCTGTTAAAACATTCTTTCCTTTTACTGCTGCAATAACACCGCCGGCTATAGCTCCAGCAACTGCACAAATCGCTGCTGCCAAGAATATAAAAGCGTTACCTGTAGGATCAATAGTATTGACCGGATTATTCGCACAATAAGCAAACAGGTTATAGCCTAGTAATCCCGCCCCTTCATCAAACAACGAATCCGCGTTTATAAACCTGCCCACCGTCGGGTCATAATACCTGCTCTGCAGGTAGTAGAACCCCGTTTCGTTGTCGTAATAATACCCGCGGTAGCGTATCGGGTTTTGGTTTGCTATGTGTGACGGGTCTGTTATAGTGTTGCCGTTTGTGTCCGTGACTGCGATGGTCTTGCCCCAAGCGTCGTAGACATACCTTGCCACGATCGTTCCCGATGAGTTGTATATCCCTATCACGTCGCCCTGGAGATTGAAAAAATAGTAATAATATGTCCCGTTGTATATGACGCCGTATTTGTCCCCGTTTTCGTCCAACAGGTATACAAGCGTCTTTCCGTCGCTACTGACCTCCTCCATCAGGTTTCCGCCGACCGTGTGGTATGTCGTCGTCACACCGCCCGAAATCTTCTGCACGCGGATGCCGTTCTCGTCGTAGGTATAGCTTGTCGTCGCTCCGCTCTTTGTGACGCCCGCAAGCTCCCTGCCATGGACCCATGTGAAGCTCATCCCGTCGCGGTAGGTGAGCGGGTTGCCTATTGCATCGTATGTTATGCTCTGCCCACCGTATGAGGTGAGCTTGTCCCTCCACACGCTTTAGCGTTAATGTGCATTTTTTATACTGATGATGACCGTACTAAATCTTTACGCATATATCTTTTTATTAATTTTACGAAACAATATCTATTTTATCAGCGCTTAATACTTCTCGGAATCAACATCACATAAGTTCATTTTATACTAATATCAATTCTTTCACAAATTATTTTAATTTCGCTCATATTAGTGAGTAATAATCTCACTGCAAACAAATTTTCATTCCAACTAATATTATGTTTTATGGCAAATTCTTTCTCTTCCATAATAAAGCTATCTTGGTTGTATTTATTTGGAATTTCCTCCCAATCAAATATTTCATTACCAGCCTCTCCTATCATTTCAGTTGTTGAAAAGATAAATTTTAAAACATTTTCAAAGTGAATAATAAACTTATCTTTATTATAATCCGATATATTTAAGCATATTAGTTTACGTCTAACATCTACATTTGTTGATGTTATCAACAAATCATGAAGACATAAAATTTCTGAATCAAGAAGAATTAAATTTTCTTTTGAAATAACCATATTTACCTCCCAAAATAAATAGTTGAATACGGTTGAGGTACGACATTTCCAGGGTAGAAATGTGCTCCCGGCAGACCATTAATATGATAATGCGGTCCATTGACATAATTCCTATTTTCATCCCATCTAAAAACTTCTATTCTCCCAGACATCCACGAAATCATTCTCCCATTTTTCGTTCCAGGCCTAATTACCATTACTAAACCATTAGGCTTAAACGATAATGGGTCAGCAGGGAAACGAACAGGTTCTCTTTTATTTTGATTATCTAGTGGAATAGTTTCTGATTTATTATTTGTTTTCCCCTTCGGTATAGACGGATTTTTTGTAGCTTGAAAAATTCCATATCCAATAACACCAGCAGATAAGACAACTGCTCCAGCAAGCATTGCGACATCGGCAAAAGGTAATGGACCATCTATTAAAGTAGCCGCGCCCATCCCTGCATAAACTGGTGCTGTAGCTTTAAATACCTGACCTATTTGATCTGCAGCTTCTTTAACAAATTCCCATATTCCGTTCCAAAATTCCCCTGTAGGATCTATACGATTGACGGCGTTGTTACCGCAATAAACGAACATATTATAACTGCCTAAGCCCTGCCCTGTAGAGACCAGCCCGTCCGCGTTGATAAACCTGCTCACCGTCGGGTCATAATACCTGCTCTGCAGGTAGTAGAACCCCGTTTCGGTTGGACTTATCTATGTACCCCTGCCCAATCATTGTGCCCTTTGCTGTGGAATCCACAAGTATTAGTTTCGCATAATGCGCTGTCTTAGCAAGCAATGAATTTATACTCCTGTCGAGTAAAATTCGCTTGTTCGGGTGAAGCCCCGAATCCCCCTTGCTACTGTGTTAATTGCCTTGCGGCAAAAGTGTAATCTCTCTACGACGGCATAAAAGGCGCAAAGGGTTTCAGGGAGTTTTCCCTGACGAGTGAATTTGTGGGTCTGTATCCACAAATTCATTGCTTGCTAAGACGTGAATTTTTTAAGGCAATGTGTTTAATAACCACCTTTGGGATGGCTATTAAACATGATAAATCACTTAATGGGTTTTCTAACAAAAGTAATGGTATCATATTGACCGTTTAAAATTACATCTTTCTCTTTGTCAACAGTAACAATTAGCTTTTCAGAACTGAATTTACATGTTCCAAGTAATATAACATCATCATTTTCATCTGTAAAGGATGCTTCTTTACCATGACCAAAACTGAGAGTAAATTCGACGGTTTTATTACCAATAGCAATCTCTCCTTTGGGATAAATAAAGTTTTCATCATCTTCAGAAGTATTGACAATAAACCATGCATCTGGCGATTCACAGACCCACGTTGCCTTACCATAATCATATGGTCTTTTCCCAGAGTAAAAGTCAGTAGCAATAACGCAACCGCCAAAAGTTATTAGTATTAATAGGATGCAACTTATTAATAGAGTTTTTTTCAATTTACCACCAGCCTTTCTTGCCATATACACCTATAAAGTACATTGGAGTATTGCCTTTTGACTTTATTTTATCAATAAATTTCCATATAGACATTTCTTTCCCGTCTATATCACTATAACCTGTATTATAAAATCTAAATGATCCGCCAACACCCCCATTTCCAGTTCCAATACCTGCTACGTAATGCATAGATAAACTTTTTGCATTTTTATAAAGTACTATGACTGATTCAGATAATTCAGCTTTAATTCCCCATAAATATGTAATGGGACCGGCCGTGTAGACAAACCAAAATTTAGACCTCATATAATTTGCAAGTGCCCATGGATTTACACCTAATAAACCGCCAGCATTGAGACCGCCTCTCCATATGATACCGTTTTTTACATCGTTAAACTTTATTTTAGAGCTTCTTGATAACAAGACATTGTAGGCAGCGATAACTCCACATCCATTCGCTGCTATATTGCCAAATCCGAATGAAATATCTTTCATTTTTTTGCCGTCTATTTTGTAGCTATCATATTGATTGTTAATATACTTAGGAGCATAACCATCTACATCAATCATATTAACCGGATTGTTGTAGCAATAAGCGTAGAGATTTGTTCCTATAATGCTGTCCGATAACAACATCATTTCAGGCACGTCAGGGCTAATAAACCGACCGATTTCCGGATCATAGTAGCGTGAGCCTACATAGAATAGTCC
>CAYTOF010000100.1:0-4744 GCA_964439435.1 uncultured Oscillospiraceae bacterium
ACGAACACCGCTGATGTTCTAATAGATGAATTTACACACAAATTTGGACTTGACATCAGAATTTGAGGTGTTAACAGTTGCCTTTGTAGACATATTCCAAATAGTGTTTGGCAACATTTGTAAGATTATCTATCGTTTTCAAAGGTGTAGGTGTCATGTTGGAATATTTATATCTGGGAAAGAACCTTGAAATATGCAAAGGAATCTCAGTAGATATATTTGAAATCCACTTTGCAGCAGCATCCATTTCCTGTTCGCTGTCATTTATCGAAGGTATAATAAGCATTGTTATTTCCACGTGGGTGTACCTCGATGCAAGCGCAATATTGCTCAACACAATGTCAAGATTGCCTCCTAGTTCTTCATAATAGCTGTGCTGAAAACACTTGAGGTCGATATTCATGGCATCTATATGGGGCAGGAGAGTAATTAAAGGCACTTCGTTGATGTAGCCATTGGTAACAATCACGTTTTTCAGAGCAGAAGCATGAGACATTTTTGAACAGTCATATATATATTCAAAAGATATCAGTGGCTCATTATAAGTAAATGCTATGCCGATATTATTGTCGGACTTAGCTTTGACAGCCATTTGCACAAGCATTTCCGGGCTGACATATTTAGTAACAGTGTCTTTGCCTTCCACAGAAATACTGAAGTTTTGGCAAAAAGGACAGCGTAAGTTGCATCCATAGCTACCGACAGAAAGTATATTGCTTCCGGGGAAAAAGTGATAAAGTGGCTTTTTCTCTATTGGGTCTAGAGCAATGGAAGTTAAAGCACCGTAATTGGCACAAACTATCTGAGAATCAACATTTCCTCTTGCCGCACAAAACCCCAATCCACCGGGGGAAATCATACATCCTCGCGGACATATATCACATTGAAGTTTTTCTATGTTCCACATTATATCGTTTGTATCATCGATGTGATGTGATGTTAAATTATCAGAAAGACTAGTCGGATTCAACATGGCGAATCACCTCAAAACGTTCAAGAAAATAGTCTTCATCAGGATGAATGCCTGCTTTCCTTGCTACAATTTCCACTTGTTGCATAGGTGTGTCGATACCCTCAAGATTAGGCAACAAAAGACCGCGTCGAAATCCGCTTGTTATTATAATGCCGTAACGGTGAACATCAAGTTCCTCAATAGATGATACTGATTCGGGGGGGGATAACACGTCCACGCTATATTCGAGGGAATCCAATTCATGAATCTTGACCGCGGGGAAGCGAGGATCTTTAGTTCCCGCGCTAATCGCATTTTGAATAATCTCTTCAACAACGTTGCTTCTTGTTGCTGCAATAGTGCCTATGCAACCTCTGAGTTCGCCATTTATTTTTAAAGTGACAAACACACCGGCTTTTTTTTCGAACAGTTCATGTGGAAGGCTTTTGGGTACTTCAATTTGCTTTCCAGTCTTGATGAAAGATTCAAGTGAATTTCTGGCAAGATTAACATAAAGTCTGCTTGTTTTATTTTTGAAAGAACTTCTGTTATCGTTGGACGAGCTTTTTAAATCATTATTAAGCTTTACTGCATAAGCTGCTGTTGCATAACCAACACCAAATGGCCCCTCATAAGAAAGGAGTCCTCCGCTGATGTCTTTACCATCAAGAGACCCCGCCATCATAATTGCGGACCTTAAACCACATTCTGCAGCCTTTTCAAGGTAATCTTCATTAAATTCGAGCAAACGATTAAACTCAAGTGAATGTAGAATTTCGCATATTTTTCTGTCGAAATCCACTCCCTCTAGGGAATGTCCGTATGGGCCCAATTTGCTCAATTTGTGCGACATATCTCCACTTGCGATAAAAACAGTCTTTCTGCCAAGATCCTTAGCGACTTTGGAAATCATTTTACCAAATTGAAAATGATCATCAAAACTTAGTCCGGAAACTCTTACACTCACCACTGAAAGGCTTGACAAATGTTCTTGCAGAAACCATAAAGGTATAAAACTGCCATGATCTAGTTTTGAGTGCATGCAAATGGTGTTATTAGATTCACGGCAGAGAGCATCGGCAAAATTCGAATCGTGTTTGGCTCTTAGTTTGACTCTACTTGCACCAAAACTAGACATATCACCAAAAAGCTCAGTGCCGGAAGAAATGGAAAAGCGGTCACTATAAAGTGCTCCGTGAGGGGAAGAAATGACAACTGTCTCCGGTTGTAAATCGGATATCATATCAACAATTTTTTCGCAAGCTTGATAAGTTGAAGAAATGACAGTTTCTTCACCGCGGCCAATATCAGGTATAATGAGTGGTGGATGGGGCATCAAAAAAGCACCTATTATCGACATGGTTACCCTCCGTAATAGTATGAAATAAACATGTGTAAAAGTATAGCTCAGTTTTTTTGTTCTGGTTTGTATCTTTCTTCTTCGCTAAAAATACAACCACAGTATTTTTGTATATACAGATTATTTTCCCTTGCAATGCGCTGCCCTTGTCTGAAGTTCGGACGAAAATCCTTATAGAGAAAGGGTATATCATACCTTTGGGCAACAACTTTTGAAACGTTGCTTAACATCTCATGATTTTGATAAGGACTAATAAAAAGAGTGCTGGTAAAATTGTCGTATCCATTTTCAGAGGCGAACTGAGCAGTAATGCTGAGACGCATTTCATAACACTGTGAGCATCTGTTGTCTAGATTGGGATATATTTTATGAATAAAGCTCTGAAGCCCATACTCATCTTTTATGATGAGTTCCAATTTGTTTTCACTGGCAAATTGTTTTAAAGAATTTAATCTAGCCATGTACTCTGTGTAGGGATGTATGTTGGGATTATACCAAAACAGAACCGGATTTATACTTTCGGTTATAAGTGATTCAATGCATTTGATCGAACAGGGAGCACAACATACGTGTAAAAGTGTTTTCATAATATAACCATCGTTTCATGCTTTGAATTTTCAATTTTAAGAAGATCTAATACTCAAGAACTATATGTAATTATAACATCGAATGAGCCAATTGTAAATGGTATGTTAAATGTTGTGAAAAACATGAACCTAATGCAAAAAAACATGATTTCATGAACCTGAGCAAGCATAAGCCTAAAACTATTACCATACAGCTAAAAACATTGGCTTAATGCATTTTGCTACTAAGAATGAGTTATATTAAGAAATCATGACAAACAGTATTCGGGTTTCTTAACACTCGTCAAATGCTCAGAGAGTGAAAGTTTCATTTGTCAACGCATGTATTGACTAAGTGATTGCAGTGAGATATAATTACATGAATAAATGTATTAAATGGAGTGAGAAATAAATGCCTTATAATCCATACGAAAACGCTCAAGCACAATTTGATAAAGTGGCAAAACAATTGGATTTAGAACAAAGCGCTTGTGAACTACTGCGCCAACCCATGAAGGAATATCACTTCACAATTCCTGTAAAAATGGATAATGGTTCAACAAGAGTTTTCAAAGCTTTCCGTATAAAACATAATGACGCGAGAGGTCCTGCAAAAGGAGGAATTCGTTTTCATCCTCATGAGTCGGCAGATACAGTACGCGCACTGGCCATGTGGATGACGTGGAAATGTGCAGTTGTTGATCTGCCTCTTGGTGGCGGAAAAGGGGGCGTGATTTGTGATCCTCGTGAGTTGTCTTTGCCGGAACAAGAAAAGCTTTGTCGTGGTTATGTCAGGCAATCTTTTTCACAAATAGGCCCAAATATTGATGTACCTGCTCCCGATGTCATGACAAACTCTCAGCATATGCTTTGGATGATGGATGAATATGAAATTTTAGCCGGAGGAAGATATCCCGGCGTTATAACCGGAAAACCTGTAGGTATGGGAGGTTCCCTGGGCCGTACTGAAGCTACAGGTTATGGTGCGATTTATGTATTAAGAGAGCTTTTAAATGAGGAAGGTATTAAATTAAACTCCACCACTGCTAGTATTCAAGGTTTTGGAAATGTTGCTGAATATGCAGCAAGGCTTTATTCGGAACTTGGTGGAAAAGTTATTTGTGTATCCTGTTGGAATCAAAAAGACGGAAAGGCATACACATTCCGCAATAAAAATGGTTGTGATATTTCGCAATTGGCAAGCATCAAAGATATGTATGGAAGTATAGATAAAGAAAAGGCAATAGATTTAGGCTATGAGCTGTTGTCGGGTGAGGCATGGCTTTCGGAGGATGTTGATATCCTAATCCCCGCAGCCCTGGAGAATCAGATCACGCCCGATGTCTTTCCAGCAATTTCAGATAAAGTGCGAGTTATATGTGAAGCAGCCAATGGGCCGACAACGCCCGACAGTGATAGCTTGATACAAAAACGAAATCTACTGCTCATTCCTGACTTTTTATGCAATGCAGGTGGTGTAACATGCAGTTATTTTGAGCAAGTACAATGCAATATGAATTACTTCTGGAGTCGTGAAGAAGTTTTGGAAAAGCTTGAATATGCGATGATAAAAGCATTCCATGGAGTGTATGGTTTATCAAAAGAAAAAGATATTTACATGCGAGACGCAGCCTATATGATCGCAATTAAACGAGTAACTAATGCCGTGCAACTCCGGGGATGGATTTGAGAAACGGATTCATCTCAAAAATATTTTCACTATGTTATTGGCTGCTCAGTTTATAAGTATAATTACAGAGCATAAAACAATTGGCTGTTTAAAGATTGACCAAAAGAAAAGTACATTTGGAGGCACTGTAAAGCAAACATGAAAGAATAGCACCCGGAAACGTACAAAAGCTTCAC
>CAYTOF010000101.1:0-4620 GCA_964439435.1 uncultured Oscillospiraceae bacterium
GGGCTTGCCGGGTGCTAAGTGTAAATCGAACCGCTTATCGCTACCAGCCTGTCAAGCTGCCGGATGAGGACGAGATCCGCACCGCGGTTATTGAAACCGCTTGCAGCTACGGCGGTAACCCACATGCTGCGAAACCACGGCGTTCTCATCAACCACAAGCGGGTGGAGCGCATATGGCGCGAGGAAGGGCTGAAGCTGCCTCAAAAACAGACAAAAAAGCGCCGTTTATGGCTAAACGACGGCAGCTTTGTCCGGCTTCGCGCAGAGCGTAAAAACCATGTTTGGAGTTATGACTTTGTTGAGGATAGGACTATGGATCATCGCAAAATACGCTTTTTGAATATTATTGACGAGTACACCCACGAGTGTTTAGCGAGCGTTCCGCGCCGTAGCTGGCGCAATAACGATGTGATTGAGGCGCTGTCGGCCCTGATGCTGCTGCACGGGACACCGGAGTATCTTCGCAGTGACAACGGACCTGAATTTGTTGCAAAAAGACTGCGGCAATGGCTGCAAAATGCAGGGGTCATCACAACCTATATTGAGCCGGGAAGTCCCTGGGAGAACGGCTTTTGCGAGAGCTTTAACTCGCGGATGCGAGATGAATTCTTAAACGGCGAATTGTTTGGAAATATGTATGAGGCACAGGTTTTGACTGCGCGATGGGTGCGGTACTACAACGAGGTGCGGCCGCATTCGAGCTTAGGCGGCAGACCGCCTGCGCCACAAAGCGTTGTGCCGCTGACTGCTTGAAGGAGCGTACCGATTTGTCTTTATTCTGTCAAGGTTCGCCGACAAGCGGCTCCGCCACCCTTGACAGCACAAGTCCAAAGCGGTAAAATGTAGTCAAGCAGTCAATGGCTGAGTGTGTTGAACAAGGGCAAGACTAATATTGAGGTTGGTACAATTATTGGGGGCAGGACATATGAAAAAGAATACAATATATAATTTATTAAAGGCGAACATTTTTGTTGCAAAAATACTGTTCAAAAATACACCATTGTTTATTATGTGTTATGCGGCGATAAATATCGCAACCTCACTTATCCCTGCTATTATAATAATATTATCTAAAAACATTATTGATGGATTAGCTGAAATATATAATAATACTAAAAGTTCAGAAGTCTGGCAATATATTATATTATTATTCATTCTTATAATTGTAAATTCTCTTTTTACCGAAATGGGGATGACAATTCCAAACTTTATAAGAGAAAAAAACGAGAAATATTTAACAACCATTATAACAGATAAATTTTCAAAAATGAAAATAAAATATCTCGAAGATAAAAAAAGCCTTGATATAATCCAAACAGTTGTAGAAAGCGGCTTTAATATTTCGGGTTCATTTACTTATTTTCTTAACATTCCTCGATATTTAATAATTTTCATTTCGATGATATCAATTATATTTGTGTACTATCCTATTATTGCTTTATTTTATATATTAACGACAATACCCGGCGTAATAATTAATAATATCCAAGCTATAAAAATGAATCAGTTTTCTATTGATTCGATACCAGAAAATAGAAAGAAAAATTATTATTATGGTATATTAACACAATCCTATTACGCAAAAGATTTAAGATTATACAATTTGACAAAACCTTTCAAAAATAAGTTCAATGAATTGTGGAATAAAATATTTAACGAACGAGAAAGAATATTCCGAAAAGGCTTTAAAATATTAAATTTTTCAACATTATTAAACAGTATAGGATATATAGTATTATATATCTATTTAATTTATAAAATGTATACTGGCGATTTATCAATAGGGGGTCTTGCAGCTTTTACTGCCGGTATATTTACTATTTCAAATAATATTAGTTCACTTGTAGGATCATTTATGACATATAACAGTATATTTTTGCCAAGAGTGTTAAATGTTATTGAATTTTTTAATTGGGAAAACGAGAATAATGAAAGCAGCGAACATTTACAATTTTCACAATTAGATGGTTTCGATTTAACTTTTAACCATGTAACTTTTAAATATCCAAATACAGAAATTTTTATATTGAAGGATTTATCCTTTAATATAAAAAACGGTGATAAAATCGCATTAGTAGGAGTAAATGGAGCAGGAAAATCCACAATAGTAAAACTGTTATTACGGATGTATGAGCCTGATGAAGGTGAAATATTAATAAATGGAGTAAATATACAAGATTACAATGTTAATTCATACCGCGAAAATTTCAGCGCATGTTTCCAAGATATTATTCATTATTCGTTGACATTTGCGGAAAACATCGCACTATCTAATCTCGAAAATATAGATAAAATAGATTCTATCATAAATGCTGCAAATGCAAGTGGACTTGACAGTATACAAGAAAATTGGGATAAAAAACATAATACTCCGCTTACACGTTCTTTTGAAGACGATGGAGTGGAATTATCTGGTGGACAGTGGCAAAAAATCGCGATAGCACGAACATTTTTTAAAAACGCGCCATTTATTATACTTGATGAACCATCAGCCGCTCTTGATCCCAAAGCAGAATCGCAAATCTTTAATTCATTTTCCAATTTATGTGGAAATAAAAGTGGATTATTAATCTCCCACCGATTATCAAGTATTATGCTTGTAGATAAAATTATGTTTTTAGAAAATGGGCAAATAATAGAAAGTGGAACTCATAATGAATTAATGAATCGTGATGGTATTTACGCGCAGATGTATACTCTTCAAGCCGAAAAATACAAAATAAAATCAGAAGAAGCAAACGAGGAGGGCAAGTAGTGTGAAAATAGTTAAATCATTTTTTTCTAATTATTTTTACAGTTTAAAAATTTCATACATATCTTCTCGTAAATTTTTCGTATTAAAATTTATTATATCTATTTTATTGTCTTTTTTACCGTTCGTAAGTATTTATATTTGGCGAAATATAATAAATATTCTTACAAATATAGATAATAACAATAATATAAAATTTTTAATTATTAATATTATTGTATATTTGGTTTTTTATTTATTAATGCAAGCACTTGGAAGAATTTCAGAATATGTAGGATTTAAATATAATGATAGAATAACTATTTTTATAGAAAATATAATGATAGAAAAATTTGCCGAAGTAGATTTAGCTTTTTATGATTCCAGTAAATTAATGGATAAATTAAATCGTGCAGGAGATATAAAGTATTCAATAATCAGCATGAGCGATACTGTTTTTTGGACACTTCAAAATTCTATTTCTTTTATAATTGCATTGGTTTTATTAGCAAAATTAAATATATTATATGTAATTCTTATATTAATTTTGTCTCTTCCGATATTTATCTTAAAAATAAGGGTTAATAAAATGAATAATACTTTTGGAGAAAAGAATGTTAACTTATATAGAAAAATGAATTATTATAAAGGGTTATTTCGCAATATAAATAGTAGTTTTGACATAAGAATTTTTAATTTAAAAGATTTTTTTCTCGATAAATATGTAAAAACATGGGAGGAGTGGTATAAAAGAAGCAAAAAAAACACTTTTAAAGCAACTGGTTTTACGCTTATAAGTTTATTGATATCTACATTTATAAACCAAATCTTATTATATCTTCTCATAATTGAAAAACTGGCAAAAAATATTATTAATTTAGGAGATGCGATATTTTTTATATCCGTTTTTAATGAATTTTACAATAGCACAATGAGTTTAATAAGTACATTAAGTCATGCACAGAACGCTTTTCTACAGATTTCCACTGTTAAAGAGTTTCTTGATTTAGAACCAATGATTCAAAAAAGCGGTATTCTTGAACCCAAAGAATTTAAAGAGATAACTTTTTCACATGTATGTTTTAAATATCCTGGCAAAGACGACTATATTCTTGATGATTGTACGTTTACTATAAAACGTGGCCAAACTATAGGATTAGTTGGAGAAAATGGTTCGGGTAAAAGTACAATCGTTAAACTTTTGCTTCGACTTTATGATGTAAACGATGGACAAATATTACTTGATGGTATCGATATAAAAGAATATGATATAGTCAAATACAGGGCAATATTCAGCGTTTTGTTTCAAGATTTTATAAAATACAGTTTTTCGTTACGTGAAAATGTAGCGTTATCTGATTATTTAAATATGGATAACGACAAACGAATTAATGACGCAATAAGTAAAAGTGAATTAGACGATTTAATTATAGATTGGGAAAAAGGACTTGAAACTTCACTAACAAGATATTTTGATTCCGATGGTAAGGAATTGTCTGGTGGTCAATGGCAAAGAGTTGCGCTTGCACGAGTATTTTTTTCAGATAGAAATTTTATAGTTTTAGATGAACCATCCGCTTCACTTGACGTTTTTGCCGAAGAAAAGATTTTCAAACAGTTTGAGCAATTATCAAACAATCGAAGTTCGCTTATAATTTCACATAGGCTATCAAGTATTATCAATGCAGATATAATTATAGTTTTAAATAACGGAAAAATAATTGAAAAAGGCAGTCATAAAGAGTTGTTGGTTCTGAATGGTTATTATGCAGAGTTATTTAATTTACAAGCGAAAAGATATATACAGTCGCCAGCTAAACAATAGATACTAAATTATGGTAACCTCTAAAAACTCCAGATAAATTTTGATTTATAGTATCAGGTACAAA
>CAYTOF010000102.1:0-4605 GCA_964439435.1 uncultured Oscillospiraceae bacterium
TGACCGGCAATTTTGATGTTTTTCATAAAATCTCCCTTTGATTTATTTTGTGCCGAAAGCTTTATGGATATGTGTGTGATGTTGAGTTTGGAAAAGTGTTATTTATACATGCAAAGCCCGGTATAAGGGCAGGCCTTGGAGTCTTAGAGATTTAAAGGAAATTTTGTAAAAGCCATCCTCTTGCTGCCGTCCCCCTCCCAAAATATACCAAGCTCACCGCTTGGGAGCACAGACAGGCAGGAGTAGGAAAAAGACCCTTCCTCGATGGTTTTGACCATCTCCCAGGTTTTCCCCTCATCTCGGCTGAGGAGGACTTTGCCGTTGATGCGTTTGCTTTCGTGAACGGGGTTGGACCACAGCCAGATGCCGGGGTCTTGCGGGTGTTTGAGTATGGAGGACATGCAGCTTGGGCTTATCAGCACATCACTCTGGACGACTTTGCCAAAGCTCTCGCATCCGTCCTTGCTTATGGCTATGGAGATAGAACCAAGATTTGGGTGGGCGCGCATATATAGGGCGAAATCGCCGTTAGAAAGCTCAATTATCTGAGCTTCGTTGAGTTCCGCAAGAGGTGTGTCGACGGTTTGGACATCGATTGTTTTGCCTGCAAAGACTCTGCCGTCATTTGGGGATTTGCTCCGCTTCCAAGTCTTGCCGTTGTCGTCGCTGTATATCACCGCACAGGAGAGCACTCCGTTTTTATTGCTGAAATATAGGGGCACCAAAAGCCTGCCGCGATAGCGTTCGTGCTTGGCTTGCAGGCCTATGCCGGGGCCCACGCAAAAACAGCGCATCCAATCCTCTTTGACCTGTGCGGTCAAATCTATCGGATCAGACCAGGTCTCCCCTTCGTCATCACTGCATACAGCCTGGAGATAGCATGTCGGCAACACACCGAATTTCGAATCTGAAAGGTAGATATGCCCCTTTTCTTTCCCGTTTTCGAAGATATACCCCTGACCGCTCACGGTGCAGTCTGTAGGAGAGCCGTCTTCTTTGAAGACATTGCCATCCTCAAGATAGTACTTCTTTTTTTTGGCGTCTGTCAAAATCAAGCGACCGACAGCGTCGTGGCCTGTGCCCGCAACGGCGTTTTCTGACCCGACATGAGATGGGCAAAGGGTGTAGAACATCCAGATTCTGTTGTTTTGTTCGTCTTCAAAAACAGCTGTATCTATCGCGCCGGGCCCATCAATGCCAAATCCCGGGAGTTTCACGGCATATTCCATCTCGGTCCAAGTATCGCCGCTGTCAAAACTGCGTCGCAAAACCTTGTTGATGTGGTTTGGGCTGTCGTTGATGAGCTCCGCACGGTCGTCGATGACCGCAAGCACCGTGTCGCGGCTGGTGGTAAACAGTACCGGTATGCGGAAAAAAGCAGATCCGAACATACCCGGGCGGAAAAGCACTTTTTCAAACATGAGAAAAACCTTCCTCTCGCTGGTTTTCGAAGAACAGCTCCATCGAAAGCATTTTAAGCATTGTTATTGGCTACCTCCCATTATAAATGAAATAGGAGCAAATTGCCATAGCCACAGAACTTTTCAAAAAACATTTGAAAAACGTTGTGGTTTAAAATATCGGATGTGAATTTTGAATTCAATATACAATAAAGAAAAATTTTGCTTATACAGCTTTTTGAGCTTTATATAGGTGGACTATGTACATATCTTCCGGAATATCCAGCCCGTGTGTACCTTTGCCGTCCGCACCGCTATGACATCCATGGTCGGGAGCAAATCCAATAAGTGTGTTGTGGTGTCTCCAATGGGAGGAAATCAACTCGTCAAAGAGCGCAAAGCTCTCGGCATTTGCCTTGAGTTCAGAGAGAGCCTCCATGCTTTCGGGGCCGTATTTGTGCATTGTAGAGTCGAAATTGCCGTTATAAACACAAATGAAATCGTGCGCATCTTCACAAATCAACTGAACAGCTTTTGCATTCACCGCAGCAATCGTGTCGTATATATAATAATCCATATCTCTTTCAAGAAAAATCCTTGCTATGCTGCAGTTTGTTTCAGCCACGATTGCAGTTTTTTTGCTTGACCGTATCAAGGCGTCAAAGAGGGTGTCAATCTTCAAAACAGGTTTTTCGTATTTGACTATACCGTGAACAGAGGGCATTGAGCCTGTGTACATTGTTGCAAAGCAGACAGGTGTGACTGAGGGCATGACAGCTTTGAAGGCAACTTCAAGCTCTGTACACTCTTTTACATTTTTGAGCAAAAAATCGTATTTATGAAATATCCAGGCACCGATGGCGTCCGGATGATACATAAAGACTCTGTCTGCCTTTTTAAAACCGAATACATTGCTTGCATACTCGGTTAGTGTTTCCAATGCGGGGGCGCTTTGAAAAGGTCGCACTGCGCCGCATATGCTCCCCAATGCGCCGCAAAGACTGTCAAGACAGGGGATGTTTAAATTAGACATATAACCTCACTTATAAAGTGTTGAAAATTTTTGCAGACAACAATAAGGCTGAAGGATGAGTGAGAGCATCTTTAAATATAGAAGAACAGCTCCTCATCGTTTTTTGCGGCTTCCAGCATCTTTTGAGAGAGCTTTGCAAGTTTGCGCACCTCATCGTCGGGCAGTCCTTGGGCAAGAAGCTCTTTACCATAAGCGATTGCCTGACGAATGCTGTTGTTTTTGTCCTCTATAATCGGTCTGTTCACATAGAGCTTGTGCTTGTCCTCTCTGATTGCTTTTACGAGATCTCTTTCATTTGATATCTTACTGTTAAAAACGGTGGCAAAGAGCCCGACAAAGGCTTCGCCATGAGCATCGCTACCGGCGACTTTGATGAATTTTTTACGCAATAACAGACTGTCTATGCCTATCTTTGTGTAGGATAGAATATTGTTGCTCATCACCTCCACGCCTTCAACATTGCATGAGAGAACTTCTTTGGCAACATTGTCCTTGTATCTGAAAGGATGGGCTATGACCATTAGGCCATTGTGTTTTCTGACGATGGCATCTAACTCCTCTAAGGGCATTTTGGGATAAAACAAACTCGGATCCAAAACACCATAAACAAGGATGTGTTCGTCTTCGGCGATATTCACTTCGATGCCGTTTAAAATGACAAGGCTTTTATACTCTTGTTTTAGTGCGTTGAGTTCTTGGTCATCCCACAAGGCATCGTGTTCTGTGAAAACTATGCCGTCAAGCCCTGCTTCAATTGCGGCCTCTGCCATTTTGTGCGGCTCTCCTCGGGCGCAACCGGAGTGCCTTGTTGTGTGAGTGTGTAAATCTATTTTCATGCTTCCTCCTTTTGTGCTGCATCGGACAAAGATATCTATCCGTTCAACAACACTAAGTTTTTCAAGTTTCCATATGATTTGACAATTGCAGATAAAAAGGTGCCTGCAATTGCAGTTTTGTTTTTTAAGGTGTTTTGAACATATTATACCATGAGAATACCAAGCAGAGCAGTAAAATTTGAAATTAAAGGAATTTTATTGGTTTTGCAATTGCGGAGGAAATGGAAACATGCAAGCGAGATAAAGACAAGGGGTATTATAAAATAAAAAAATTAAAAAATATGCCGAAAAAATCTTGACATTGCCGGCAGTCTTTGATATATTACTTTTGTAATTGTAAGCCTCATATATTCCCGATAATTGGTTTGGGAGTCTCTACATGGCAGCCGTAACTGCCAAGCTATGGGTGATTTGCATGTTTGTTCGGGTATGCCCGAACACAAAGGCATATGGATTCACTCAGGTCATGAATCAATGTGTCTTTTTACTTTTTTTACAAGACCTGAATAAAACAAGGGGGAAGAGTAGTGAACAATTTTTTGGAACGGACCTTCAAGCTGAAAGAGCACAAGACTGATGTAAAGACTGAGATCATTGCAGGTATCACCACCTTCATGACCATGGCTTACATCCTGATTGTCAACCCGGACATCCTCTCCATCACAGGAATGGACAAAGGTGCCGTATTCACAGCTACTGCCGCAGCAGCTGCTATAGCTACGATTGTCATGGCATTTATGGCAAACTATCCTGTAGCACTTGCCTCAGGCATGGGGCTCAATGCATTCTTTGCATTTTCAGTTGCTCTGAAATACGGTGAAAACGGTTGGAAAATCGCACTGACAGCTGTATTTATCGAAGGTATCATCTTCATATTGATGTCTCTTTTCAAATTCAGAGAGGCCATACTGAATGCGATTCCTGAAAACTTAAAGCATGCCGTTACTGTCGGTATCGGCCTCTTTATTGCTTTTATCGGTTTTCAAAACGCCGGGATAGTTGTAAATGATGATGCCGTTTTAGTGGGACTTGGAAATCTGCATGATATTACGGCTATTTTGTTTTTTATCGGCCTTATAGGAACAATCATCATGTACCACAAAAAAGTTAAAGGTGCGCTTTTGTGGGGCATTCTTGGCACTTATGCTCTGGGCATAATTTGCCAGCTGACAGGTTTGTATGTTGTCGACATTGAGGCTAGCAAGTTTAGCCTTATACCATCCGGGATACTCTCACTTCCGCCATCTCTTGCCCCCACTTTCTTAAAGTTTGACTTTGATGCCGCCTTCAAACTTGGGCTTGACTTTGTTGTTATCATATTTGCGTTTCTGTTTGT
>CAYTOF010000103.1:0-4258 GCA_964439435.1 uncultured Oscillospiraceae bacterium
AACTGCCTGAACTGCAAAATATCAATTTAAAAAATCAATTATTAGAGGTTACCTTAAAATAATCAACAATATCTGTGAGTGTCATACGGTTATCAAACAGATTATATAGCATTTTAGCTTTTTCATCGGATTTATAAGAGCATTTTTCATATTCATTGTGGGCATAAAACCAATCTCCGTCAAATGAACAAGCATTATTATTTATGTTTTGGCCTTTGACAAATGTTACTTCCGTCATAATTTTTATTTTCAATCTTGCTTGTAAAGCAGATTACTAATTGATTTTCTCAATAACTCCCAATCTCACCGACACCGGAACTGCCGTGCCAAACATCGCCACCGATATAACCACTTCTTGCTTACCTTTGTTTATCCTTTGTATTATGCTTTCTTGCTCCATTTGCGACCCCAATATAACCTTTACGGAATTGCCCACCTGAAACCCTTTCGATATGTCTATACAACGGTCATTCTCCTCAAACACCCTGTTTAATGTGGCTCGTTCTTACTCCCGCATGGCGATGTCGTACCTGTCGCTGTAACATAAAAACCTGTAAGCGTCTTTCAGCTTAGACACCGCCGGAAAAGCGTCCTCCATAAACTCCATCGTTGGCTTGTTCGATTCGATGAACACATACCCCGGAAAACATGGGTCGGAAAATAATTTTGATCCTTACCGCCGAATAACACAGATTTTACAATATAGGAAAATAACCTACTGCGAAAACGCCCATATTCATACTCTCTACCAAACCGCAAAGCCTTAAATGACAACGCTGTTCTATAGCCCTTCAAGCCTCCAATAAAAATAGCGTAAAGACAGGCTGATTGCACCCTATCTTTACGCTATTTCATGTCCGTACTGTTTTTCGCATGGATAATAACGGCAATGGAAATCCATTGTCATATGCCCATATGTGTCCGCTTGGACAACTGAATCGCGAACGATTTCCCGCTGTTTTCATAGCAAATTCTCCTGTTTCAACCAGCCTTTTTCGTTCAGAAAACTTATTATACTTATTTTACTCCTCAGCTTTTTATTTGTCAACAGAATTATCAATAAAATATAAAATAATTTTGGGAATTCACCAGCATTTTTGGAGGCGTGTTGAGCACAAGTAACAAAAGCCGATCAAATGAAGTTAATATAAAGCTCAAGGATTTGCTGCGGGGATTTGAAGTTTAGGCAAGTCATCATGTGGTGGCTCGATTTGCGCTGATAGGCGGCGAGCTGTTTACGACCTTTGGCAGAGAAGCAAAACCAAAAATCATGCTGCACCTATATGGCCAAAGACACGATCACGCCCTGCTCCAAGTTGCAAAACCTCATGGATCTGCGTTTTGCGCGCTATCTCGAGCTGGAAAAGCGACTGTACATGCCTTGAACAATCATGCTGTGTTCAGTTGCCCTAAGGATGTAGATTCCATCTTTTTCTCATATCTACGCTTTTCAAAACTTTCTTGATTAGGTCGATTATTCGTTTGTCTTGAATTTCTTTCCATACAAACATTCAAGAAGAGAGAATTAAAGGTTTGCCTGCAATTCGCCAAAGCTGAGACAAGTTTTATGAGAAACAGCAACACTGTCGACCCAGCGCAACGCAAAGTTGCATGGATTTCCAGTGCCGGGAGAGCGGAGTGAAATCTCTCGGGATATCATGAAACGAATCGTCTTCCGACCGAAAAGCGGGAGTTCTATTCGCGGATATACAATATATCTGCCATCCCGCAGTGAAATGGGAATATCCGATGGAGGTTCATCTGCGCGGTGGTGTACTGTGGCGTGCAATGTCCTATTCTTTTTGAAGATGCTCATTTCATGAATGTTGCAACAATGCATGTCACCTTTTTTGTTGCAATCTGCACAGAGATAAATCCAAATGGAGGTGTTTGCCCGCTCTACCCCGCCGGACGCAGGAAAAAAAGCCACTTCATTTACCGGAATGGAAACACAGAGGGACAAGGTTGTGGCGGACAACGAAGCACCCCAAAAAAAACTAAAAGGAGGCCGTGTAGCCATCGCCGGATAAGAGCGGTCAAAGTTTTCACAAACTTCGCAATCAGCTTCCGGCAAAATCGTTTCATCAAAGGGTTGACAGCGATAGGTTTTCACCGGAGTATTTTGTTCTTTAAGCTTGGACAATGCGGTAATCCGGTTTCCAAGAAATAGTTCTTCCGCGCATAAATTCTCCACTATGTCGATATAAATATTGTTTTCAATATCCTTTTGCGCAAAGGATAAACACGCAACTCCGATTTCATCATAAAGTGCAATGCCATAGATTTCAGAAAGATACTTGATTGCAAAAGCCAAATCTGCTGTGCAGGTGTATTGTTTTGCCATTTCGAGAAGCTGGGGAGAAGTAAGCTTGTCTTGAAATTGAATGTAATACAAAGCAAGATCATGTAAATGCTGCAGTCTGATAGGGTATACCATATCCTCGGACGAACAGAACCTAGACAACTCCTCCAGTGTATGTCGCGCAAAGTGACTGCAAAGCATCAAAAATAAATCGATATAGCCCGGTACAGGAAAGGTTTTTTCTGCGTACTCTTGCCACCGCATGTTAGCGTAAATTTGGATGGATGTTTTACGCAAATCTTCATTTGTACACTTTTCGTAGTTGCGGAATGGATTTGCGTGCAGTTCCACTGTATAACACGCATCACCCTGTCTTCTCACGCAAGCAGAATGCCTGCATGTGAGTTTAGTGCGCAAATCGCCTTTATGGAAATCGTATAAATAATCATCTTTGGAATACTCTCCACCACTGACAGCCATATATCCCGCCTTTTGTAAGAGTTCCATCATCGGGGCAACATGGTCATACTCCGCAAACAGATCAATGTCGGATGTTGGGCGGTGATGAATATCTCCATACAGCAGTTCGCCCAGCAAAGGACCCTTGAAAAAGACAACATGCACATTTGCTTTCTTAAATTGTTGTGTCAAACGCGCCATCTCTGCAAGCAAGGTTTCGCTGATGCGTTTTTGTGTCTTCCGCTGGTGACCCAACAGCGCATAAGCCACTGTGTTTTCATATAGAGGAACCGAAGGGACTATATGGGCCAATCCGCAATGGATGATAAATTCCAACCTTTCTAAAAATGACATGGATGAATATGCCCTTGTCTGTGATAAATAATGCCATAATTTGTCTGCGAGATTGTACATTAACGCACTCCTTTACGCATAGACCCGTGAATCCGGATGCAAGTTACGCTACAAAGCTCTGTTTCTCATGATTTTCCGAAGATAAATAGCCAAGGCGTTTTTGCAACCTAATCAATTGCCCGTCGCACCGCTTCCGTTGAGTTCTATGTCATTTGTATCTTTTACATTGATGTCACAACTTTAATTACAATCATATACATGGTAGGCTTATCTCTGTATGCGTCAGCCCGGGTGTGGGTCAGAGAAGCAGCGAATCTCTGTTGTTGGCACAGTTTGTAATGAGCCAACATCCCCGTTTGGACGCGGAAAACTTCAAGGATATGCCGCACTTGGAATACACGATCACAGACATTAAACTTCCATTCCTCTATGATATTTGCAAAGACCGCTTACTGCGCGAACAGGATGATACAAGCGATGACCGTATTCAAGAGGGCTCCAAGAATGTCTATGAAGCGCAGGACGCCGCTCCATGGGGCGCGCAAGAGGTATATCGGTTAGTAGCGCGAAACAGCGGACCGATGAATTGGTATCTGCTATGTTATGAGGACTGTATCATAGAGATTAAATTTGATTGGGAGCCTACACCTGAACAGATTAGCATTGTGGTTGAAAAGTTAAGTGGGAAATAATCGAATATTATCGGCGCAAGACTTGCAACATGGTGTCTTTTTTTGAGCGGAAATCGCAAGAGTATTGAGTAAAAATTCCGCATTATTCAGCATACTGTACGGTTCACTTATGAAACCGGTTAGGGCTGCCAGTGTTCTTCGATTGCCTCTTTGGCAAGTCGAACATAATCACGGCCCCGCTCCGGATCGCAATAGATGGTGCCGGCTTCGCGTTGTGCCACTTCGAGGATGCAACCGCGGGCAGCCAGAGCGATCGCCTTGAAACAGCCTCTTATACCGCTTTCGTCCAGGGGGCCGGGATTGGTCAAAAACTCAGCTCGCGGTTTGCTGTAATAGACAATATTTGAACCTCTGAGAAATTCGCCAACTTGCTCTTCGTTGTTAAAGGGGGACACGGACAGCTTTCGCAGCTTATCCCATTTGGCGAGATAATTCTCATAGATGGCATCAA
>CAYTOF010000104.1:0-2999 GCA_964439435.1 uncultured Oscillospiraceae bacterium
TATTAAAAGCAGATAAAAGAGGAAATCCGAATTCGACATATTCATCAGCTTTTAAACCTCTCCACCCGAGCCTTGCTCTTATATAGCAAGTATATTTTAATTTTGCATCTTCCCAATGCTCCGGTATTTCTCCAATCCATTCAATGCCGCTGTCTTTCATCGGGGCATCCGGGTTTAAGCCCTTTGTGACCGTCTCTGTGATTAGCGACAACTTGTAGTCTTTCAGCTTTTCAATAACCGCTTGCTCTCGCTCTATGATTGAGTCAATTTTAGCACACTTGTCGTCAAGATAATCGGCGATGCGGTGCTGGATTATAAGTTTGGGCAGCAATAGAGGAAGGTCAGCAAATTCATTGAAATTTAGTGTGTATCGAATGTTTTTTGCATAGTGTTTAAATTTCCTTCCATCTGCAATGTATCTAAACCAGTAATCAGCATAGCGAGAAGCTATATTATTTTTACAAGCAAGAACTCTATATGCCGGCGAAATCATTCCATCATACAGACTGATTCCAGAAAATACTGCGGAGCAATCCAAGTCAAATAAACACATTACAATATTTCCTGCATCTACATATTGATAAGTCTCAAATGTTTCTGGCAACTTTCCATCAGCATTTTCAATATCCTTTTTCCGAATCCCTTTTGTTGTTAGAGACAGTAGCTGTATAAGATTTGATTTATCTCCGACAAGAGATTTGTCACATGAAAAAGCATTTTTATTGCGTATGATATCCCAATCCTTTGGTATTTCCCCAATCCACTCTATGCCGCTGTCTTTCATCTCACGCATCGCTTTTCACCGCCTTGCTTTTCTTGATTTTCGCATGTGCAAACAAAGCCAAGGCCAAAAGCCCGCTGCCCCCCGTGGCAATGCCGAGGCCGATCAATATAGCCTGCCAATGTGCAAAAACAAGTTTTCCAAGCCAAATCACACCATAAGAAATTGCCCATGTGACCACAAAAAACAATGTTCTAATGACCCAGTGTAAAAAAGAACCTGATATATAGCCGGAAATGTGCCCTGATCTGTATATCCTACCGACTATTTCATATGCATAAATATATGCGATGAAACCAAGGGCGGCCAATATAAGGTATTCCCAATAAATCTCAACAGGCAGTCCGAGGGGTTCTGTCATAAATTCAAATATAAATTCAAACATCAAATACCTCCGCCAAAGCACCGCTTAGTTCTGCCTCAATCTCCAAAATCTCCTTCATAATCTCCGCAGAGGGTTTTGGGGCTTCGTATTTATAAAAATAACGGGTGAATGGGATTTCATATCCAACTCTGGATTTTGACTTGTCAATCCAGGCATCCGGCACAAAGGGCAAAACCTCGCGCTTGAAATATTCTTTTATGTCCTCAGTCAGGGGCACGTTTTCGGTGTCACGCAAGGAGGTATTGGGCTGTTTTTTGCCCTTTTTCAGCACAAGCTCGCCCTTTTCATCATACAAAGGCCGCTCCACAACGATTTTTGTGAATCCAAACTCGGCATTGTTGTATATTTTGCTGATTTCGCTTGTTTTAAAATCACCATAGAGCTGCGTTATCTCGGCAATTGCGTCTTGCGGGATGTCGTTGCGCTTGTTGCCCAGCGCCTTGCGGCGCTTTTCAAAAAGGTGGTTGGCGTTGATCAGCTGCACCTTGCCTTCGCGTTTTGTGCCGGATTTTTTGTTGGACAGCACCCAAATATAGGTTGCAATGCCCGTATTGTAGAAAATATCATTTGGCAGAGCCACTATGGCTTCAAGCAAGTCATTTTCCAAAATGTATTTGCGAATTTCAGACGGCCCGCTGCCGGCATCGCCGACAAATAGGGGAGAGCCGTTGTGGATGATGGCGATACGGCTACCGCCGTCTTTTTTGTCTTTCATCTTTGAGATGGCTGTTAAAAGAAACAGCATCTGCCCATCGCCGACGGAGGGCAGCCCTGCGCCAAATCGACCGCCAAAGCCGAGTTTTGCTTCGGCATCCACCTTGGCTTTTTCGTTCTTCCACTCACGGCAAAGGGAGGATTGGACAGGATATAGTCAAAGACTTGGCCTGCAAACTGATCGTCGGAAAGCGTGTTGCCGTCTTTTATAAAATCGGCATTGCTCCCTTTTATGAGCATGTCCGCCTTACAAATGGCAAAGGTCTGATCGTTGATTTCCTGTCCAAAAGCCATGAGCTCCGTGGAGGTGTTCAATCTATGCAGGTATTCCTCGGCAACAGAAAGCATTCCCCCTGTTCCGCATGCAGGGTCATAAATGGTTTTTGCCACATTTGCACCGGAGAGCACGTCATTGTCATCATAAAACAGAATGTTGACCATCAGCTCAATGACTTCGCGGGGGGTGTAGTGCTGCCCGGCGTCCTCGTTGTGAGATTCTGAAAACCTGCGGATTATCTCCTCAAATATGTATCCCATTTCCAAGTTGGATATCACACTCGGGTGCAGATTTGCTCTTGGCGATGTGAACTCCTTGATGACAATATAGAGGATACCCTTGTTTGCCATATTTGTGATATGCCCATCAAATTTGAACTTTTCTATAATGTCCCGCACATTTTCAGAAAATCCGTTCAGATAATCCCGAAAATTTGCCTCAATGTTGTCCGGGTCGTCGAGCAATTTTGTAAAATCGTATTTGCTTGTGTTGTAAAAGGCATGGCTGGAGGCTTTGCGCAGCAACACATCACGCATAGGCAGAGTTTTGACGCTCCCATATCTCTCAAGCACATCTGCTTTGGTGTTGGAAAGAACGCTGTCAAAACGGCGTATAACCGTCATGGGCAAAATAACTTCGCCGTATTCATGGGGTTTATAAACACCTGTCAGTTTGTCAGCAATCGCCCATATGAGAGATGCCATTTCATTTATGTTTGCGCTCAAACTCATCTTTTGTCCTCCGTTTGTCTGTGATATGGTCTGTTATTTTGCTTTATTATATAAATTTCGCTGCTTTGACAAAACAAACGAAATTTTGTTAATAATACCATTAATTATTAT
>CAYTOF010000104.1:3009-4088 GCA_964439435.1 uncultured Oscillospiraceae bacterium
TGAAAAAGCACCGGATTCAACACAATTGAAACAATCAAGTATTGCATAAATGTAAGAGTGTTAATGATAGGTGACAAAGTAGATTAAAAGATGTGAAGGTAAAGCTCAAGGAGTTGAAGCGGCGATTTAAAGTTAAGACATGTCATGATGTGCTTGTTGGATTGTCTCTGGTATACCGCGAGTTGTGCGCGACCATCGGGAAGGGAAAACATTCTCATATACCTGTAAAAATGCTGTTCGTCAGTTCTGTGTCTTCTCTAGACCTTGCCATTATGTCTGGGCGTAGCGATGCGTATGCGTTTGTACTCAATGCCCATATCGAGCAAGGCCTGCTCAAATAATGTTCTGTGTGCAGCCTTGATAACCAACAATGCGTTTGTAAATTCGGTACCGTATTTACCATTCAGGCAACCTCCTTTCTTGAGGAAAAAAAACGGCTCAGATTTTTAGGTCTAAACCGCTAAGATTTATGATTATTGGCTTATTCAAAACAAAAAATCTATTTTTTAACTTTTTTCAATATTGTCTTTCTTATGTGCCACAAATATATGATTACTCAAATAAAATCCATAAAGACTTTCCTTGTTTTTAAGTGCTTCTCTAGAAAGATTGGTAATAACCATATCTTTATTAGCATCACGATATACTATATGTCCAAATATTGCCCACAGTGGATTCAAATATATTAAATTCAGTTTTAGATAGATATATCCAATCAAAATAAACAATAAAATATTTACTATATAAACTTCTGTCGAGCTATCATCATTTGCAATTAGTGGAATAACATATGTCATTATATAGCTTAATACTGTATCATCCGGTCTTTCAAGATTAACTATATCTTTCTTTGTTCTACTATTCCCAGATTTCAGCAAAATTAAAGAAATAATTGAAATTAAAATTAGCAAAACTAAAGCAATAGCAAAAATAATCCATGAGATGTTTTTCTCATAAATCTCCTTCTTTATTTTTCTTGAATACAAAATAATTAACATTATATAAAGAGGAAAATATGAAGAAATGACCCAGTCCCGCATTGACGGACACAGAGATAAGTTGCTATAATAGCTGCAAGA
>CAYTOF010000105.1:0-4026 GCA_964439435.1 uncultured Oscillospiraceae bacterium
AGGTGAATCTCATGCCTAGAGTGCAACTCACTTTCAGAAAACACACCGTGTTTTTCAAAGAGTTTTATGTTTTTGGCACTGGTATAATACGGCAAAACATCGACAGTCGATTTCAAATTGAGCAAGCCCCTCGCCCTTGCCTCTTCTGCCCACTCTTCTGAATAGTTGTTGCCGTTGAAGATGATTCGCTTGTGTTTTTTTATCGTGTCTCTGACAAGGCCGTCCAGAGCTTCTGTAAAGTTTTCGGCATTTTCAAGGACATCGGCAAACTCACACAAACTCTGCGCCACGATTGTGTTCAGAACGGTGTTTATATCTGCCGTGGAAAAGCTTGAGCCGGGCATGCGAAACTCGAACTTGTCGCCGGTAAAGGCAAAGGGAGATGTCCTGTTTCTGTCCGTTGTGTCTCGTGGAAATTTGGGCAACACCACAGCGCCGATCTCCATCTGCGCTCTGCCCTTGTCTTGATACAGTGTACCCGCTTCAAGGGCCTCTATTATAGCTGTCAGCTCCTCGCCCAAAAAGACCGAAATGATAGCTGGCGGCGCCTCGTGGACGCCAAGCCTATGGTCGTTTCCGGCGCTTGCGACGGATATGCGCAAAAGGTCCTGGTATTCGTCGACGGCCTTTATCACCGACATGAGAAAGAGCAGGAAACGCGCATTTTGATACGGCGTGTCGCCGGGCTCAAAGAGATTGACGCCTGTGTCTGTCTGTATCGACCAGTTGTTGTGCTTGCCGCTGCCGTTCACACCCGCAAAGGGCTTTTCGTGCAGAAGGCACACAAGCCCGTGTCTGTCCGCGACCCTTTTCAAAAACTCCATCATCAATTGATTGTGATCGGTGGCGATGTTTGTGGTCGAGTATATCGGGGCCAACTCGTGTTGCGCGGGCGAGGTCTCGTTGTGCTTTGTCTTGGCGGGCACTCCCAGTTTCCAGAGCTCCGTGTCGAGGTCGCTCATGAAATCTGAGATTCTCGGCTTCAAAGCGCCGAAATAATGGTCATCCAGCTCCTGCCCTTTTGACGGCCTGGCGCCCATGAGTGTGCGCCCGCAGGCAATGAGATCTGGTCGTTTTTCATAGACCGCTTTGTCTATTATGAAGTATTCCTGTTCAGGGCCGACCATGGTTATGACACGCGCGGCGCTGTTGCCGTTGAAGAGCGACAGTATGCGCATGGCCTGTCTGTCCAGGGCCTCCATGGAGCGTAGCAGGGGTGTTTTTTTGTCCAGAGCTTCTCCTCCGTAGGAGCAAAAGGCCGTCGGTATACAGAGGGTGCCGTCTTTTATGAAGGCATAGGAGGTGGGGTCCCATGCGGTGTAGCCGCGCGCTTCGAAGGTGGCGCGCAGACCTCCGGAGGGAAACGACGATGCGTCGGACTCGCCTTGCACGAGGGATTTACCTGAAAACTCCATGATCACAGCTCCATCACTGTCAAAGGAGAGGAAGCTGTCATGCTTTTCGGCTGTTATACCTGTCATGGGTTGGAACCAATGGGTAAAGTGCGTGGCGCCCTTTTCAATGGCCCACTCCTTCATGGCGCGTGCCACCACATTGGCCACTTCTATTTGCAGGGGCAGCCCTTTTGCGGTTGTCTGCTTTAAAGCAGCATAGGTTTCCTTTGGCAGCCTTTGGCGCATAACAGCGTCGCTAAACACCATGCACCCGAAAAGCTTTGGAACATCTTTCATCTTTTTCACCCGACCTTGTAAAACAATATATCTGTTTTTGTCATTTGTTTTATTTGTATAAAAACAGCGCCGCGGATTAGCCTCAATCCACAGCGCATTAGCTGTCCACGCATAAAAATATACCACTAAATGCTTTAAAAGTCAAGACTTTGATATTTATATAAGCTCCTTTGAAAAAATGTATGTTTTCAGCTATTTGGCGTGAAAAAGCAACTCTTTTGCCATCATAATTGACTCCGATGGGATGAGAAAATGCAACGGCGGATTTACATGCGGGTTTAGTTGACAGGATTTGCCATAATCTGATAAAATATTTAAAAATACAGCTTTTTGATACATGTCTTTTTCGATGCCGCAGTTTGAACCTTTGAGCATCGCAGAAGCTGTCTTTAAAAAATGATACAAGGGAGAAATATATGGGACAGATGGTTTTGATTTTGGATTTTGGAGGACAATACAGAGAGCTCATTGCAAGAAAGGCGCGCGAAAACGGCGTCTATTCCGAAATTCTGCCCCATAATGTGTCTTTGGACAGGATAAAAAAGAAAAACCCCATCGGCATCGTGCTCTCAGGCGGGCCCGCAAGTGTATTTGAGGAAGGGGCACCGAGGTGTGATGAGGGTATATTTGACCTCGGGATACCGGTGCTCGGCATCTGTTATGGCGCCCAGTATATGGCCCATGCTCTGGGCGGAGAGGTCGTCAACGGTTGCGGTGAATATGGAAAAACGGATATTTCGATAATATATGCATCACCTCTTTTTGAAAACCTCTCAAACAAACAAGCTGTTTTGATGAGCCATGGTGACTCCGTGGTCCGCTTACCGGAAGGCTTTGTCGCCACCGCCCAAACAGGAGACTGCCCTTTTGCCGCTTTTGAGGACACAAAGAAAAATCTCTTTGGACTGCAGTTTCACCCGGAAACCTCCCAGACAGAGAACGGCGCCGCAATGATTTCAAATTTTTTGTTCCGCGTGTGCCGCGCGGAGGGCAGCTACAATATGGACACCTTTATCTCCGAGCAGATCAAGAGCATCAGAGAAAAGGTCGGCGATGAAAAGGTTTTGCTCGGCCTATCGGGGGGTGTTGATTCCTCTGTGTGTGCCGCTTTGCTGTCAGAGGCTCTGCCCGGGCAGCTTGTGTGCATTTTTGTGGACCATGGGTTTATGAGAAAAAACGAACCTGAGGAGATCGAACGCGCGTTTTCAAGACAAGATCTGGTGCTTGTGCATGTGGATGCCAGAGCGCGTTTCCTTGAAAAAATAAAGGGCGTTTCTGACCCCGAAAGAAAGCGCAAGCTCATCGGGGAGGAATTTATAAGGGTTTTTGAAGAACAGGCTAGAAATCACGGAGATTGTAAATTTCTTGCCCAGGGCACCATATACCCCGATGTGATTGAGTCGGGCAAAGACAGCACCGCCAAAATAAAAAGCCACCACAATGTGGGTGGGTTGCCCGACGACATCAAATTTGACGGCTTGGTTGAACCCCTTCGCAGCCTTTTCAAAGACGAAGTCAGAGTTGTGGGGCGCACGCTTGGCTTGCCCGATGCCCTTGTTTCGCGTCAACCTTTCCCGGGGCCCGGGCTTGCCATACGCATCATAGGCGAAGTCACGGCAGAAAAGCTGGATATACTGCGGGATGCCGACGCCATATGGCGCGAAGAGGTGGAAAAAGGCGATTTGCTCCCGAGCCAATACTTTGCGGTCTTGACCGATTTGCACTCGGTGGGCGTCGCGGGTGACAGCCGCACTTATGAGCGCACCCTTGCCCTGCGAGCGGTGATCACGGGCGATTTTATGACAGCCGAATATGCGCAGATCCCCCACCCCGCTCTCCTGCACGCTTCCTCCCGCATCACAAACGAGGTGAAGGGCATCAACCGTGTTGTCTACGACATAACAGGCAAACCCCCGGCAACAATCGAGTGGGAATGATGCCGAAAAGTCCGTAAAGCCTTGATATGACTGGATTTTTCAAATCCGAAAAAGGCTTTTGGCAACGTTTTGGCAACATCTGAATTATTTATAGAAAAAGAGCTAACTGATTTTTTGATGATCAGTTAGCTCTTTTTACTTTAATTTCCATCGCTTAGAAACGTTATCGCGTTGAATTCGACCTTCTTTTTCTAATTCTCGAAGTAATGCTACAATCCAGTACTGCTGATTAGATGACGTAGCATTCGGGTATTCTCCCCAATCCAGACCACATGCTCGAAATATTTCAGCTTGCTTCATACCCTCACTGTTTTGAGAACACTCAGCAGAACTTTCCATGTATTTAAAAACCAATTGCTTTATCTGTAACCTTAAGCTTTTTCCATTGTCATTAAAGA
>CAYTOF010000106.1:0-2166 GCA_964439435.1 uncultured Oscillospiraceae bacterium
ATTGCCGATATAGGCTCCCATTGGATGGACCTGTGCCAACACCTCACAGGCTCGAAGATCACAGAGGTGTGCTCGGATCTGGTGACGGTCATACCCGTGCGCAAAAAACCCGCAGGACAGATTGAGACCTTTTCCGTCAGCAAAGACGGTGACTACGAAGAGCGGCCCATCACAACGGAGGACTACGGCGCCGTGCTTTTCAAGATGGCAAACGGCGCCCACGGCGTATTTTATGTCTCCGAAGTGAGTGCGGGACACGGTTGTTTCATCGACATTGAGCTCAACGGCAGCAAGGCCTCCCTGCGCTGGAACCAGGAGAGTGCAGACACCATGTGGATGGGCTTTCGAGACGATGACAACAGGCAGATCATGCGCAACCCCGGGGCGATGCACCCGGAAGCGGCGGCTATCTCCTATCTTGCCAAAGGCCATCCCGAGGGCTGGAACGATGCCTTTAAAAACAACATCGCCCTTTTCTATGAGCATCTGGCCGCCATTTTGGAGGGCAGGCCCACACCCGAGAGGCCTCTGTTTGCGACCTTTGAAGATGCGGACAGAATCATAAAGTTGACGGAGGCCATAGTTCAAAGCAACAAGACCCGCAAATGGGTCAGCATATAAATAACGGAGGGGACTATATGAGCGAATTCAAATTCTCTGTCGGCCCGTGGAATGTGCATGAAGGGGCAGATGCCTTCGGCCCGGACTTGCGCCCCGGCATACCCTTGGCCCAAAAGCTGAAAAAGTTCAAAAAAATAGGGTTTGACGCGGTTCAATTCCACGACGACGACGCGGTACCTGAGATAAACGACCTGACTGAAAATCAAATCATCACAAAGGCCCGCTCGGTTCGGACAATGCTGGACGACTACGGCCTAAAGGCCGAATTTGTCGCACCGCGATTGTGGATGGACCCGCGCACCGCAGACGGCGGTTTCACCAGCAACAGCGCCGCGGACAGGGATTATGCCATGTGGCGCAGTTACCGCTCCATCGACATTGCAAGAGAGCTTGGCTGTGACAAGCTCGTGCTGTGGCTGGCCAGGGAGGGCACCCTGTGCGCCGAGAGCAAGGACCCTGTGGAGAGCGTGCACCGCCTGATAGATGCGATAAATCGGATTTTGAACTACGACAAGAGCATCAAAATCCTCATAGAACCAAAGCCGAACGAGCCCATTGACCGCAGCTTTTGCGGCACCCTTGGCCATGTGATGGCGGTGTCCGCCGCCAGCGACGACCCCTCCCGCGTGGGCGGCCTGCTGGAAACGGCCCATGCCGTGCTCGCGGGGCTGGACCCTGCAAATGAGATGGCCTTTGCCCTGGCGATGGGCAAGCTCTGGAGTGTGCATTTGAACGACCAAAACAGCATCAGATACGATCAGGACAAGGCCTTCGGAGCTGAAAATCTGCGAGGAGCTTTCAATCAGATTAAAGTGCTCAAAGAAAACAACTACGGTGCAAACGGGGAGTATGTCGGATTGGATGTCAAGGCCATGCGCACCCAATATGTCGAGCAGAGCTACCGCCATCTGGAAAACTCCCTGCGGGTGGTAAAGCTTTTGGAGGCAAAGGTGGACAAATACGACAGAGAGCTTGCGGCGCAGTACATCGAGGAGCGGGACTATGAAGCACTGGAGATGTATGTGCTGGAGTTGCTCTTAAAGGGCTGAGAAGGCCAAAAGGAGGTTATTATGGGAAAGGCAAAACTTGCATATACCGTTTGGCAGTGGGGGACAGACACCAAGGAGCAGTTCATAAGCGCTTTGGAGGACATCGTGTCGGTGGGATATGACACATTTGAAAGCGTGCGCGCGGCGATTGACGTTTTCGAGGCAAAGCCGGAGCCCTTTTTGGCTCTGTGCGAGGAATACGGCGCCAAGCCCAACGGGTTTTACTTTCACCTGTCGGGAAACTGGGACGACGATGTGGGCGAGGTGCGCAAAAAGCTCGCATTTATGGAAGCCTGCGGCATCCACAGGATGAACTTGCAGGCAACGGGCATAGTGGGCAGGCCCGCAAACGAAGAGGAGCTCGCCTACAACCTCAAGGCGATAAACGAGATCGCCTCTATGACAAATGCCCACGGGATTTTGCCCTGTATCCACCCGCACTACAACACGACAGTCATGTATGAGAGCGAAATCGATTTTATCATGGAAAACACAG
>CAYTOF010000106.1:2185-3990 GCA_964439435.1 uncultured Oscillospiraceae bacterium
CTGACACAGCGCACCTCACGGCAGGGCAGTGCGACCCTGTGAGCGTCATTAAAAAATACGCCGACCGCGTGAAGTTCATCCACTTGAAAGACATAAACGATGCAGGCATAGAGGCGGCAGGAATGCAGGCAGGGGTGGAGGTCTACACCAATTTCCGTGAGCTCGGACAAGGCTCCGTGGATTTCCCGGGCGTGTTTGAGGTGTTGGATGCGGTGGGGTATGATGGCTATTACACCATCGAGTTGGATCGGAGCCGCTACACAAACAAAGAGAGCGCCGCCATGTCCTATGACTACATGCAAAGGGTGTATTATAAGAAGTAAACCTTAAAAGTGAGCGACTAAACTTATTTGAGTTGTGTGATAATAGTTTGGCGCATAAATAGATAGGTATAATAGTGTTTTGTAAGGGCGGCCGCATTTGCGGCCGCCCTTAACTCCCCTTTTGGAAGGGTTATTTAAAAACATTACGATATGCGTTGTATATCAAGCGAACCGAAGAAACTTAAGATTGCAGCCCTTAATTCCCCTCCCCCTTGGAGGGGTGGCGCGGCGCGCATGCGACGTGACGGGGTGGTTCTTCCCCTATCCACTTATTTTCAAGGTTGAGCGTACATGGTACCGACGTGGTCCTATCCTTTTTTGTTTTTAGAATGAAATCTAAAATAGCTCTAAAAAACAAAACAAAAGGTCAAAGGCCTTCTTTTTAATATAGTCTTAAGACTTATATTTTATGGAGTCCGGTAAAACCACCCCGTCGCTACGCCGGCGTGCGCAGCACGATTCCCTCACGAAGGAGGGGAATTTAAAACATTACGATATACGTTGTACATCAAGCGAACCGAAAAAACCTAAGATTGGAACGCCCTTGATTCCCCTCCCTCGGAGGGGTGGAACGTCACATGCGCTTGCGCATGCGACGTTTCGGGGTGGTTCTTCCCCTTTCCACTTGCTTTCAGGGTCGAGCGCCTAGTGCCGACGAGGTCCTGTCCTTTTTTGTTTTCAGAATGAAATAAAACAGCACCAAAAATTTAAAACAAAAGGTCAAAGGCCTTGTATTTAATATAGTCTAAATACTTATATTTTATGGAGCCCGGATAAACCACCCCGCCTGCGGCACCCCTCCGAAGGAGGGGAATAAGGGCGTTTTAAAATAAGATTCAATACATCATCAAAAATAAAACAAAAGGTCAAAGGTCTTCTGTTAAAGAACCTAAATACTTACATTTTATGGAGTCCGGAGAAACCACCCCGCCTGCGGCGGCGTGCGCAGCACGATTCCCTCACGAAGGAGGGGAATTTAAAAACACCTTGTACATCAAACGAACCGAAGAAACCTAAGATTGGAAAGCCCTTGATTCCCCTCCCTCGGAGGGGTGGAACGTCACATGCGCTTGCGCATGTGACGTTTTGGGGTGGTTCTTCCCCTTTCCACTTGCTTTCAGGGTCGAGCGCCTAGTGCCAACGCGGTCCTGTCCTTTTTTGTTTTCAGAATGAAATAAAACAGCACCAAAAATTTAAAACAAAAGGTCAAAGGCCTTGTATTTAATATAGTCTAAATACTTATATTTTATGGAGCCCGGATAAACCACCCCGTCGCTACGCGCCACCCCTCCACGGGGGAGGGGAATAAGGGCGTTTTAAAATTAGATTCAATACAGCATCAAAAATAAAATAAAAGTCAAAAGCCTTCCGTTTAATATAATCTAAAGACTTATATATTTTGGAGCCCGGAGAAACCGCTCTGCCTACGGCGGCGTGCGCAGCACGATTCCCTCACGAAGGAGGGGAATTTAAAAACACCTT
>CAYTOF010000107.1:0-3963 GCA_964439435.1 uncultured Oscillospiraceae bacterium
CTTTCATAGGCTGCCTTGTCTTCCGGTAGCATGTGACCGTGCGCCTCTGAAAGCCCAAGTTCCCTGCCGACAACACCGACGGTGCCTTGGTTGTCACCGGAAAGCATCACCAGGTTTTTAACTTTGAGCTTTTTGAGCCTTTGCAGGTCCTCTTTGACTCCCGGTCGGATTTGGTCGGCAATGCCCATCATGATTTTCAGCTCACCGTCCACCGCTGTCAAGACAAGGGAATGGCCCAAAAGCTCCAGGCGCGTGGCGTCTTCAATGGCCCTTCTGTCAAGCTCTATGTACTCCCGCTCCATCAGGGAGAGGTTGCCCACCGCCACCTTGTGCCCGTCCACCGTCGCCAAAACGCCCTCACCCTTCAAAACCTCTGTGTCTTCCACAGCATATGAGATCTGTTCTCCAAGGTGCGCAAGCACCGCTTTTGCCAGAGGGTGATCAGACTCCCTCTCCACTGCGGCGAGATACGCCCTTGCTCTGTTTGCATCTTCGCCGTATTCGTAGGCGTGGATAACGCTTGGATTGCCCGCCGTCAAGGTGCCTGTTTTGTCAAATACCATCGTGTCCAGCTTGGAAAAGTCGGATATCACCTCGCTGCCCTTGAGCAGCACACCGTTTCTCGCACCGTTGCCGATCCCCGCCACATGGGACACAGGCACGCCTATGACCAGCGCTCCGGGACAGCCAAGCACCAAAATTGTGACGGCAAGCTCGACGTTTTTTGTGGTTATGCCGACGATCAGGGCCAGTATCAGCACCGCAGGGGTATAGTATTTGGCAAACTTATCTATAAAACGCTCCGCCTCAGACTTGGAGTCCTGTGCCTCCTCCACAAGTTCGATGATCTTGCCAAAGGTGGTGTCCTCCCCCACGCGGTCGGCGCGCAGGCGGAGAGTGCCGTTGTCCAAAATTGTGCCCGCATACACCTGCGAACCCACTTCCTTTGCCACGGGGAGAGACTCCCCTGTGATGCTCGCCTCGTTGATGGCTCCCTCGCCCAGGATCACTGTGCCGTCCACAGGGACTTTGGCCCCTGTTCTGACCAGGAGCACATCCCCAATCTCCACATCCTCCACATCCACCTCTTCAAACTCGCCGTTTCCCAGCTCTCTCAGGGCGCTTTCAGGGGCCATCTCCGTGAGCTCTCTGACGGCTTTGCGCGTTTTGTTCAATGTGCGGGCTTCCAAAAAGGCTCCAAATAGGAAGAGAAAGGTCACTATAGCCGCCTCTTCGTAGTTTTTGATGGCAAAGGCACCCACCACCGCGAAGGTGACCAAGAGGTCGATGCTCACCACTTTGACCCGCAGTGCAGAGATGGCCATGAGCACAATGGGCAAGGCACCAAGGACAGAGGCGACTATCAATGCACCGTCAAATATCACTTTAATATCAAGGGTCCACTTTGTCAAAAAAGCAATGGCGATGAGTATGCCGCCAAATAGTGCAAATTTATTTTTATTTCTAAGGATCAGTCTCTGTACCTTCAAGGGCTTTGCTCCTTCCTATCTCTCATATATATCTTCCTTTATATAAATGTGCAAGCGCCGCTTGCCCTATGCTCATCATTCTCCCTTGGCTCACTCCTGCGCATGATATGCGCCATCAAGCTTTGAGAGCATCTCATATACCGCCGCATAGCTCTCACAGACATCCGACGGCACGGTGTAATTGTCTGTTATTTTACGCAGCGCCGCAAATTCACCGTCAAGTTCGGGCATCTTTTTGCCCGCGGCTTTCAGCTTTGCCGCCATGCTGTTAAACTCCTTTTCCACGTCGTAAAATTCGTTGTGGCTTTGTCCGTGGACTCTTGCGACAACGGGCACATACTGCGTCAGAGTCTTGAGGTGTTCTTTTTTTGCTTCTGTAAATGCTTTATTTGTCATAATATCGCTCCCTTTTTTATTTGTTTTAATATTTTTATACAACCCATCTCTCATTCTTCATAAGACAAGCCTCTCCAGACCACACTTTTTGTGCTCTTTATTTCAATCTTGTCAGCACACAAAAACCCTGTGGAAGCACTGTGAATATTATACCACAGTCGAGCTTCTTTTTATGTTGCAATTGCAACATAAAAACGGTGTTTTTCTGATGTAGTCTGACTTATTTTCCGCGATCGCCCAAGACTTATATTTTTCCCCTGTGTGTTCTCCCACACAAAAATCGCCCCATTTACCAAATCTCGCATCTTCTCGCATGCACCTTTGGCTACCTCAAAGTCGTCATTTTTCATTATATGTTTATGTTGCATTGTATTTTTACAGCGGTTAAAGTGCTGTTTTTCTGTTTTTTTACACTAATATCCCTGTAATCACACATCTTTTAAGGCTCGTTTTCACACTTTCGTGTAATATATTTTCATCTTTCCGTACATATACTTGTCTTATTGTTTCCTCATTTCTATTTAGGAGCCAATCTCGTTGACAAGGAAAAGTATTTATGGTATAAATGAAAATGTAAAGAGCAAAGCATATGGTTGTGCTATTTTTTGTGCTGGCAAATAGCACCAATTTTGTTGTTATGCACAACCGGATCAACAAAGCTTTGCACTAAATAGACAGGAGGAATTTATGTCTAAAAAAGCAAGATTAATCGCCCTGTTCATGGTTCTGCTCATGGTAGGCGCCCTGTTCGCAGGCTGCGGCTCAACAGATGAACCTGCGACCACCACAGTGGCAACAGGCAGCACCACAGCAGCTCCCGGCACCACAGCGCCCTCAGGCAGCGAGGATGCCACAGAGCCCGCAACAGAGGCAACCCTGGCTCCCTTTGATGCAGACGGATATGAGTTTTTATTCGCCGCCAGAGGTGAGCTCAACCCCGCAAACAATCCGGGCACTTCTATGGCAGCGGAGCTCAAAGCCAAATTTGCCGCCATCGAGAAGGATCTGAACTGCAAAATCGAGTTTGTCGACGGACACGACGACATTGAAACCATCATGACATCCGTCACAGGCGGTCAAAGGGTTGTAGACTTTGTCAGAGTGAGACAGTATGTTTGGATTCCGCTCTGCGTGAACGGAGCTCTCTACGCACTGGATGACCAAAAGTTTGTGGACGCAGGCCTTGAGCTCAACAACGATGATGTGTTTTTCCAGCACTACACCCACCTGACAGACTTTGACGGCCACACCTGGGGCGTTGACCTGTCCGGTAAATACACAAATATGCGTTTTGGGCACACATATGCCTTTAACAAGAGGCTCTGTGAAGATGCCGGCTATCCCGCCGATGTGCTCTACCAAAAAGTCTATGACATGGAGTGGACCTACGAGTACTTCTTGGAAGTTGCCAAAGCCATTCAAGACGACACCAACACAGAGGATATCATCTGGGGCGTTGCCCTTGACTGCGACGGCAACGAAATCTGGACAAACGGCACCGGCCCGATCATCTTCAAAGACGGCAAATGGGTCGAAAATATCAAAGCTGCCAATGTCATGGCCGCTCTTGAGTTCATGGCGGACATCAACGACGGCGGCCGCCTCTCGCCACCTCTCTATTCGGTGGACGGCAGCCAAACAGCCGGCCGCGGCGATCGCCGCACACTGTTCTACACAGGCAAGGCGGGCTTTGCAGGTCTCTACGGCCCGAACTTCGGCTATGACGGAGCCACCAACGGCACCGCAAACATGGACGACCCCGCAGGCTTGCTCCCCATCCCCAAAGGACCGGATGCAGACAAATATCAGATGAACTTTGTCGACAGCGACAGCTATATCATGCCGGTATCCGTAACAGAGTATGAAAAATCTGCCAGAATCATGAATGCCATCGGCCGTGCTGTTTCCAGTGCAGAGGATTATTATGACTTCCTTTATTATGAAAGCATGCTCGAAGATGACGACGCTTACAAGATTCTCACAGAGTATCTCATACCCAACGGCCTTATGAACATGGCCAAATGCACAAGGGATATGTACGAAATCACACGCAAACAGTTCTACTCCGACGTGTATG
>CAYTOF010000108.1:0-3870 GCA_964439435.1 uncultured Oscillospiraceae bacterium
TGTCGCGGCGGCGCGAGCGCAGACAGCCTCAATCACGATGGCGTTTGCCGTGCATGCGGAATACACCCCGCGTATCGCCCCCGCCTCTTCGCGGTTTTTCATTATTTCTTGTAGTTTATGCATTGTCATTTCCCCGATATCACGACACCAGTGGCTCTTATCCAGGGCAAAATGCTTGAACCGTTATTTACACGCTCGGCGGTGATGCCCTTTATGTTCATAAGCAGTTGCGCCAAATTGCCCGAAATCATCGTTTCGCTCACGGCGTCGGTTATTTTTCCGTCTTCTATCAAAAAGCTGTTTTTGGCAACACCGGTGAAATCACCGTTGGCGCCGGGGCTTCCGCCCGAAAAGCGGTTCAACAGCAGACCTTTTTTAACAGGAACTATCAGCTCTTCCAAGCTCTTGTCACCGCTTCCCACAATATAGCTGCCGCCATAGCTTGCAGAGCGTTCTCTGCCTGTTTTGGCAGCTCCATAGCGGGAGAGCGTAAAGTTTTTCAGCACGCCTTCCTCGATTATGGGCATATTTTTCACTTCATAGCCGTCATGAGTGAAAAACCCGCCGTGAAGCTCCTCACTGCGAGGGCTCGAGTGTAGGGAGAACATGGGTGCGGCTACCGCCTGCCCAAGGGAGTCTTTCCAAAGGCTTGTGTCCTCAATAAGGGCGGTGTCCGAGAGAAAATTGCTCTGAATATAGTAGATAAACGAACTCAAACACGAAGGTGTTATGATGAGCTCCCCTTCAAATTTGCCCTCAAGGCTTTTTGTGTCGATTTGCCTTTCCGTCTGTTCGAGAATGATGCGCGCCATGCCCCGTTCAATAAGCGGGGTTTCCAAATCCTCGAAAATCGCGCCGAAATAGTTAAACGAGGAGGTTTTCTCACCCTGTCTGGCCATGAACATCGCGCTGTAACCGTTGGAAGCGGACTTGCTTTCAAACACAACGCCATTTGTGTTCATATAGACCTTTTCGCCATAACCATGTTGAACGGACACGGAGTCAAAGCTGATTTTGGGATAATCGCGTTTGACATCGTCAATAAATCCCCTCATCAGCCCATAGAGTGCTTCGCGGTCAGGCTCAGCTTCTCCGCGGAGGAAAACCTTGTTTTCCAAAAGCTCCGATATGCCCTCCGCCTCATCGGGTTTTGCGTGTTCCGACGAGGCCATGGCATCGGCAACAGCCTTCTTCACACTTTCGTCGTCGGTTTTATTTTGTGAGACACTGCCCTTTTTCTTGTCTTTCAGCACCTTTATGCCAAGGGAGCTTTGAAAAACCGAGCGAACCATGCTGATTTTGCCCGATTCATAGTATATTTCCGTTTCGACGTCTTTGCCGACACTGCACTCACCCATGTCAGCTCCTGAGTCTTTTATGGCTTGCAGAGCAAGTTTTGCCGTCTCTTTACACTCCATATTATCTGCCCCCCACATTCACTTTACATCTGATTGCCGGCCCGCCCATCCCCACAGGTATGGGTTGTTTTTTTCCGCACATGCCTGTGCATGACCAGGAAAGGTCATCTGAGAGCATGTCCACAGTCTTCAAGACCTCAAAAGCGATGCCTGAAATTGTCGTATCCCGCAGCGCTCTGCCGAGCTTGCCGTTTTTGACCTCATAGCCGTAGTTGACACCAAACATGAACTCACCTGTGGCATCCGCCTGTCCGTTGCCTGTCTTTATGAAGTAATAGCCGTCGTCAATGGAGGCTATCATGTCTTCCAGCTTGTCTTTCCCCGGGACAATGCAGGTGTTTCTCATGCGGATCAAGGGTTCATCGGAAAATGAATAAGCTCTGGCATTGCCCGTGGGCTCATGGCCGAGATTGGCCGCCGACTCCTTGTTGTGCATGTATCCGACCAGCACACCGTCTTTTATGAGCACCGCATCGGTGGCGACTGTCCCCTCATCGTCCACATAGACAGGCACGGGACAGGGCTCGCCGTGGAAAGTATTTGCATAGTCTGTCATCGTGACCAGCTCACTTGCGACAATCTTTCCAAAACTCGGACCTCCGACAGAACCCGACTGCACAAAGTCGGCCTCCACCGTGTGCCCCACCGCCTCGTGGGCCAAGATGCCCGCAAGGTCCGCGTCCAAGATGACGGTTTTTATGCCCGGTTCGGCATATACGCCTTCACATTTTTGCATGAGCTGTGTATAGAGCTTTTCCGCATCTCCAAAGAGCTCAGACGGGTTTTTAAAGATATCGTCAAAGAGACCATAGCTGCCGATGGGCTCAAAAATCTCAATGGGTGAGCCGTCGGAACCCTGCGCTGTCATGCCGATGTAAACAGCACATCGCGGGGTGTACGAATGGGATATAATCCCGTCACTTGTATACAATAGCTTTTCCATGTTGAGCACATTTGTGGTCACAAATCTGCTCAGGAGCTTGGGGTATTTCTCGTTGATGTGGGCATCAAGCTCCCCGGCAAACTCCACAAAGAGCTTTTGTGGGAGGTTGTCTTCTCTTTCAAGTCCGTCTTTCCTGTGCACAGGGTTTTCTGGTTTAAAAGCGGGTTTGTTCAGTTTCTCCCTGCCATCGAGGAAAATCGCATTGTCGAGAGCCGCTTTAACGATGTTCTCGATGCTTTCGGGTATGTATTCCGCCCCTGAGGCAAACCCATATGCCCCATTTTTAACCACTCTGGCAGAAAATCCGCCCATGGTTGAGGAGGCGTTCGCCGTCATCGAGCCGTTGAGATAAGATACGCGCTTTTGCGTGTTCACTTGGGCCCGCAGTTCCGTGTATGCCGAAAATCCGTTCTTTCGAACATAGTCTGCAATGTAGTCGTTTAATATATGCCTTCACTCCTTTGTGGAAGATTTCAATTCCTCAGCTTATTATAATACAGCTCATGTTTTTATACAACCAATTGAGCCAAATCCGCTCTCATTGTCAAAGCTCACGTAGGTTTCCTTCAGTGGTTTACAGTGTCACGCCTGTTTTGAAAATCGCAATCTCCCTGTATCCGTTTTTCTCGTTGCTTGTAAGATCGCCGCTTGCAACGCCGGCAACATATGAGATAAACTCATCTGCCAGCTCATCCATGGATTTGTCCGAGAGCACAGCACCCGCATCGAAATCAATCCAATGGCGCTTTTTATGAAAAAGCGGTGTGTTGGTCGACACCTTGACTGTGGGCACAAAAGTCCCATAGGGCGTGCCGCGTCCTGTGGTGAACAGCACCAGCTGACATCCCGCCGCTCCGAGCGCCGTGGAGGAAACAAGGTCATTTCCCGGGCTGTTTAGCAGGTTCAAGCCCTTGACTGTGAGCCTTTCGCCATAGCCCAGCACATGGGAAATACTTGCAAGACCTCCTTTTTGGGTTGTGCCGAGGGATTTTTCCTCCAGCGTCGTGATGCCGCCCTCCTTGTTGCCCGGGGATGGGTTCTCATATATGGGCTGATTGTGAAATCTGTAATAGTCTTTGAAGTTGTTTATCATCGTCACAATGTCTTCAAAGACTTTTTTATCCTTTGCCCTCTCCATCAGGGGCAATTCAGCGCCAAACATCTCAGGCACCTCGCTCAACACCGCCGTGCCTCCGTTTTGGACAATATAGTCAGAAAGCTCCCCGAGCAAGGGGTTTGCGCTGATGCCCGAAAACCCGTCGGAACCGCCGCATTTCAGGCCGACTTTCAGCATGGATATCGAAAGCTCTTCCCTTTTGTCGTCTTTCATCTGCTCATAGAGCTCCTTTAGCAGCAGCACGCCCTCCGCGACCTCGTCCTTAGATTCTTGAGCGATCAAAAACTTGACTCTGTCCGTGTCATACCGGCCAAGGGCAGCTTTGAATCCCTCCACGGTGTTGTTTTCACATCCGAGGCCCAAAACCAGCACGCCTCCGGCATTGGGGTGTT
>CAYTOF010000109.1:0-3846 GCA_964439435.1 uncultured Oscillospiraceae bacterium
ATTGTATAAGTTTTATATATTGTTCAGCATGTTTAAATTCCTTTCCACCGTGAGGGGAATTAAAAGGGCGGTATCCTCGGCGCGTTCCGCGCCGCGCGCTTCGCGCGAAACCACCCCGCCCTTCGGGCACCCCTCACCAAGGAGGGGAATTTAAGAGCGCGCGACGCGCTTGTCGCGGTGCTACCCTCACGATGGAGGGGAATTAAAGGCTTCCTTGTTTTAATAATAGCATGCCAAGAATAAAAATATACCCTCTACGCTTTGGTTTAAAGTCTTGATTTTGTGTATGGCTTCATGTAAGATTGTCTTGTCCTATAAAAATACATGATGAGAACATTGCCAAGCGGAGGTATAATATGATTTCCATTTACGAACCGCCAAAGAGCGAGCCTGTTTCCAAGGATATGAGGATGTGGGCACAGGGGGTTGCTGTGCCTGTGCTGGAGTGCTATGTGTCGGCCTATCCCTTTAACCGCCGTTGGCCCGGGTATCAGCGGTCAAAGGACCAGGCGGAGGTCGCCTATTTTGTAAACTTTGAGGCAGATGGCCCTGTCCAACTGCAAGTCGCTCCGACACGCTCCTTTTCCCGCGCAGATGTCCGCCCGAAATCACGGGGCATAGAGCCCGAGGTCCGCGGGGATCACATCCTCTTTGAGGTGCCGGGCCCCGGCTTTTACACCGCCGAGTTTGACGGCAAGTCCGGTGCGCTGCACATCTTTGTGAATCCGCCAAAGGACTATGGCGTGCGCAAGGGCGATGAAAACACCCTGTATTTCGGCCCGGGGGAGCATGATGTGGGCTTGATCGAGATGAAATCGGGCCAGTGCATCTATCTGGACGAGAGGGCGGTTGTCTATGGGCGCATCTTTGCCGAGAACGCCCGCGATCTGCGCATACTAGGCAGGGGGATTTTTGACAACAGCCGCATTCATGCCGAGATCCTCTTTGAACCGAAGGAGGCAGGCAAGGGCGATTTTGCAATCAACAACGCGCTCCGCCACCATGCGATACATTTCAAAGACTGCCAAAACATCGAGGTGGACGGCATCACCATAAGGGACAGCCAGGTTTACAACATCGCCCCCTACAACTGCGACAATTTCCGCGTGAACAACGTCAAAATCATAGGTTGCTGGCGCTACAACAGCGACGGCATCGACATGCAGGGCTGCCGCAACTGCCATGTGCAAAACAGCTTTCTGCGCACCTATGACGACTCCGTGTGCGTCAAGGGACTGGACGGCACCTATCCCGGGAAAGTGGAGTTTACCGGGGATATTTTGGTTGAAAACCTTGTCATCTGGAACGACTGGGGCAAATGCCTGGAAATCGGCGCCGAGACAAAATCCGACGTCATGTCAAATATCACCTTTCGAAACTGTGACCTCATCCACCTGACGGGCAGCGCCATGGACATCTTCAATGTGGACCATGCCGATGTGCACGATGTGCTTTATGAGGATATCAGGGTGGAATATGAAGAGGCTTACCGGCACACGCAGATACAGACCTCCGAGGAACACACCTTTGACTTCACATATCATCCGCACCTGCCAAGGCTCTTTGACATCGGCATTGCCAAGCACTTTGAATACTCCGAGGGCAGAGAGGAAAGGGGCAAGGTGAGGGATATCACCTTCAAAGACATCAGCGTGAGCTCAAAGAAAATGCCCCCCTCCATCTTTGCGGGTTATGACAAGGAGCACAGGGTTGAGAATGTGCGTGTCTGCAACCTGATGCTGGAGGGCGAGAGGATTGTGGACACAGAAAAGGCAAATTTCAAATACGGCGACCATGCCGACCCGGTTATATTGGAATAAAGCAGGTTGGCAACATAGCATTCGCGTAAAGCTGCTATACAGTCAGAAAATGATGATGTGTAAAGCAAATTGATTTACACATAGAGAAAAATGAGGTGAATTGAGAAAATGGACGCTACTTTGATTTTGGCGACACACAAAGAGACAAAATACAAGATAATACACGCTGCAAATGCCGATCCTACGAGTGTTTATGCGGCAAAAGAGCTTTCGGCACATCTTGAAAAGATGACGGGGGCGGCCTTTGAGATACTGACAGACGAGAGCCCGAGAGGTGAGTTTGAAATCCATGTGGGGCAAAGCGGGCGAACCAAGGAGCTCGACCTCGACTTTGCCGCGCTTGGAGATGAGGGTTATTTTGTCAAGACAATGGGAAATGACCTGCTCCTTGCGGGAAACACCGGAAGAGCAAACGCCTATGCCGTGTATGACCTTTTGGAGGAGAGCTTTGGATGCCGTCAGTTCACGGCGGACATGGCGAAAGTCCCGAAAACCGATGTGTTGATGCTGCTGCGCACCGACAGAAAAAAGGTGCCGATTTTGGAATACCGCGACACGAGCTTTCGCGAAACTATGAACGAGACTTTTGCCCTGCGCAAAAGGATAAACGGCACATATGCGTTGACGGCAGAATATGGTGGGTATATTCACCCCGGCGGAGGTCACACCTTCAATCGGCTTGTGCCCGTTGACAAATACTTTGAGACCCACCCCGAGTATTTCTCGGAGATAGACGGCGTGCGCCAAAGCGGCAACGGCAACATCCAGCACACGCAGCTCTGCCTCACAAACCCCGATGTGTTGAAAATCGCCACAGAGGAAGCCCTGCAATGGCTGAAAGACAATCCGCACACAAATATCGTCTCCGTATCGCAAAACGACTCGGATACACCCTGCCGCTGTGCGGAGTGCCAAAAGGTGGACCTGGAAGAGGGCTCCCATGCGGGAACGCTGCTGCGCTTTGTAAATGCCGTGGCGGAAGAGGTGGAAAAACACTTTCCCAAGGGATTGGTCAGCACCCTAGCCTATCGCTTTACCCGTAAAGCTCCTGCCTTTACAAAGCCTCGACACAATGTGCTCATCCGCATGTGCTCGATTGAGTGCTGTTTCACCCACCCCATCGGTACCTGCGAGATGGAGGAGGGCATTGTGCGGGCGGACGGAGGGAGAACCGCCGGGAGTTTTGCCAAGGATTTGGAGGACTGGAATAAGATCTGCAAGCGCATCTATGTGTGGGACTATCTCACGAACTTTCCCTTCTACCTGGTGCCCTATTCCAATATAGAGGTGATAGGGGACAACATAAAGTATTTTGTGAAAAACAATGTAAAGGGCATATATGCCCAGGGCGCCACAAACACCCTTGGAGCCTTTGCCTCGGATTTGAAAGCGTATATTGCGGCGCATTGCCTCTGGAACCCGGACGCGGATGCGGAGGTTTTGAAAGAGGAGTTTATCACCCATGTCTACGGCAAGGCGGCCCCCGTGGTGACAAAGCTGTTGGAGCGCTACAGGGAGCAGACCGAAAAAGAGGACACGCATCTTCACTTTGACATACACATCGACAGGCTTTTCAACGAAGAGGGCTTTTTGGAGAGCTTGGAGCCCCTATGGGATGAGGCGGAGGCGCTGGCAGAGGATGAGCAACGGCTGAAAATGGTCAAAAAGCTGCGCCTTGCCCAGCGTTTTACGACATTGGTCAAATTTGGGGATCACAAAACCCAAAAAGACCAAGAGGCGATGGACAAGCTCGCCGCCGATGCCAAGGCGCTCGGCATGACAAGATTTGATGAGCTCCACGATATGGACAGATGGGTGGAGCGCTGGAAGAGGAGCCGTTTCGGCTGATTTGCAGGCTCCGACCACAGCAAAGGAATAAACTTTTGAGGTGATGAGAGATGAGCAAGAAGAGGACATACACACAAAAGGAGCTCTTTTCCAAGAAAAAACGCACATATTCCGGAGATGCCTCTGAGACGGCATTTCTCCTCGGGGGCATCGGCACGGGCAATATCTCCGTGGGTTC
>CAYTOF010000110.1:0-3792 GCA_964439435.1 uncultured Oscillospiraceae bacterium
GCTCTCTGTCCAATTGCCGGGGATATAGTCCTTTAGGTTACTCTGGCTTGTCCAGACATAGGAGATGTCAAAGCCGGGCATAAGCCGCCTTATCGCCTCGCAGTTTTGGATTGTATAATCCGCCTGGGGCATGTTTTTGTTCCAGGTGCCTATCCAACCGACGGGGGGCAGCGGAGCAAAAGAGGGCTTCTCCCTTTGGTATATGCCCTCCGCCCAGTGCTCCAGTGCGGCATATGGGTCTGCAAACAGGGCTATGCGCAGCTCCTCCGCCTCAATGCTCTCTCCCTGCAGTAAGGTATAGGAGCCAAAGGTGCAACTCGCGCTGTATTTCTTTATGCCCTTTTTCCCCGTCTGCAGCTCATGAAAGCTCCCCATACGGGAAATCGTGTCAAAGGCGCAGAGCAATGTTCTGCCCGTTTTCGGGCTGTACAGGTGCAGGAGATTGTCGGAGTAATAATCCCTCTCGCCTCTTAGCTCCTCGACGCACATATTCCATGGGTGCCAGCGGAAAAATCTGATGTTTTCAAGCTCATCGCCAAGCTCAATCGCACCGCCATGCACACTCTCTGCCTGCAACAGAGTCCACTTGCCAAGGACAATGTCCCCATCGGACTTGTTTTCCAAGCGCGAATTTATCACCACACCGCCCTTGGCGACTTTGATCGAGCGTTTCCAAAAGATACCCGGAGCTATCTCATATGTGATGATTTGGAGTTCTCCTTCAAATTCAGAGTGCACCTCCGCCTCGCAAAGATTCATCTCTTGTCCGTCTATCACCACGAAACCCTGTAAATCCGCAAGACAGATGCCCTCCTCCCCCATCGCCTTGATGTTCAAGCGGGAATCCTCATAAGAAAATTCCAAGGGCAGGACCATGCTAAAATCGCAGTTTTTCATATTCTCCTCCACACTCCAAAAGGCTTGTTTCTTTTACCTTCGCCTTTATTATAACACAGAATACCATGGCGCGCATGGGCTCTCGCAATTGTATTTACACACCTTCTATCCCCAATACATGCCCCGCAGTTTCAAAAAAGCACGCTCATTATGTTGAGCGTGCTTTGATATATATGCGTATTATACGTACTGCATCAGCTGTTTTCCTCTTCTGCGAGGTTCTCTGCCAACTCAATTTCTAAGGGCAAGTCCTCAGGGTTTTCAAGGCCCAGCCTTTTGGCCTCGGCTCTTTGTTTTTTCTCCTCCTCTTTGCGCTGCTGTGCCAATGCCGGCGCCACCAGATATCTGTGCATGACGGGATAGGTGGAGAAAACCGCAAGGAACATCAACAGTCCCCAAAACAACATGATGATGATGGGTATGAAATACGGCATCGCATAGGGATAATAGACAGGGAACAAAAGGAAAAACGCTATGAGAAGCAAAGACCCTATGACAGCCACTAGATTTCTGCCGGCTCCAAGGAGCACAAACATCCATGCATTCTTCAAAAGCCCCCGTATGTTGAGGTTGAAGGTGACAATCATCTGATAGATATACCAGCGCATGACCATGTAGATGATAAATATGGCGATGCCGAGATAGCGCAGATAGGTGAACATGCCCGCGGGCAGGCCGAGGCTGTCAGGGGACAGCACATAGATGAGAGTGGAGAGCACAACGGCAAAATCTATAAAGCCAAAAATAAGACCTTGTTTTTTGTTTCTCCAAGCGCGCACAAACATGTCCGTGAACCAAGCATGGTCTTCCCTGGCGTGGTTGCGCATACAATAAGCTATACCGCAGTTGAGCGGGCCGATGGCTATGGCTGAGATCAGCACAAGGGGGATGAGTATATATGAGGGTATGCTGACAAGAGCCATCATAAGCAGGATTGTCCAGGAGTTTTCTATCACCTGCTCTCCCGGCGCCAGCTGTTGATCTGCCAATGACTTTTGTATCTCTTCGAAATAATTGGTAAACAGGTCGGGGTTGACAAAGGCCGCCACAAAATAAAGGGCGAACAAGATAAGGGGCAGCATCACAAAAAAATACACGACGCTGTATCCGAGCATCTTGTTGAAGTTGCGAAAATAGAGCTGCCAATAACGTATATAGCCGGGCTTTGGGGTTTCGTCTTTTTCCACTCCCGGACCCGGTGTGTCATAGCTTTTTCTGAAAAGAGCCATTTATTTCCTCCAAGACTTTGTATGTCAAAAAATATGGCACATATGGCAAAAGGCTTCAAGGCGAATTCACATCACAAAAAGGCACAGAGTCCAGCCTTGTCAAATTTGCCGGTTGCTATTTAAATTATAGCCGAACAAATTATAGATTCAATGCATTTATTGTAAATTATTATCTGTTTTTGTCTCCGCCAAGCTCTCTTCCTCGTCTGAAAGCCGCATATAGGCCCTCTTCCAGGGCTTTGTCGAGCCCTATCTCGTCAAAGACATCGAGGGCCGCCTGAGTTGTCCCTCCGGGAGAGGCGACATCGGCGATGAGCTGCTCCGGTTTTTTCCCGGAGGCCTTCATCATGCCCGCCGCTCCCGACATGGTCTGCGCGCAGAGCTCCACAGCAAGCTCATAGTCCAACCCAAGCTTTGCGGCCGCACCTGCCAGTGCCTTGGCTACACGGTAAAAATACGCAGGCCCCGAACCCGAAAGGGCTGTCACCGTGTCCATCTGCTCCTCTTCCACCGTATAAAAATCGCCTACACTCAAAAACACCTCACCTATGAGGTGCTTGGCCTGTTCAGGGCAATCTCCAAAAGCAATGGCCGTGGCTCCGAGACCGATCAAGGCGGGCAGATTGGGCATGGCTCTCACTACAGCCCGTGCTTCGGGCGCCAGGGCACATATGGTCGCAATCTTCACACCCGCAGCTATACTGACAAGTATTTTTCCGGACAGCTCTCGACCGATTTCCGTAAGCAGCTCATCCAAATCCTGAGGTTTTGCACACAGAAATATGATTTCGCTGTCCCTCGCCGCCTCCGTCGCAGACGCGGCTACGCTCACCCCATGCTCCTCAAATGCCTCGGCAGCGGGTGTATATTTGTCATATGCGCAGATGGCACCTGTGCGCGTCTTCTGCTTGAGATATCCTCCGAGCAGAGCAGATCCCATCTTTCCGACACCGATAAAGCAAAACTTATACATCACTCCATGCCTTTCGTTTCAAAACTGCCACTGTCCCTCTGATGCGGTTACTTTGTGAAATTTCTTTGCGGGCAAAAATCGGCATATCACAAACAAGCTCCCTTCCGATAAAGAACTATACGGAACCGGAGCTGTTTATGTGGATTGACAGTTTATTATTGTCCGAGCTGGTCTTCCGGAGAGGTGACGGAAGCAATCGAGGTTTTTAAAAACTCGAGCTTGCTCTCAGAAGAGACGATCGTTACGCTGTCGTCTTTCACGTTGACGACCTTGCCGCAAACTCCGCCGATGGTGACAATTTCATCGCCGACTTTTATGGCAGAACGCATTTCCCTGGCTTGTTTCTCACGCTTTTTCTGTGGACGAATCATGAGAAAATAAAACACGGCCACCATTGCCACAAGCAGGATGATCATTACATAAGGGCTCTGTCCGGCTACTTCACCGCCTGAGCCGTCTGTCGCATAGGAATTGAGAGTAAAAAATAGTGCGGACATAAAATTACCTCCGAATTTATATGAAAATATTATACACAACAACGGCGATTATTGCAAGCATCGCGCACTTATTTGCTCAATATATCTTTTTTATCCAAATGTGCAATTTCCTGAAAGTTTTGAGGCCCTTGAATGCCACATGGCAAACTGATAAAATATAGATAAACAGAGTTCTAAATAAAGGGGTGAGAAACCT
>CAYTOF010000111.1:0-3773 GCA_964439435.1 uncultured Oscillospiraceae bacterium
AGCATGTAAAAAAGCACAAAACAAGAAAGCGCACCCTTTTTATACGGGGTGCGCTTTAAAACTGCAGCAGTGTAAAGTCAAATAACTTTACAGAAATTCATTATGTCGCTGTGCCCATCTACGGTGCACGCACGGATATGGGAGATGCAACAACCGCAAAATCGTCAAAGGCTTGCTGCGATGAGGATATTGTTTCTCCGCTCTCAAGCAAAATCATGGCGCTTGGGGCGTTGTTGTAGTAATAGTAGTCATCATAATAATCGTTGTCATCGGATTTGCCAAAGATCATGGCGAGAATCACAAGGCCGATTATCAGCAAGATGGCAATGGAAACACGAAGAGCGGAGACAGGAGTTTTCCCTCCGACCTTGCCTGTCTGTCCGTTGACCATAAACTCAAAGCGCTTGGAAGAGTAGTCAAAAGAGGATTTCCACAGGGGTAGCAGCATGTATTTGTATGTCAAGCCATCAAAGGCAATGCTGACCTTTGTGACTCTGACGCTTGAAGCCCTGTAGTCTTCTTTGACATCCTTGGCAATGGCGGCCTTTATTATATCTTCCATCTTTTTCTTGCCGTGTTCCCATGCGTCATTGAGCCCGATGCTATAGCGTTCGGACAAAAAACCCGCCAAAAATTCGGGACGATAGGGGACAGCGGCATGGGTGTCATATGGCTCTATCTGTGTGAGAGACTTTTTTTCATGTCTTGTGGTGCCGGGCACTTGGGCATCGTCTATAAACATGCTCCAATTTCCGCTTGTGTTATACCATGTGGTCTGCACTTTGCCCTTTGAGTCGGTCGAGGTTTTGCTGTATCTCGCCTCATACTGTGTGTATGTTTGGGCATCAAAGGTCCAATAGGGGATATACATCCCGGTAAAGTTTTCGGCCTTTGCGCTTTTCTTGGCTTTTCTCGGCGCAAACCACTTTTTTCTGAGCCATCTGCCAAAATTGATCTCCGCTTGTTGCCTTGTCACAGCAAAGGGGCAGACACCATTTGGCGGCATCGACTCATCCACAGCCTCTTCAAGCACGTGGGTGGAGCCGCAAAAAGGGCAAACAGCTGAGGTCTGCAGGGAATCATATATGCTTTCCGCACCGCAAGAGCGGCAGAGGATTTGCTTGGCATTGTCGCCCCAATGAAATCCTTCGTGATGTGTGGCGGCATAAAAGTCTTGCTCTGCCACTTCGGATGGGTCAGCTTCGACTTGCATTTGATGTCCGCAGAAAGGGCAATTGAGCAAGCCGCTGCCGGGGTCGAACTCCATGGCGCCGCCGCACATGGGGCATCCGCTGTCAAGGCTTTTATGCGTGTGTTCTCGTCTTAGTTCCTGTTCGTTTGGGTATTCACTCATTAAAGACCTTCTCCCTCCTTGAAAGTCTATCTGTGCTACAATCCACCCCGACCGGAGCATTGCCCGCGGTCGGGGCGCATGATTATCTATTTATATCTGTTATCGAGCAAAATCACTGTTGAACGTCATGTTCATCAAAAACATCACCGCACTCGGGGCAGAACTTGGGTGGGGATGCGGGGTCTTTGGGTTCCCAACCGCACTTGTCGCAGCGATAGAGCTTGGCATCCGCGGGTTTTTTGGCACCGCAGTCAGCACAGAACTTGCCCTTGTTTTTCGCGCCGCATTCAGTGCAGGCCCATGAGTTGTCATCGGGTTTTTTGGTGCCGCACTCAGAGCAGAAAGCAGCTTTGTTTTCTGTACCGCATTTGGGGCATTTCCAAGTGTCAGCATCTGCTGTGGCAGGGGCGGGAGCGGGTTTTTGCTTTCCGCAGAAAGAACAGAAACCGCCTGTGTTGGTGTTGCCGCAGGAGCATTTCCACTCTTCGGCAGGTGCTGCTGCACCTTGTTCTTTGCCCATGTTATAGAGGTTTCCGGCGTTCATGCCACCGGCACCCTGGGCCATGTTCAAGCCGGCAAAGGCCATGACAGGGCCGGCATTGGGGTTGTTCGCGGCACCGACCATTGCTTCGGCTTGAGCGCTTGTGAGCCCTGCTGCTGCCATTGTCGGGTCGCGGAAGACCGCCGCGCGCTGAAGGCTTTTGATCATGTTCTCATCTTCTTCAGATGCGGTGACGGCAGACACGCCAAACGAAGCAACGGCAAGCCCTCTGGTGTTGGTCCATTTATTTGAGAGGACCTCGTTCAAAGCTTCGGCAATCTCCTCTGTGTGGCCGGGCAGTGCGCTGTAGCGGATGCCCATGGCGGAGATGCGAGCAAATGCGGGCTGAAGAGCTGTCATGAGCTCGGTTTTCAGCTGGCTGTCAATCTGGCTTCTGTTATATGTGCTTGCCACGTTGCCCGAGACATTGGCATAAAAGAGCAGCGGGTTGACAAGCCTGTATGAATATTCGCCGTGGCAGCGGATAGAAACGTCGATATCAAGGCCGATGTTTCTGTCAACCACGCGGAAAGGCACGGGGTTTGGCGTGCCGTATTTGTTGCCTATGATTTCTTTTTTATTGAAAAAATAGATGCGTTGGTCTTTTCCGGTATCGCCGCCAAATGAAATCCTTTTGCCGAACGTTTTAAATGTCTCCAATAGATTTTTTCCAAAGCTACCGTAGAACAAAGAGGGCTCTGTTGAAGTGTCATAGACAAACTGCCCGGGCTCATCACAAAACTCAACGACTTTGCCCTGGTCCACTATCATCATAAACTGCCCTTCGTTAACAGCGACGATAGAACCGTTTGATATGATGTTGTCGCTTCCTTTTTTGTTGGACGATCTGCCGCCGATTACCTTTTCGCCCTTTGACACAAGGATATCCGCGCCAAGTGAATCACAATAGAAAAACTCGCGCCAAGTATCAGCAAGCACACCGCCTGCTGCGCCTAAAGTCGCACTGATAAGACCCATATCGTTTGCCTCCCTGAAAATATTTCCTTTAGCTTATTATATAGACTGTTATTGAAATAGTCAATATTGAACTGATGAGATAATGTAAACAAAAGGTGAAAAGGTGTTATTATCTAGAGACTCTTTCAACAACAAAGGCATTTTCCTCGATGCGCACGCAAAACAGCTCGTCAAAACCCTCATCAAAGCTTGGCATTTCGAGCTTGTTTGCGGTTGAGACCAGGGCGACATGAGGCACTGCCTGTGAGCCGCGCTTTTTGTTTCTTTTGGCGCTTTCGGTGATATCCGGCGGAAAAAAGAAACAAGCTATTTTATACCCGGCTTTTTTAGCCGGGTTGATATACCTTTCCCTGTCAAGCTTTGTGGGGTTGGTGTTGTCTGCGACAAAGGAAAGACCTTCTTCCAGACATTGTAAAAGCAGCGCACGCTCTCGAGCACGTGTACGCTGTGTGTCCAAGTTGATGTGCACATGAGTGGAGCTGAAATATGTGTTATAAAACGTGGTTTTTCCTGATGCTTGTATACCGGAAAATATAATGGCAACACCTTTATTTGCCAAAAGTGACGCTATAATAAAATCGATTGTCTCACACATTGCAATATTCCTTTTCTATCCTTATTATGCTTATTATATCATGAGCAAACAAAATAAATGTATAAATATAACATCATATGAGCATATCTATAACCAAAATACCGGGAAATATTTTTGCCGGTGGAGGTTGCAAAACTTTATAAATATAATCCATAAGCTAAATAAAGTCGAAATTATTAAAAAATTAGACAAAATATTATTGACATTGGTGACAGCATTTAGTATTATAGCATAAATGAGCTTATGAAAACAGGAGGCTTTTTATAATGGAGCTTGCAGCATTTAAAGAAGTGGTTGCAAATTTT
>CAYTOF010000112.1:0-3495 GCA_964439435.1 uncultured Oscillospiraceae bacterium
AACTGCACAACCTTTAATTTGGTTTTTCTAAAGTAAATTCAGATAAATTGATCGGAATACTAATGGAAATAAATGGACTTATATCAGAAAACCCCCTTGGAACAAAGCCGATCGGAGGTTTATTGCGCAAATTCGCCATACCCAGCATCGTGGCAATGCTTGTGGGCGCACTTTACAATATTGTAGACCAGATTTTTATAGGACAAAAAATCGGCGAGCTGGGAAATGCCGCGACAAATGTCGCCTTTCCGCTCACCACATCCTGCACAGCCATTGCGCTGCTCTTCGGTATCGGCGGTGCGGCCGCTTTCAACCTCGCCTCCGGTGAGGGTGATGGCAAACGCGCCGCCAACTCCGCCGGCAACTCCGTCACGCTGCTTCTTTTATTTGGCATACTGCTCATGGGCATCACACTTATATTTTTAACACCTCTGCTGAACTTCTTCGGCTCGCCGGAAAATGTGCTGCCCTATGCCCTGACATACACCAGGATCACTGCCCTCGGTTTTCCGTTTTTGGTAATGTCCATTGGCGGAGGCCATTTGATCCGCGCGGACGGCAGCCCTCAATTTGCCATGTTGTGCAATCTCTCAGGTGCTGTGATAAATACAATCCTAGATCCCATCTTTATCTTTTGGTTTGACATGGACATGGCAGGCGCCGCCCTGGCTACGATTATAGGACAGGCATTTTCCTTTGTCCTGGTGATCTTTTATTTCACCCGTTTTAAAACAGTCAAGCTAAAGAAGCATCACTTCATACCCAAATGGATTTACAGCGCAAGGATCGCCGCCCTCGGTGCAGCTCCCGCCTTCAATCAGCTTGCCATGATGATCATACAGATCACAATGAACAAATCCCTGACACACTACGGTGCCCTCTCTGTTTACGGGGAATCCGTTCCCCTGGCAAGTGCCGGCATCATCAACAAGGTAGCGATGATCTTCTTCTCCATTGTCATCGGCATATCCCAGGGCATGCAGCCCATTGCCAGTTTCAACTACGGCGCAAAACGCTTTGACAGGGTGAAAAGTGTCTATAAAATGGCACTTCGCTCGGGATTTGTCGTGTCAATCGTGGCATTTTCTATGTTCCAACTCATGCCCAAGCAGATCATCTCCGTCTTTGGCTCGGGGTCTGCAAAATACTTTGATTTTGCCGCTTCATATTTCCGCATTTACATGTTCTTCACCTTTATTAACTTCATACAACCCATCTCTTCAAATCTCTTCACCGCCATCGGAAAGCCCAAAAGAGGTGTCTTTCTCTCCCTCACCAGACAGATCATCTTTTTACTGCCCTTTATTTTGATACTTCCGCTGTTTATGGGTATCGACGGCATCATGTATGCAGGACCCATTGCCGACCTTATGGCCTGCGGTGCCTCAATCATATTGGTGGTTGCAGAGATGCGTTCAATGGACAACATGGAGCTAAATGTCCAAACAGCCGTGTATAAATAATAGATTTGCAGCGCTTAGTGTTTTGCTACCTTTTCAAGTAGCCCTTTTCAATCGAATCCTCTATCATGCGCCTCGCAAGCTCCCAGAGCTGCGGGGCATGTTCTTTCAGCAAAGCATCCCGCTCAAAAACCATTTCACTGGTGATTCCCGGTTTTTGCCACGTATGTCCCTCTGTATGATAATTGAGTATCAGCGGCTGCAAACGGTCCAAACATGCCGCAAAGCATGCCTCTGCGGTTTTAAGTTCCTCAAATTCCCGCCACAGCATGAAAAACTCTTCTCCCTGATCTTTGGGCAGCAATCCAAAAATCCTCTCAGCCGCGGCCATTTCTCGCTCGGCTTTATCGTTGTTTCCTTGTTTGTCATAGCAAAATGTATCTCCGGCATCGATTTCCACTATATCATGCAAAAGGCACATTTTAATCACTTTCAACATGTCCATGTTTTTATCTGCGGCATACTCCCAAAGCAAAGGCACCATCATTGCCAAATGCCATGAGTGTTCCGCATCATTTTCATTTCTCTTTGTGTTGATTATGAGATTTTGACGCAGTATCGTCTTCAACTTATCTGTTTCGATAATAAATTCAATCTGCTCTTTCAACCTTTTATCCATTTTAATGTCCTCTTTCATAAAGCAGTTGCTTGGGTAAATCGCCTCGGATATATATCCGAGGCGATTTACCAACTGCGTCTTAAATATGTTTTCAGATTTACATGTAGAAAATCGTTCCGAAAATAGTGCGGCCGCCGTCTTGATGTATGTTGTAATAATAGGCAGTGAAGAGGCCTCCGTCGGGAAGGGCGACAATGCGTGTGTAGCCAAGATCCGTACTGCCTCCGTCACTTCTCAGCATATGCCTTTCGCTCCAAGTTCTCGCCTCATCATCGGAGACCTTTACGGCGATGCCCTCGGGTTTGTCACGGTATCCATAGGTCAGATAATACCTGCCATCTGTCCCCCGCGTCATTGAAGGAGGTGTTGAGTGCTTGAATTCATCGAGATATTGATCGAATTCCCAGGTTTTTCCCTCATCTTTACTGATAAACTGCGTCAACCTTGCACCGCGATTTGGATTGTCAAAGCGGTCCTCTTCACGCAAAACGACGACGATTTCACCGTTTTCGCGTTTAAACCCGCAGGGCATTATTGTAAATCCGGGAGGTTCTTCACCGATATAGGATAGAAACTCAAATTCTTTTCCTCCTTTGCTTATCTTTGCCACTGCGGCGCGACCTTCATAGCCATCCGCCTTGGGGCATGCAAAGAACAGCAGCGCTTCACTCTCAGACAAGGGCACCAATTCGGTCCGCGCCGAAATCCCTGAAAGACCCATAGAGGGGGTCTCAAAGGGCCCTATCCAGGTTTTACACCTGTCTATGGAGTAGTAAAAGGGCGATATGGACCCCGCGTGCACTCCCATCGGCACAAATCGCACTGCGGTCTCCTTGTCTAAAAAGTTTATATCGCCGTCAAAGGGGCGTATCTCGTCTTTTTTGACCACTTGAATATTTGGAATTTCCTCATATGTCCAGGTGCGCCCGCCGTCCAGGGAACGGCTTTGGGCATTATAGCTGGGTGCTGTGAAGTCAATCTTATGTCCGGACACTTTCTTTTGCTCCAAGGTACCCTTTATAAAACCCACGACAATTTCATTGCCGAAGGCCCAGATGCCGTTGTTGGCGGGCCAACCGGCAAAATCCCCTTCCACATCATATACTGTCACATGCTCACATCTCATATTTTTCTCCTCTGATGCCCTCTAGTTTTTGCATGTACACATGCAAATGCATCGCTATTAATTATACTGCGCAACGCTTATCCATGTCAAATTGTCATTTTAAAACAATATCCCGCTCTTTCCCACAGGACTTTACCTTATTGTCTCATATCTAACTTCCCTGTGTGAATACATCATTTATTGTTGTTGTTATATACTTTGTCTATATCCACTTATAACAGTTCTGCTTTTCAAATCTGTCAAGTCCAAATTTGTGTGTAAATTCATCTATTAGAACATCAGCGGTGTTC
>CAYTOF010000113.1:0-3332 GCA_964439435.1 uncultured Oscillospiraceae bacterium
TTCTCCAGAATAACGCGGGCAACTACTTCAGTCCCACGCTCATCGTTGCACCTATTACTTCCCGCTGCGACAAGCGACGCGACCTCCCAACTCACTATTATGTTGAAAGCACCCGTGGTCTTGATGGGCCGGCAATCGTACTGCTTGAACAGCTCAAGACCATCGACAAGCGGCGTGTCCGCAAATACATCGGTAAGATGAGTTACCGTCAGATTGAGGATATGGGCGACATCATCGAGCAGACAGTCGGCAACGGCTGTCGGATTCCCGAATGCGAGGAAGCACCGTGAGCGGAATGTTTGTTATGAGTCTATACCATACCATACGATTGGAGGGTCTTTGATGCCTGTAAAAAAAGAAGTATGCAACAATCTTGTTAATTCAGAAGATATCATGTTGACAATAGACCGGTACAATATAACCGCATCATTTTCCAAGCAAAAAAACAAAGATGCCTATAATAGAGTCAGACAGATTCTTCTGTCTTCCTATGCAAACGACGCCATTGCATATGCCTACGACAAACTCGACACGAGGGCAAAAATGTGAGACTATAGATATGGAGCAACTGCTCCACTGTTCTTTGACAACTGAATATCAGGCGTCAATCTGTTGTCTCACCTTAATAAAATATGAGAGGACGGATTGATGACATGGGAAACAGAGTTTATTGTCTTTATCGAGTATCCACCGAAAAACAGGTTGATTACAATGAAAAAAGCGAAGCAGACATTCCGATGCAGCGCAGAGAATGCCACAAGTTTGCTGAGCGTATGGGCTGGACAATTGTTCATGAGGAACAGGAAGAAGGCGTTTCCGGGCACAAGGTACGCGCCGAACGCCGAGACAAGGTGCAGCTTCTAAAAGAACACGCAAAGCAAGGCAGATTCGATATTCTTTTAGTCTTTATGTTTGACCGCCTGGGTCGTATCGCAGACGAGACACCGTTTGTACTGGAGTGGTTCGTGAAGAATGGTATCCGCGTATGGAGCACTCAAGAAGGAGAACAGCGCTTTGAATGCCATGCAGACAAGCTCACAAACTATATTCGCTTCTGGCAGGCAGATGGCGAAAGCGAAAAAACTTCGATACGCACAAAAACGGCACTCGGTCAAATGGTTGAGGACGGCTACTTCAAGGGTGGCTTTGCGCCGTATGGGTATGATTTCATCAAAAGCGGGCGTATCAACAAGCGAAAGCACGAATGCTTTACGCTTGCTATAAACGAAGAAGAAGCTGCCATCGTTCGGATCATGTTTGATAAGTATGTTCACGAGGGCTATGGTGCATGGCGCATCGCATCTTATCTGAACGAGAAAGGCATACGCAACCGTTCAGGGAAATATTGGCACCAATCAAGCATTCGCGGTATCCTCTGCAATCTGACCTACACCGGAGTCCTTCGCTGCGGTGACAGCCGTTCACAGGTAATTGAGGAGATTAAAGTAATTGATGAATCGCTGTATCAGGAAGCGCAGAGTATACGTGCACGTCGCTCAAAAAAGGCTGCTGAAACAGCACCACCGGTTCCAATGAACACAAAAGGCCAGTCTCTTCTTTCCGGAAATATTTTCTGTGGTCACTGCGGCTCTCGTTTGACGTTGACCACTAATGGCAAGTACAGGAAAAGGCGAGATGGAACCATGGACACAACACAACGTATCCGCTATGTGTGCTACGGTAAAACGAGGAAGCAGACGGAATGTGATGGGCAGACCGGATATACAATGCACATTCTTGATAATATCGTTGATAAGGTCATCCGCAGCATCTTTGAGCGGATGCAAAGTGTTCCTGGTTCCGACGTGATAAATGCCGGTTACCGCTCAAAAATAGCTGAGCTTACAGCGATCTTTAGAAAAGCAAAAGCCGATCTAACAAAAGCGCAAAAAAACCTTGATGCTCTTAAAGCCGAAGTCATAAAATCCATATCTGGTGAGAGTTCGTTTTCTTCGTCATTATTGAGTGACATGGTTTTGGAAGCCGAAGTAAAATTACGTGAAGCAACTACTGCCTATACGGCAGCCACGACGGATTACGAGGACGGTTCTTCAATGATGGCATCTATCAAGAGCGAGTACACCAACTTAATTGAATGGGCGAGTATTTATGATACAGCTTCGCATGAATCCAAGAAGATGATCGTCGCCTGTCTGATAAACCGGGTTGAGGTCTACAGAGACTACAAGGTGCACATCGACTTTGCAATCGACCTAGAGCAATTTAACCTTGGGCTTGAAAAAGGACTTGACATTGTTGCCTAGTCGTCTTCTGTACGGCAAGGCATGGGGGTATGTTACTATCTCACTTGGGAGCGTGAATGATAGGTCTACACTATAAAAAATCTAATACGGGGAATTAGCTCAGTCTGGGAGAGCGTCTGACTGGCAGTCAGAAGGTCAGGGGTTCGAGCCCCCTATTCTCCACCATTTTGCGAAAGCTCATAACTTATGTTATGAGCTTTTTTGCCTTTTGCTGATAGCTTAAATATTGTTCTGCGCTGATGCTAAAAATAACATCTGTTTGATTTCCTCTTGAAACAGTAATTTTTTCAATGAGATGGGCGATAATCATTTTTTTAACTTCCATTTCGCTATCATTAAAAATGTCCGCCCAATTTAATAACCTATTGTGCTGTAATTTCAATTCGGAAATAATTCTTTCGGAATCAGAGTATTCATCCGTCAATCTTATTACATCATGTTCCGCAAGTTTCTGTTCTTGAGCAGTTCTATCAATTGCCTCGTTTAACAAGTCATCGCTAAATTTGCTTGTACCTTGGACAACTTTAACAATTTCATCTTTAAGTGCCATAAGCTCTGAAGTGCGTTTATTCAAGTGCCGTTGTGCTTGATTAAGTTTGTTTTGGCACTCTTTCATTTTTTCGGAATATTGTGAGCTCATGAAATCCGACATAGGTATTTCTTTGAAATCAGTAAAAAACCCTGTTAAGAGTTCTATGATTATGGCATCAATGTTAGCCGACTTGTACCCTGTTTGGCCATTGCAGAGATGCTTATGCCTTGTTCTGTTATAACAAACATACCTCCAGTAACGATGAGCTACAACAGTTCCATCAGCCTTAACATAATCTCTACCTACGGGTGTAGCTGTAAGCCTTGCGCCACAGTGTCCACAAAATATGTTTCCGGAAAGGAGACAGTTTTTGCTTTTGGTTGTTCTTGGGAAGGTTCGAATTTTTTCGTATTCATTGGAACGCTGCATCGCTAATTTCTGTGCTCGCTCGAATGTATCATCATCAATAATTCGCAAATACTCAAACGGCTCCGACCAGCTTTCGCCGCTTCTCAAGATACCCCGATACATGGGAT
>CAYTOF010000114.1:0-3256 GCA_964439435.1 uncultured Oscillospiraceae bacterium
TCAAGACATATTTTGGGGGTAGTTGGGAAGCACCACCCCGCCTGCGGCACCCCTCCGGTGGAGGGGAATTAAGGCCCTACTCCCGATGTTATTCTCAAGACATATTTTGGGGGTAGCTGGGAAGCACCACCTCGCCTGCGGCACCCCTCCGAAGGAGGGGAATTAAGGGACACATATTTTATTTATGTTTCTTGCAATTTGGATGTTGACAGTGTAAAATATCAGATAACGCGAGAAAGTGCCGCGGATTCTCCGCGGCACTTTCAAAAATGAAGTTGTTGTTGCTTGTTTGTGGGCTTATAGAACTGTTTTCCAAAGACCGTGCAGGTTGCAGTATTCGAACACCGCAAGGGGCTTTTCGTCTTTGCAGATGGCGAATTTGACTGCGGGCTCGTCGCCCGGTTTCAGGTTTTTACGCTGGCCGCCCTTGTCTGTTTGGAGATAGATAAAGGGAATGTAGTGGACAGGAACCATGGGGTGGGGATCGGAGCCGACCTTGACGGAGACGATGTTGCCATCAACCTCTACCACGGGCACGTGCTTTTCCTTGCTTGCATCAACGGTATTGGCCACAAGCTCGATCATCTCTTCGCCGCAGCATACCAGGGGCACACCTGAGTCAATAACCTTGCCCGCCAGATTGCCGCACTTCTCGCAAAAATAAAACTTTTGTTCGCTCATACTTCCTCCTTTTCCGCAAAGAGAAGGATTTGCGCAAAGAATGCGCATGCTTTGCAGATTTTCTACAATCTTAGTATAACCTGTTGCGCCAAAAAAAGCAACAGCAAAATATAGGCACTTATGTGACCAACTCACAGATAAGCACGCAAAATAGGGTATAATAGTATCACAAGGCAAAATTGAAAGGAGTTTTATTTATGGCAGCATTGAAAATAACAAAAGACAATTTCCAGGCGGAGGTTCTGGATTCGAAAGTACCTGTATTGTTGGATTTTTGGGCACCCTGGTGCGGCCCCTGCCGCATGGTCGGCCCCGTGATAGACGAGATCGCAGGTGAAGTTACCAACGCCAAGGTAGGCAAGATCAATGTGGACGAAGAACCCGAGCTCGCAAGCAATTTCAGGGTTATGAGCATCCCGACGCTTGTAGTCATGAAAGACGGCAAGGTGGCAAATCAAGCCGTAGGTGTAAAACCCAAAGCGGCGATTTTGGACATGCTCCGCTGATTATAAAAGCTAAAGTACATTAAAACATATACGCAGGGTGCGGGGAAATCCCCTCACCCTGCAAAGTCACAGAAAAAATAGGACACATGAGATTTTTGAAAGGGAGGCATTTATGGACAAAGGCTATAAACCCGTTGCGCTGGGCAACGACATCCATTGGGTAGGGGCGCTGGACCCGGAACTGCGGCGCTTTGATGTCGTGATGGAGACAAAATACGGCACAAGTTACAACGCGTATATCATCAAAGGGAAAAACAAGGTAGCTCTCATAGACACCGTGAAAGACGGTTTTTTTGAGGAGAGCTTGGATCGCATCTCCAAAGTTGTGAACCCTGCGGAGATAGATTACATCATCTTGCAGCACACCGAGCCGGATCACTCGGGTTCGATTGCGGCTTTAGTGGCGGCGGCGCCAAAGGCGAAGATCTACGCCTCCAGGCCCGGGGGCACAAACATCCCCCACATCGCCAATGTGCCGCTCAATATCGTGACGGTGAAAGACGGAGATACCCTGGATCTTGGCGGCAGAGTGCTGAAATTTATCATGGCACCGTTTTTGCACTGGCCTGACACCATGCTCGTGTATGACGAAAACAGCAGCTCGCTCTTTACATGCGACCTATACGGCAATCACTATGCCCCAAAACACATCAGACAGAGCCAGCTTGGCATCGATGTGGAACCCCATCAAAAATACTACTACGACAGCATCATGAGCCCCTTTGCGTCTTTTGCCCACAAAACGGCAACAGGACTCAAGGAGATGGACCTCAAGATAGATATGATTTTGCCCTCCCATGGGCCAGTGCTGGATCAAGACCCTAAAAGTGTGATAGACAGGTATCTTGCCTGGTCTGCCCCCAAGGAAAAGGAGAAAAAGGCCTATGTCGGCTATGTCTCCTGCTATGGATACACGCGTACCTTGGCCGAGGCCCTCGCCGCGGAGCTCACAGCGCTTGGATATGACACAAGCCTTGAGGATGTGAGCCTGGTGCCCATGGCCGAAGTTGCGGCCAAAATTCACGCAAGCGACATCGTCGCTCTGGGCTCCCCGACGGTCAACGCCGACATTATGCCCCCTGTGTGGGCGACACTGACATCGCTCTCTGTCCCTGTGATGCGAGGAAAATTTGCCGCCGCCTTTGGCTCTTACGGTTGGAGCGGAGAGGCTGTGCCCATGCTCGAGAAAAGGCTCTCAGACCTTGGCTGCAAGGTCGCCACATCCGTCAAAGTGCGCTTTAGACCCCAGGAGGAAGACCTCGAAAAGATGAAGCAGGTGGCGCACGAGCTTGTCGAAGCGGCGGGGTAGAGAGGGCAGTTGTCATATAAACAAAATAAGGCAGGATTTAAGCTTTGAGTTTTTTACTGACATTTCTTGAAGGTATTTTGACCTTTATTTCACCGTGCCTTTTGCCCATGCTGCCTGTGTATGCCCTCTATTTTGCAGGGGAGCAGGAGGAGCGGGGCAAGGCAACGGTTTTGAAAAACGCACTGTTTTTTGCTCTGGGTTTCACCGTGGTTTTCACGCTGATGGGCGCCCTGGCAGGGGTTATCGGCTCTTTTCTTGTGAGATATCAGCGAGTGCTGGACATTATCACAGGTGCCGTTGTCGTCTTTTTCGGGCTTTCTTTTATCGGCCTCTTTGAGCTGAAATTTATGAAGGCCATGCACATTGATCTTGGCGAGAGAAAAGCAGGGCCCGCATCTTCTTTTCTGTTTGGGCTTGTGTTTTCCCTCGCTTGGACTCCCTGTGTCGGTGCCTTTTTGGGCTCGGCCCTCATGTTGGCATCGCAGCAGGGCTCTGTGCTGCTCGGCACGGCGCTCTTGCTCTCATATTCCCTCGGCCTTGCAATACCCTTTGTGATCTTTGCCTTCTTTATCGGAAAGCTGCGAAAGGTCATCACGGCGGTGAGCAGGCGGGGCAAGCTCATCAACATCGTGGCGGGCGCCTTGCTTGTCGTCTTTGGTGTGCTGATGATGACGGGCTTGTTTAACAAGCTTCTCGCTGCAATATCTTAATTGCCTCTTGCGGGCAAGGTTATCAAATCAATTTTTAGGAGATTTTATGA
>CAYTOF010000115.1:0-549 GCA_964439435.1 uncultured Oscillospiraceae bacterium
TTGCCCTCTTTGTCCTTTGTCATGCGCAAACTGGAAGCGTGATCCCATAGCAGATCGTCTTTGATTTTTTCTCCGTCTTTTATTACGGCATGATAGGTCATTGATCTGAAATCTGTCTCCTTGGCATCAACGTGGTACAGGATATGGGTTTTGCCGGAGTTTTCGTCAAAATAACAATCACCTGTGAAGTTGTTGATCACCCTTGGATATGTTGTCTCCCCGACATAGTCTTCCGGGTTTTCCGCCCTGATGACTATGTCGACATCGGGCACGCCACTCTCCGTGTCGGAGATGTGCCAGAAGCGCACGCTGTCAAAGACATAGGGAAATTCCCCGCCCGCCTTGGGAGCATATCCCAAAAGAGAGCCGATGACATCCCGCCCGCCCTGCAAGGAAAGACCGCCCTCGCCATCGGGCTGCAGGGTGGCCTGGAAGGGCTGCCCGTCCAGCCGCCCGTCGACGCTGACCATTCCACGCGACTGCAGTTTCGCGCTGGCCGCGCTGGGCAGCACCAGGTCCAGGATCGGCGGGCGGGAGGCCCCGAGCACC
>CAYTOF010000115.1:559-3218 GCA_964439435.1 uncultured Oscillospiraceae bacterium
GGCTGCATGTAGATATAGCAGTGGCGATAGTCCAGCTCGATGATGCGCGGTGTGCCGAAGGTCTTTGTGTTGGTGTCAAAGGTATTGTAGGCCAAGACATCCACAGGGTCACCCCCGCAAAAGAGCATGTAGATGATGCCGCTGTCTCTGTCGATACAGGCAGCATAGTAGTTGTAGTTAGAAAGCCCCGCGCTTTTTCCGTAGAGATGGCGCACCAGTACACCGCCCGACGCATCATCGGTTGAAACACCCGACGGATCGTATTCCCAGACGGCATAGGTTTTTTTGGCGCCGTGGGGCTTGTTGTCCCCCGAGGAGGCGACATAGAGCTCGCCCTTTGCATTAAGCAGGGGGATGGCGGCATCGCCGGAACAGGTGTCGCCTCCAAGGCGTGTCCAGGTGTTGTCTTTGAACATATAGAGGGCAAAGTCCATCACGCGGTCCGCTATTTCACCGGAAGTGAAATAGGCAAAATAGGTGCACTCGCCGTCCGTTGCCAGGCGGTTTTGGTTGCCGCCCCACACGCTGCGGGCGGTGGTGGCTTCTCCCGTGATGGCCGTGACATTGCAAAAGTTTTCTATGCGGGCGCCCTTTTCCCCTTTTGTCGGCTCGAGGGTTAAAAACAAATCGGCGGGTTTTGCCTCGCTTGCCGTTGTCGCCGTCGTAGGGAACGTGCTTGCGGCGGTTTCGCTTTTTGTAGTGGTCATCTCCGTGCCTCCCGTGGGTTTTTGTGCGGTGCAGGCTGAAAACACAAGCAAGAGAAGGAGTGCCGCCGACAAGAACCTTTTAAACAACGCCATAAAATCGACCTCTTTCGGGATTTATTTAAAAATCAGAGCTTGAAATTATTTTATCACATTAGACAAATCAAGTAAACGAAAAAGCTGCGCTTGCTCTCTAAAACAACTAAAGTTTTTGAAAAATGTATTGCATAATTATGCTTGGTAGGGTAGAATGGACTAAAGATGCAGGGTCTTTTTGGACGGCGAAACCAAATTAAAGAGCTGCATGGAAGCCCTTTTTGTGGGTGCCATATAAATGAAAGAGGTGGTCTGTTTGGAAAGTCAAAAAAAGAAGGTGTTTTCTGTGATTTGGATTGTTCTGGCGGCGATACTTGCCCTGTCGGGCGGGTTTGCCATAGCTGCGTTGGTCAAAGGCGGCAAAACCGCGAAGGTGGATTTGACAAATCCACCGCCTGTTCGAAATCAAGCAAATCCAATAGAAGTGGCGCAAAACAGCTTTTTCCCTGATGATAGAAGTCTCATAGAAAAGCTGGATTACATGCTCTATGGCCAGCAGGAAGGCCTTTTGACAAACGACACACTCCAAAGCGAGATAGAACAGGTGATGCGCCTGCTCTATGAGTTGGGGTATTATTATGACTATATCGACAACACCACGGTTACCATAGGCGGAAAGGAATACGGCGCAAAGAAAGATGCCGCCGGCAACCCCATCGGGGGCGGCGAGGGCTATGCCGAGATCTATTTGGAGGACGGAGAGCATGCGGTGAAACTCGTCTACGATGAGACATTTTTCTACAAGCTCTGTGTAGAGGCCGAGAAGGGCGACATCATCTATGTGCCGGACTATATGGAGATAGACATCTCCGACATGAGATACACCGATTATCCCGACTTCATCTTGCCCGAAGGTGTGATACTTGCCTCCTCCAGAGGCCTAAACGGCTCTCTGGGCGGCGTGCTCAAGCTCTCTGACAGACAAAACCACATGATGATGGCCTCGGACAATGTGCGCATAACGGGCATAGTCCTTGAGGGGCCCGAGAGCGGCCGCGGTTCCGTGCTGGAGCCGACAAAGGGCTCAGGGATTGTGATAAGCGGCAAAAATGTCGAGATAGATAACTGCGAGATAGCGGGCTTTCCCCTGGCGGCCATCGTCGTCCAAGAGGGAGCTGAGGCTCACATCCACCACAACTACATACACCACACCGAGGGCAAGGATGCCGGCATCGGTGTTGACATCGCAGGCGGCAAGGCCAGGGTGGAGTCAAACCTCTTTTCAAACACAAACACCGCCGTGCGCCTGCAGGGTGAGGCGGAGAGCGAGCTTGACCTTTCCCACAATGTGGAGACAGGCACAGGCAAGGTCTTTGTGAGCGTGCCCGAGGGCAAGGGCGGAGTTTCGTCCCTGCGCATATACAACAACACGGTGCTTGGCTGGACGGAGCCGTACAGAGTGCTTAGCAGTATTTTGAAATTGGAGATATATGACAATGTGTTCGGCCTGCCGCGCCCTGCGGCGGATGCCCTTGTCCGCGGCGGAAGCGGGACACAGTACACCTTAAAAGACAATGTGTTTAACCTCGAAGCGCCCGCTTTGGCGGACATCGTTTTGAAATAGGAGGACACAGTGAAGCGGTTTTGGATTTTGTTTGCTGCCCTTGTGTTGGCGGCGGCAATTGGCTTTGGAGGCGGTATGCTCATCTTGAAAAAGAGGACAAACTCTACGGCTCTAAAGGAATACCCCGTAACTATGGTGGATTATGGCGACCATGTGCCCTTGAAGCTCACACAGGGCATCTTTGTGACGGAATACCGCGGCATATTTTCTAAGCTTGCCAAGCTCTCGGCAGCCTTGAAGAAAAATGAAAACCTGGAAAACGAAAAGCGGGAGGCACCCCTTTCAGATGCTCTGA
>CAYTOF010000116.1:0-3079 GCA_964439435.1 uncultured Oscillospiraceae bacterium
ATCCCCAGGGGTCAATGTCGCGGCTTTTAAAGTCCTCACAGAGCTGCCATGTCAGATCCTTCATTTCGATACCCACGGCATACACATGGCGGTAGGTGTCGCGGTTGAAGTTGCTCATATACCAAGGGGGAAAGCCCTGTGTTTTCACGCCGTATCTGGAGTGCACATATCGGAGCACGGCCGCATCAAAGCTCGCGATGACCATCTTGTCCTCCAAGGCATGCCGTGAGAGGGCGGCGACGGCAAGGTCCGCGGCTTCCGGGTCGCTTGTCTTGAGCTCGACGTTTAAAAACATATTAGAAAGAGAGCTGATATAGTCTAAAAATTCGTTGAAGGTGGGGATCTTTTCTCCGGCAAACTCCTCTCCCATAAAGATGCCCGCATCAAAGCTTGAAAGCTCTGCCAGAGGATAATCTGCCACAAGCCCCTTGCCGCTTGTGGTTCTGTCCAAAGTGTCGTCGTGTATTATCACAAGGTGATTGTCCTTTGAGAGGTGCAAATCCAGCTCCAGCATATCCACACCGAGCTCCACGGCTTTTTGGAAAGAGAGCATGGTGTTTTCGGGATAGCGCGCCTTGTAGCCCCGATGCCCCGAGATGAGGATGTTTTTGTCCGACTGTCCAAACATAGATGCCTCCGATTAAAATTTTGTGATCTTAACATTTTCTGCACCCTCAATGGGGAATTGGCCCTTTCCCCAAGGCTGATGCCATTTGATATATCCGTGCATACGGTTTTCCGGGTCGTAGACACCGTATTCAAGCTGAGATACGGCGGGTTTGTAGCCGATGCCGTCTTCAAAGTTGATCGACCCGATCTCCACAAAACAGGCGCCTTTTCGGTGTCCGAAAAGATTTTCTCTTGTGGTGGTTATGATTTTCTTGTTGTGCTGTGCCACTATGTGATTTATGATTGAGAGGTGAGAACAGTCGTGAAAGGTGATGCCCTCCTCGCAGTTGTGTATGTAGAGATAGTCCGCCACCACATGTTCTCCGCACACAAAGCCGTATTTAAAGCCCTGCACAGCGACATTGTTTAGCACATTGTCGTCGTTTTGGTCCCCGGAGGTCATGAGCCCCACGGTGTGACAGGGATTTGGTTGCAGCTCTTTGCCGGAGGCGGCATCTCCCACCTGTTCGTTCAGGCAAAACTGGCAATCACGCACATTGACCCGCGACACATTTTGCAGATTGACGGCACTCTGGGTGGGATACATCTTTTCTTTGTCCATAGGTACGCGAAACTCCAGGTTTTTTATGGAAAACTGGGGCACGCAAAAGCGCCCGGCATACATTTTGCCCTCAGGGGCAGCCAGCATGGCCCAGGGGCGTGCCGTGGGGTCGTGTTCTTCGGGGGCATGCCAATCGGAGAACAAAAAGGTGTTGACACTCTCCATCTTTCCAAAAAGTGTCGGCGTTGCCCAAGTGCCCACATCCAAGGGCCGCACCTGATATGAATAGAGCAGCTTGCAGGGCATTTCCCCCACCAACTGGATGTTGTGGCTGCCGGGAGGTATGCAGAGCTGCGCTCGTAGGGGCTTGCCCTCTTGCAGGATTTTGGCGGAGCTGCCGAGGCGATATCCGGTAGGTGTAAAGGGGAAACAAATCCTGCCACCACCCCGCGCCGCTGTGTGGTCAATGGCGCTTTGGATTGCCTGCGTGTCGTCGGTTTTTCCGTCTCCCTTGGCTCCGAAATCAAAGACATTGATACCAAACATGATCTCCCTCCATTATATGCATATGGGGCTATTTCTTGTGCACACGAAATTCACAGTGCTATTATATAGCTCTCGGCCCACAAAAATCAACCGCTCGGACATGTAATTTCATATCCGAGCGGCATTTTCGATTTTTCATCAACTTTGCGTATCTTAAAAGAGCTTTTTTACCTTGCCGAGCAGCCCGCCGGCATCATCTGCGGCAAGCTTTGCCTTTACACCGTCAACAAGAGAGTTGAGCTGGTCTGTGGGGAGGGATACACCGAGCACCTTCTCCACGGCCTTTACAGGCTCCTTTGCAAACTCGGCGGAAAAATCCTTGTCTGATTTTACCTTTGCTATGATTTCCTCTATTTTCGCTTTGAGATCCATAATAAAAACCTCCTAAAGGTGAATAAATTTGTTTAAGGCTCATGTTCTTTAAAAAAAGTATAACACAAAAAGAGGGGAGATTCAATCGATTTTCCTCGTTTTATGTGACAAAGACACACAAAGCGCAGGGTTTTTGCAGGTGTGTTTGAAAAATCGGACAAAGCATGCTATATTAGTTGTGAAAAATACGAAAAAGAGAGTGCAAAATGAGATATAAAGAGATTGAGAAGGGCATCTTTCTATCGCGGGAAAACCGCTTTGTGGCAAGGGTGCTGACAGAGCGCGGGGAGGAGAGGGTCCATGTCAAAAACACGGGCAGGCTCAAAGAGCTGCTGGTGCCGGGCAGAGAGATCATCCTCTCCAAAGCGCAAGTGCCGGGGAAAGGGAGCGCCCCCGCGCGCAAAACAGCCTATGACCTCATAGCCGTGCGAAAACCGGGGCTCGGCTTGGTCAACATCGACAGCCAAGCCCCAAACAAAGTCGTCGCAAAGTGGCTGCAAGGCAAGAACTTTGACCTGGTGCGAGCGGAATACACTTTTTTGAGCTCAAGATTTGACTTTTATCTGGAAAACCAAGGGCAAAAGATGCTCATGGAGGTTAAAGGCTGCACTCTGGAGGTGGATGGCATGGGCTATTTCCCCGACGCACCCACCACAAGGGGTACAAGACATGTGCTGGAACTGGCAAAGGCCGCGGGGATGGGCTATCTCTGCACCATAGTCTTTGTCATACAGATGCCGCGCATCACCCAAGTCCTCGCAAACGGGAAAACAGACCCGGCCTTTGCCGCAGCCATAGAAAAGGCAAGGGCAGCAGGGGTGAGGATTTTGAACTTACCCTGCGCCATAAGTGAAGACGAGATCAAGGCGCTGCCGTCAGAGGAGCTTGTGTTTGAAGGGAAGGGAAACGAGTCGCGCCCTTAATTCCCCTCCATCGGAGGGGTGGCGCGCACGCGCCGGGGTGGTTTCACCGGGCTCCACAAAATATAAG
>CAYTOF010000117.1:0-3029 GCA_964439435.1 uncultured Oscillospiraceae bacterium
ACTAAATTCGACCATCAAGGCACACAGTGGTTGCATTTAACTTGGCAATTAACTTATTTTGATTTATTAGGCTTGTTTAAGCACCAAGGTATTGACAAAACCAAAACTATATTTTATAATATCAACGTTACACAATTTTGTTGCAGGGGCCTTTAGCTCAGTTGGTTAGAGCAACCGGCTCATAACCGGTCGGTCCGGGGTTCGAGTCCCTGAAGGCCCACCATTTAGTCGTCGAAAACTAACATTTCGACGGCTAAATTTCTATTTAGAGGAAAAACAGAACCCAACAGAAAGATATTTAGCTTCTTCTTGGGTTCTGTTCTCTCTCTAGCTCTATTGCTATGCAGCTTGATAAGTTTTAAATTATGTGATTTGCGTAGTTAAGAATATTGGCAGTGTCATTTGCTCAACTTGTGATAGATATTCTTCAATTTCATCAAGATGCTCATCTTCGTCAAGCAGTATTTCTTGTAATAAGTCACGGGTTGCATAGTCGCCTACTTGGCCAGCCAATTTTATTGCTGCATTGTAAGCTGCAATGGCATCGAGTTCGGCATCCCGGTCATTTTCAAACTGTTTTGGGATATTTGCTCCGATATGAATTGCTTTTAAGTCAGTGACAATTGGAGTACCCTCTAGGAAAAGAACTCTCCCTATGAGCTTTTCGGCATGTTTCATTTCTGATATGGCACGTTTCTCAAGAGCGATGTGTAGCTTTTCATATCCCCAATCTGCACACATTTCAGAATGCACCATATACTGATTAATAGCAGTAAGTTCATCTGCCAAAAGAGAGTTAAGGGCATTGATAAGCTCTAAGTTTCCTTTCATGTGTTTCGCCTCCTTATATTATTTTATTATATGTTTATTTTATCATTTGGAGATGAACATTGCAAGAGAAAGATGGAAGTAATCCGGATTGATAAGCACAGAAATTAAAGCTCATAATTTCAAAGTAAGATTTATTTATTTTACTAATTTTCGAGAGCATGTTATAATTGTTTTGTACAATTGGAGAAATGAGGAATAACAGCATGCTAAAAATAGATATACATGTGCACTCACAACAGGGAGCGGGGATCCAGAGACCTATAGTGGGTGGGACATATGCTACGCCTGTAGAATTACGAGAAATGTATGATAAGCTTGGGATAGAAAAAGGAGTTCTGCTCCCTGGTACTTCGCCGGAGTGCTCTCACTATTTTGTTACAAATGAGATGGCCTGTGAAATTGCAAAATCATATCCAGAAACACTGTATTGGTTTTGCAATATAGATCCACGAATGGGAAATAATAGTCCAGATTCAAATTTGTCTTATTTTATAAATTATTACAAGGAATTAGGTGCGAAAGGAATAGGGGAAATAACAGCCAATCTTTATTTTGATGACCCTTTGGTTTTGAATTTATTTAAGCATGCCGAAGCCTGTCAAATGCCGGTGATATTTCATATCGGAAATATGGGGAAAGATTATGGACTGGTAGATGAGATTGGCCTACCAAGACTGGAAAAGGTTCTTCAAATGTTCCCGGATTTAGAATTACTTGGGCATTCGCAAAAATTTTGGTCTGAAATTAGCGGAGATGTAAATGAAAACAATCGTGGAGGGTACCCAACCGGACGGGTTAAAGCAAATGGTCGAGTTGTAGAATTAATGCGGCGTTATTCGAACCTAAACGGTGATCTTTCTGCAGGGAGTGGTGCAAATGCTATCATGAGAGATCCGGAATTCGGTTATACTTTCATAGAAGAATTTCAAGATAGGCTGTTTTATGGAACTGACATCTGTGACCCCAGAAACATTACTAATCCAATGCTAAAGCTATCAAGTTGGCTCGATGAAGCGGCTTTATATGGACATATAAGCAAAACAGCATATGAAAAAGTTTGCAGAGAAAATGCAGTACGCTTATTGAAAATATAACAATAAAAGCTTAGTTATCTTGAATCGACTTAAAATATTGGTTAGTGTGCATTGGCCAATTTAAAATCATCAGAATAGATAAGTGGTTCTATAATCATGCCTAAAGATTAACTGTCATTGATTATAGAGCCTCTATCATATTTTATGAGCTCTTTTGATCGAAATTATAAAAGCCAAATTTATTAGCAAATGAAAACATTGGCTTAAATAACAGGAGTGCAATTGTTCCATTTATGACGGCTTTTATTAAATTAAAAGGGACTATTATTGGCAGTAGCAGCCCTTTAATTGTTTGAGTGGAAAAACCTGTAAATAAAGGAGTTACAATTAAGTTGGCGGGCACCATAATCAAAGTCATTGCTATAGAACCTAATATAACGGCAAACAAAGCAAAAACAAAATCGCGAGTACTTATACTGTGTGATTTGGGCTTATGTTTGCGAGCAAGCTTAAATATTGTCCCCGCAGTTAATGCGTAAGTACCCGTTGCAATTATATGCATTACAATACCGTAGACACCACTTTGGGCGCTTACGGTTGTTCCCTGCAAAACAGATACAATCACTGTCATCATAATGCCAGCCCAAGGCCCGAAGAGAAATGAACAAAGCACAATGAAAACATCCGCCGGGTCATATTCCAGATATGGTGCTGCCGGGAAAATGGGGAAATGGATAATAGCGACAAGAGCAACAGAGAGAGCTGAAAAAACTGAAATAGCACTTAATCTTTTGAGATGGGTAGAATTCATCACTTTAATCAAAGTCCTTTCTTCAAAACCTTCAGAGTATGATAAATGCGCCCAAAGATATCTTTAGGCGCATTTTAAAAAGCAAATCAAAAACAATTCGCATCTTTTTTCATCCAGACTATAACTGTCGGTGCCGGAATTGACCGGTCTCAGCAAATGCTCGCGGACTGTATACCGCCGATCGGGAATTTCACCCTGCCCCAAAGAGTACGATAAGCTATGTAATTCGGATGGATTATAACACAAAACAGTAAGGAATGCAAGTTGGATTTTGAGTCTTAAGTTATATGAACTATGCCAGTTAATTGCCAAGTTAAATGCAACCACTGTGTGCCTTGATGGTCGAATTTAGT
>CAYTOF010000118.1:0-2913 GCA_964439435.1 uncultured Oscillospiraceae bacterium
TAAGTATTACAACGTTCACATAATCCGTTTTCATCAAAGACGATATTTGTGTCTTTGCCCTCGTATTTGACGATGCCAAGGCTCGGTCTTGTCCAATTTATGCCGTCTTTGCTCTCGGCATAACAGCACCCTTGGCCATCCTCATGGTCGGCTCTGATGCCTGTTTCGGGATATGTGGCCCTGTAAAACATGCGAAAGATATCCCCGTCTTGAAAGACAACGGAGTAAACGCCGCTGCCGGGACCTTCCCAGGGTTGGTCCATGAAAAAAATCTTTTCCCGCCGCTCCGGGGAGTGCAATCTCAGGGCTGCGTTTTCATAGCTTTCGATGAGGTATTCGTCCACAAACATCTCGATGCGTTTTCCTATTTTCTTTGGATTTTCCATAAATAGCCTCCTGTTTGTCATTTTTGTGCAAAAGTCAAATCTCTCTGCAAATGGTGCCTGCGATGTATCTGTAACCGTCGAGCCCGTAGTAATAATAGGTGATCAGGATGTCGCCGTTTCTAAGCAAGATGGAGCTCGTATAGCCGATGTCGCCGCCGAGCCCGTCGTCCCGCAGGATGTATTCCGTGGCGGTGCTCACATTGGAGCACTCGCCGTCCAGCAAGATGGCCCGCAAGCCATAGGGTTTGTGGCGGTAACCATATGTCAGAAGCACATTGCTGCTGGAGAGCCTCAAGGGGTGAAAGGGGCTGGGGGAGTAAAACTCGCCGATTTGCGGCGCAGACCAGCTCTTGCCGCCGTCAAGGGAGGAGCAAATCACCAGGGGGGAGGCGCCGTTGTTCTTTGCGGTATATGGGCTTTGGTTTGTCCTGTGGGTACGCAGAAAGCAGACGAGCTTGCCTGCGGCTGTTCTGTAGAGATTGGGCTCATAAAAATCATATCCCTCCAAGGTGGGGAGGGTGGAGAGCTCCTCAAAGCTCTTGCCCTTGTCCTTGGATTTTAAAACGGTGACCGTGCTGACCCCGCTTGTCCTTGGGCCGTATACGGCCAAGACAAGGGAACCGTCGCTCATGGAGACAGAATTGCCCCTCACGTGGATGCTTTTGTAGTCAGATTTTGAGGGAAAGTCGATGGCAACGGGGTCGTCCCAGAGCTCGCCGTCAGCCGATCTGATGGTGTAGGCATCGTCGGGCCGATAGAGGTATTTGCCGTTTCCCGTCTCCCTGTCCAAGGGGTGAAGCACGGGCATGTCCTCCTTGGCAAAGACCTTCCAGGTGAAAAAGGAGCCCATAACCGAGGTGTCTTCCAACATGTTGAGGCAAGGGTCCTGCACACCGTAGACATAGTGGTCATATATGTCCGCCACCTCGCTCCAGGATTTGCCCTCATCCCTTGAGAGTGTGAAAACGGCCTTTGAGGAGGCGTCCACATGGGTGTAGTCGTAGTCCTCCTCCACGGCCCTGCCTTTGATTTTCTTTCTGTAGTCCGGCGCCTGGCGAAACCCCACCATGAGAGCGTCGTCCGGTCGCCTGATGATATTTGGAAAGCTGTTGTAGTTTCTGTCCTTATATATAATGATGTCTTTTATCATTTCAATGCTCATATATACCCCCTAAAATGGATGTTTTGCATTTGCGGCTCTCGGATGAAATCAAAAGCCCGCGCCCGCGGCACAACTGCTTTGCCGGGCGCGGGCTTTTTTGGATGCACTTCCCGCTTATCAATACATTTCGATAAATCTGCGCAGATTTTGAGCGCCTGTTTCGATGGCGCCGATGGCGCGCTCATAGCCTTCAAACTCCACGGACAGATAGCCTGTGTAGCCGGCTTTTTTGAGTATGCCGACACTCTGGGCAATGGCAGCCTCACCGTGTCCGACAATTGTGCCGCGGAGATAGTTGCCCGCTCTGGAGCGGAACCAACCGTCGCCCGGGTTGATCTCCTTGCCGGACTTTACTAAAAAGTCTTTGGCGTGGGCGTGGAAAGTGATGGGCGCCACCTTGCCGACGGCAATGGCGGGGTCATCGTCGGCGCACATGAAGTTGCCCATGTCGCAGAGCACACCGTAGTTTTTGTGGTTGACGGCCTCCACCAGTCTCACAACCCTGTCGGCATCTTGGACAAAGAGACCGTGGTTTTCCGAACAGGTCTTTATGCCGAGCTTGGCGGCATATTCCGTGACTCTGCGGCAACCTTCCGCAAAGCGGGGGAGGATGGCGTCAAAGGTCTTCACGCCGTCATACCAGTCAGGCACGCCCCAACCCACATCGTGGCGCATGACAGGCACGCCCAGGGCGGCGGCGATGTCCACCTGGCGGCAGGTGCGCTCCACCTCGGCGTCCAGATCGTCGGCGCTGAAATTGGCGCCTATGGCGTAGCAGACGAGGGGCAGGTCGATGGATGCGGCGAAGTCACGCAGGATTTCGGCCTGCTCTATGGCGGTTTTGCCTTCGGGAGTTTTAAAACCCGCAAATTCAAAGCCCTCCATGCCGGCTTTTTTAGCGTGTTTCATGGCGTCGAAAATGGTAAAGTCAGCTCCGAGGACTTGACCGTAGCTGTAGGATGTTACGGCAATTTTCATGTGTTTTCTCCTTGTTTTGATATATGTGTTGACTGTGGATCTCAGATTAAAAGAGACAGAGAAACCCATAGCTTTGTTTACACCATACTATCACGGCAAATCCCGTTTGTCAACGCTTTTCCCCCACCATAGGACAGAAGAAAGCGCAGCACAACACCGGGTTCTTTATTCCCCTCCGATGGAGGGGAATAAAGGGCATCGCCTCCTATATTTCCTTAACACATATTCCGGCAGGAACCGAGAAGAACCACCCCGTCACGGCGCGCATGCGACGTGACGGGGTGGTGCTACCGGGCTCCACTAAATATAAGGGTTTAGGCTATATTATATTGCTGTGTTTTGACCTTTTATTATATTTTTGATGATGTAATAATTTTCATTATAAAA
>CAYTOF010000119.1:0-2817 GCA_964439435.1 uncultured Oscillospiraceae bacterium
CTTCACCATATCTACATAATAATCTATGTCGATATCCGCAACATACTCCGCCGCGAGGTCGTTGGCGATGATCTCATCCACCAGACCTTCTTGTGCCCATCTTTTGCCGTCAAGACCTTCTTGGCGGTTGTTGTGGGGGTCAACCAACAGATATGCCGCAAGGGAAAGGCGCGGGCGGTTGTGTGTCTTGGCGTATTCGTCCAATGCCGCGCGCACACGGCGGACAAACTCCGTCATGATCTCCGCTTTGCAGTCCAGCCAGCGTGGATCGTCCTCGGGTAGCGTGTGCGGATCTATGTTGTGCTTTGACATAAACCTCTCCACCGCCGGAGCCTCATACATGACATAAGGAAAGCAGCGGTGAAAAAACATCGCTATCCCATCGCAGCCGGTTTTCAAGAGATATAAAAAGAAACTGATGACACGCTCTTGCACTTCGGGAAATGCATAGCTCATGCGCGCAACCTCGCCGCCGTCTGCATCTTTGCAGCGCCACTGCGGGTTGTTGTCATAAAATTTGGTCTTGAAAATATTGTCATAGGGAGGGTCTGAGTTGAAGGCGTTCATGCGGTAGCCGATGTAAAATTTCTTGCCCATCTCCCTTGCGTATTTCGCCAGCATTTGATACATTGGCATGGCGAGCCCGTGGGATTTGAGATATCTCATGTTGTGGGCATACAGCACATCTCCGGAGCGGAAAATGGCGTCTGCCTTTGCATCAAATGCCCAGTTCATCTCGTCTGTCTGTTCATCCCCGCCAAGCTGATATTCGAAGTGCAGGATGTCAAAATCCGTGTGCCTATATGCCTCCAGCTCTTCCAGAAACTCCTCTTGGCCCGGTTCCCTCGTGGTGTAAAAGAGATAGTGCATGTCGTGCGTGCCGACGAGGCGCTTTGTGTCTTTTCTTTCCCTGTCCGCTTTAATTTTCGCGACTTCTTGCTCGGAGAGGGGCTCAAATTTTATAAAAGCCACACTCGATGCGACCGCCGGCTCTATCTTTGACGGTTGGGCTATGCGCAGCTGTTGCCCTGTCATATCGGCATCTTTCCAGACCGACTCCATGAAAACCGTCTTTCCCGGGTTGCTGCCATCTCCGGAAATACGGCTCCAGGCGAGGTCTTTAGTCAGCCGAAAGCGTGTCATAGTGTCCCAGGCTGCTTCAGATGGGTTCCACAAGCCGAGTTTTATCGTATACCAACCCCGAAGCTGCGGGTCGATTGTGATTTCGGGCGCATTTGCCCCCATATTGGCAAAGAGGAGCGATCCCGAAAACTCCGCCGTTTCATACTCCACGATTCGCCATTTGAACTTTTCAAGCTCTGCCGCCTGCGCTTCTTTGGGGACATATTGCTTTAAATCGGAAATTATCACTGTTTTCATTTTACACCCGTTTTTATTGTATTTTCGAAAATATCCGCTGATCGCTCTGTTGCAATAGCAGCTGTTCTAAACTTTACTTGTGTACTGTATGCCTTGGGAAAATATCTTCCCGCCGGCATTTTGGGCCTCTATGCGGAGGAATTTCGGTGTTTCGCTGCTATACCAGGTAGTGGCCAGCTTTGTGCTGTTTTCTATGGAGGCAAATACACCTTTTTCATAGATGAATTTGATATCGGCAGGCTCATTCAGCTCGACAAACAGCTCTGTGGGAGCTGCTTCTATCCGTGCAAAGGTCAAATATGTGTGCTCCATTATACCGTAAAAGGCACCGTTGACATATGCCTTTGCGCAGCCCTCTTCGTCATACTCATCACTGCCCACAAACAACACATTTTTGCCGGGATTGTCTTTTATCATGTCCCTTTGATAGTCATGGTCGGGCACAAAAAAGCCGAATGCTCGCCTACCGCTTGCGAGGATCTCATTCCACTGATCAAAGGAGGGCAGTGTCCTTGGGTAGGCGTATTTGTATATATCGGCGCTGTTGGAGTTGAAAACCTCAAAACCGAGGATTACATCGTGGGCATCCAGCAGCTCTATCAGGTCCTGCGTGGTAAAACCCGACCATTTTGGGTGGGCGATCACCGCTCCGCCACCGTTTTTGTAGATGAAATTTGCTTTGACTTCTTCACAGAACGCCTTTATCGTGCCGTTGTAGCCGATGGGCTCCTCCCCTTTTGGCTTTCCTGATGCTATGCTGCTCCCGAGCGCCAAAATGTGGGCATGACCTATCCTCACATCGGTGAAGCTGTGGTGTTCGGCATTTGGCATGCCGATTGCTCCATGGGGGATATTTTGGAAAACGGCGGGGTATTGCGGGTCATTTAGCGGATATGTGGGTGCGGAGGGATAGTAGTTTGAGATGGCAAAATGCCGTATCCCGCCAAATTTCCAGGCATTGTCAAAATGCGCCTGTGTGGTCAAGTGCATGTGGCTGGTGGAGATTATTCTTCTTGTTCTGTCCCAGTTGACATTTGCATAGGGGTTAAACATTTTTGCCTCCGATGGAAGTGTTTTGGTATAAGTGTTTTATACGGACAGATTTATTATATCACTTCTCAATGTTCTTTCCAATGCGCGCCGGCCGTGCCCCGCCAAAAACATTGTACAAACTACATCTCTCCGCCACAAGCATAAGAGCCGCAGCACAATTTTCTTTTTGCGATTTATTTGTTGACAATTCCAAATGCTTTTAGTATAATAGCTCATGTCAAAGAGATTCCTCTCTGCGACGGCGATTTGGGGGTGTAGCTCACCTGGGAGAGCGAATCAAACAGAAACACACCCCCAGGTTCAGGTCACTAAACAAGTTAATACGTGCCCCCAAGCAAAACACTGGGGGTATACATTCGGGGGTATAGCTCAGCTGGGAGAGCG
>CAYTOF010000120.1:0-2808 GCA_964439435.1 uncultured Oscillospiraceae bacterium
GTGCCTGCGGGTTTGGAGGAGTATTCAAACCCCCTCTTTTCCATGCGGCGCACCAGCTACGCAAACACCAGGGAGGCGGACTTCGCCCTGTGGATGCGCTTCAACTCGCAGTTTGCGAAAGTAGACAAAGAACACGGCGGAGCGGTCATGTTCTGGGCGGGCGGAAGCAGCCACACCTTTGACAAGCTCTGCCCAAGCGAGCTCTATTTCGATGAGCACCCCGAATACTTCTCCCTGTGGGAGGGTCGGCGCATCCCGGGAGGCAATGTGTTTGACCGCCCCGTGGGGCAACTGTGCCTGACAAACCCCGATGTGCTGCGCATTGTGACCGAAAATGTCTTCAAATATATAGAACAGGCCCCCGACAGGGAGATCGTGGACATCTCTCAAAACGACAACGGCCGCTACTGCGAGTGCGAAAACTGCGCTGCGGTGGATGCGGAGGAGGGCAGCCCCTCAGGGCTCATGCTGCGCTTTGTCAACGCCGTGGCAAAAGAGGTGGCAAAAAAATACCCCAACATAATGGTGCAGACCTTTGCATATCAATACACGCGCAAACCGCCTAAAATCACAAAGCCCGACGACAATGTCATCGTGCGCCTGTGCTCCATTGAGTGCTGTTTCCGCCACAAGCAAAATCGCGGCTGCGAGCAAAACGAAGGCTTTGCCGACGACATTGCAATCTGGGGAAAGCTGGCCAAAAACCTCTCCATCTGGGACTACACGGTCAACTACAACGACTACTACGCCTCCCTGCCCAATATCGACTCTCTCTTTGAAGACGCCTCCTACTATGCGGACAACAACGCCAAACACATATATGAACAGTCCAGCAGCAACGGCGGCCCTGTAGGAGAATTTGGAGCCCTGCGCACCTATCTCATCGGCAAGCTCCTGTGGAACCCGTATATGAGCAGGCAAGAATATGACTACCATATAAACGACTTTTTGGAGGGCTACTTCGGCCCGGGCTGGCAGAGCATCAGAGAATACCTCGGGCTGCTCATGGAGACCACAAAGGACTGGCATGTGGGCTGCTTTGCCGCCGTCAACCCGATTTCAGACTGCGGGGACTACGAAGTGTATATGAACTATGAGCCAAAGGCCTTTCAACCCCTGCGGGAAAAGAAACACTATCTCACGGAGTTTTTGACCCATCTGCCCCAGCTCCGCATGTATTGGGACGATGCCATGGCAAAGGCGGAGGACAACGACACGCGTTTCCGCATAAAAAGAGCCGCCATGTCCTTGGATTACCTGGAGCTCTTCTGCACGGCACACAACAGAGAGACCATGTCCCCCGAAGAAATCGCGGCATACAAGGCCGCCTGCGCGGAGTTTTTGTGGAAACAGGAGCTCTTTGGTCAGTATACCACGGAAAACACCTCGCGGCGCAAGCACGGCCAAGGCTAATTTGCCATATTCTAAAACCAATGCCCCCGATGCAAAAATAGTTGCATCGGGGGCGGTATTATATGAGGGAGTTATTTACAGCACTTCGGAGAGCGCCAGCATGGCAATGCCGACAAGCACAAGGGACACGGCGGCATATTGCTTGGCTCTGAGCCTTTCCTTTAAAAAGAGACGGGAGAGCAGGACGGAAAAGACGCTGTATGAGGCGATGAGCGGGGCGACGATGATGGCGTTTTGCGCCATGGCAAAGACATAGAAAAATTGCCCCGTGGTTTCAAAGAGGGCGGCAATGCCCTTGTCTTTTTCTGAAAAAAGGTTGAAAGGCACTTTTTTGACCTTTAGGTATATAAAGGCGATGGCAGCACAGATAAAAAAGGTGAACTCAAAGGCCAGCAGGGCATCGACCTCGGAGATGAGGGAGAGTTCGTCGAGATACACAGCGTCCGCAAAGGTGCCAAGGCCGTCGACAATGCAGTATAAAATGGGAAACATGAGGGCGACAAGACTGCTTTGATATTTTTTCTTTTCCTGTGCGCTCAGCACAAGGGTTTTGCTTGTGGTGTGTTTTTCGATGATGGCAAGCCCCACAATGCCCGCGGTTATAATGATTATCGCGCCGCCCTCCAGCAGTTTCAAACTGTGGTCAAAGAAGATAAAGACCAAGATGGCCGTTATCATCCCCGAGGAGTTCTGCACGGGGGAGGAGATGGAGAGCTCGATATAGCGCAGCCCCGCATATCCGATGGTCATGGACAGGATATACATGGAGGAGACGGGCAGATAGGTGATGAGGCGTAGGGGTGAAAAGCTGATGTTGTTGATTATCATATAGGCAAAGGCATGCAACCCCATGGCAAGCCCCACCATGATGACGGTTTTGAGATGGCTATGTTTGTCGGCAGGATTTGCCCCTCTTTTATAAAAAAGATCGGCAAAAGCCCAGGAAAGGGTAGATATCAGAGCAAAAAGCAACCACATTAAAGGTGTTCTCTCTTCATAGTTTTATTTTTGATGCTGTATTGAATTTAAACCGCTAATATTCCCCTCCTTCTTGTGAGGGTAGCGTGCTGTGCACGCGCATTTTCGACGCGCCCTTTGCGTCGAAAGTGACGGGGTGGTTCTACCGGGCTCCATGAAATATAAGGATTTAGGCTATTTTACAAAGACGTCCTTATTCCCCTCCCTCGTGGAGGGGTGGCGCGTCGCGCATGCGACGTGACGGGGTGGTTTCACCGGGCTCCATGAAATATAAGGATTTAGACTTTTTTACAAAGACGGCCTTATTCCCCTCCCTCGTGGAGGGGTGGCGCGTCGCGCATGCGACGTGACGGGGTGGTTTCACCGGGCTCCATGAAATATAAGGATTTAGACTTTTTTACAAAGACGGCCTTTGAC
>CAYTOF010000121.1:0-2803 GCA_964439435.1 uncultured Oscillospiraceae bacterium
GCATATACTGTAAGGAGGTACAGATGAGTAGAAAGAGAATTCTTGCCCTGGTCATTGTCCTGCTCATGACACTGTCGATGTTTGTCGGGTGCGGACCGGCAGACGAACCGGCAGCGACAACAGCGGGCACCACGGCGGCTCCGGGCACCACAGCGGCCCCGGGCACCACAGCCGATGCGACAGACCCTGTCGTGACCGAACCGGAACCCGAACCCTTCGACGCTGAAGGTTATGTGTTCCAACTGGGCAGCCCCAGCAGATTCAACCCTGCCTCCAGCCCCGGCACATCCATGGCCGCGGAGCTGAAAGCCAAATACGCAAAAATCGAAAAAGACCTCAACTGCTTGATCGAATTTGCAGATGGTGCTGACGTCGAAAAAGTCATGACTTCTGTTACGGCAGGCCAAAAAGTTGTCGACTTTGTCCGCAACCGTCAATCCACATGGATTCCTCTGTCCGTCGGCGGCTTTATCTACGCCCTGGACGATCAGATGTTTGTGGATGCAGGTCTTGAACTCAACAACGAAGAAGTGTTTTATCAACACTACACCCACCTGTCCGACTTCAACGGCCACACCTGGTGCGTGGATATGTCAGGCAAATACTATCAAATGCCCTTCGGCCACACCTATGCCTTTAACAAGAGGCTCTGCGAAGAGGCCGGCTATCCCGCAGATATGCTTTACCAGACTGTTTACGACATGAAGTGGAACTATGACCTCTTCCTCGAAGTCGCACGCAAAATTCAAAACAACGACGATGCCGAAAACATCATCTGGGGCGTGGCTCTGGACTGTGACGGTAACGAAATCTGGACAAACGGCCCCGGCCCCATCATCTTTAAAGACGGTAAATGGGTCGAAAACCTCAATGCGCCCAATGTGATGACAGCCCTTGAGTTTATGGCGGACATCAACGACAAAGGCGCCCTCTCCCCGCCTCTCTTTGCGGTGGACGGCAGCCAGACAGCCGGCCGCGGCGATCGCCGCAAACTGTTCTATGACGGCAAAGCAGGCTTTGCAGGTCTCTACGGCCCAAACTTCGGCTATGAAGGCACAGCCGACATGGACGACGGTGCAGGTCTCCTGCCCATCCCTCTGGGACCCGAAGCAGACAGCTATGTCATGAACTTTGTCGACTGCGACATCTTCTTCCTGCCCAAGTCGACAAAAGAGTATGAAAAATCTGCCAGAATCATGAACGCCATCGGCCGTGCAGTGCACGATATAGACGAATTCTATGAGTTCCTCTATTACGAAAACCTGCTCGAAGATGACGACGCCTACAAGGTGCTCACAGAGTATCTCCTGCCCAACGGCCATATGAACATCGCAAAATGCAGTGATGATATGTATCCTCTCACCCGCAAGCAGTTCTATGCCGATGTCTACGACGGACAAAAATCCCCGGGACAGGCAGCAGAATTCTATGCACCCCTCATCCAAGCCGAGCTTGACAAGGTGTTCAAACAGTAGTAATTACATATAAAAGTTTCTCCAATTTCATACAGAGCCCCTTTTGCACACTGCAAGGGGGCTCCTTTTTCTCTTCTTTGCCAAGGTAGCGCCATCTCTGATGCCCTCTTTTGAAATAAAAAGAATTCCCTTTTTACCGATTGCCCGCACATTTTCTTTTGCGGGATATCCCCACTCCAAAGGCCGCTTCTTTGGTTTGATGCGAAATTTTGGTCAGCGCACAAAAATTGTTTTCACTTCCTTCTTTTTCGTTGATTTTTATGCAATTGCGCTCATGTGATATTTTTCTCACACTTCATTGTCGGGTGATGAGAGGGCACTCCGTATAAAATATGGGCTCTTTTACACCGCTTTTGCCTCTTTTGTATGCTTATATCAATCTTTTACAAGCCTTGGCTTGTTGTTAACAACTGTAAATCTATACAACACTGCATCTAAATCCGCATATATGCTCCTCTATACCGTTTATTTTGCATTTTAGCATCTGTTTTTCTCCCAAACTTTCACCGAAAAACAAAAAATAGTGTTGACATTCCTCGTGCTATATGGTATAAATGTTATGGTTTAGTTACATATCGGCTTAATAATATTATGTGGACGTCAATATTTGTTTTGACCCTCTTTTTTAAAGCTGATATGATTTGTCTTTTATTTCCAAAGGCAACCCCCCAAAACACAGGCCAAATATTTTATCACAGGCACAGTGCAATGGGTTTGCATATATTTTAAGGAGGTACAGATGAGTAAACAAAGAATTATCGCTTTGGTCGTTGTTCTGCTCATGACGCTCACACTGTTTGTCGGTTGCGGACCGACAGATGATCCGGCAACAACAACAGCCGGTGGCACAACAGCAGCGGGCGGCACAACAGCAGCACCCGGCACCAGCGGCGATGCGACGGATCCCGTCGTGACGGAGCCCGAACCCGAGCCCTTTGACGCAGACGGTTATGTGTTTTCGCTTGGCAACGCAGGTGGTTTTGACCCCGCAGCCAACCCCGGCACATCCATTGGCGCAGAGCTGAAAGCTATCTATGCCAGGATCGAAAAAGATCTGAACTGCAAAATCGAGTTCTATGCCGCTCCCGCAGGGTTCCATCCCAATGAGGAGATCATGTCTTCAGTCACCGGCGATACAAAATTCGTCGACTTTATCCGCGTGCGTCAATCCTCTTGGATTCCGCTGGGTATCGGTGGCTACATCTATGCACTGGACGATCAAGAACTCACCGACGCGGGCCTCGAGCTCAACAACCCGGACGTGTTCTTCCAGCACTACACACACCTTGCCGACTTCAACGGCCACACTTGGGCAGTTGATATGTCCG
>CAYTOF010000122.1:0-2787 GCA_964439435.1 uncultured Oscillospiraceae bacterium
GAACACATGAACATGTCCATCGGCATGCTTGTGCATGAGGGCAGCATCTTGGTGGTCATATTAAACGGCATGAGGCTTTTGAGATACAGAGTGAGAAAAAAGATTATAGACAAAGGAGAATGAAAATGAAAAAAGCAACAATACAGTTGGAGACGCTGACCTGTCCCTCCTGCTCGGCTAAGATCACAAACGCTATAAAAGGTCAAAACGGTGTGGACGCAGACAGTGTCAGTGTGCATTTTAACTCAAGCAGGGCAAAATTCAGCTTTGACGATGCAAAACTGTCCGTCGAGGACATCGTGAAGGCGATAAACGCTGTGGGCTATGAGGTGAAAAAGACACAGGTCAAATAGACAAGAAATGTGAAGGCGGTTGCTTTACAGATTGTGGAATGTCTGTAAAGCAACCGCCTTGTTTGTATGTTTGTTTTAGAGGTAGTTATCCAGCTCCGCCACGGTTTTGGCTATGTAGTTTGCGCCTGCCTTGCGGAGCTCTTCAAGGGAGCCAAAGCCGTAGAGCACCCCAAGGGAGGAAATCCCTGAGGCAACAGCGCCCAAAATATCGTGTTTTCTGTCCCCGACCATGATGCACCGCGCAAAGTCGGTGATGTTTGCGGATTGGAGGGCATAGGGTATGAGCTCCTCTTTTTTTGTCCTTCGCCCGTCCAGGTGGCTGCCGCCTATGAAGGCAAAGTGCTTTGAGAGGGAAAAATGATCCAGCACTTGCTTGGCAAAGACCTCGGGCTTTGTCGTCGCCAGTAAAAGCACCTTTCCTTCGGACTCCAGTCTTTGGAGGAGTTGCGGGACGCCGGGGTAGACGACGTTTTCAAAGATGCCCTTGTCTTTAAAATACTCTCTGTAGAGAGAGATGGCGTGCTTGGCACCCTCCGGGGTGAGATCGAAATAGTGTTGAAAGGACTCCGAGCGCGGCGGGCCGATGAAGGCGTAGAGCTCCTCTCTGGGTGGGGGATCTATACCGAGCTTTTTGAGGGCATATGCCACGGAGTTGGTTATACCCTCGCCGGGATCGGTCAGAGTGCCGTCCAAGTCAAATACAATGGTGTCAAAGTTTTTCATATATGTCCTTTTTCGCTCCGAGGTGATGTTTGTCTCTTCATTATATAATAAAAGGGGGCATATTGCCAATGATGAGAAGGCAAAGAAACACATATCGCCTCTTTGAGGGCAATGCACGACGGAAGAATGCGCGGATATTTTAATAAAAGGGTGAATAAATGAGCTAAATCGTGTATAATATTTAGCATATACGGCAAAAAAGGAAAGACACGACTTTGGCGGCCTTATGACGAAGCCGTATGCCGTGGTTTTCTAAAAAACGATAGAGTCAAATATTTTGCCGAAATGAGATAAAGCGACAAAGGGAGCAAAGGAGCAATTATATGTCTGTGGGAGCGGCAATTGGTTTTATAGTCGGCGTGACCATTTTCGGAGGGGCAAATATATATGTGGCGAAAAAGCTCTTTTTGTGGCTTTCGTCCTTTGTCGCCCATGTGAACATAAAGGCCTTTATATGGGCATATACAATCATCACCATCTCGATGATTCTTGGCTTTATGCGCTCTTTTTTGCCTCTGCCTATGTTTGCAAAAAGCATTCTAAACTATCTCAGCGCCTATTGGATGGGCATATTCATATACCTTTTGCTGCTTTTTTTGGCGGTGGATGTATTTGCTTTTATTGGGCATACCGTGAAGCTGCTGCCTCGCCCGTTGCCGCAAAATATCCGTTTTTATCTCGGGCTGGTGGTGGTGTTTTCCACAGTGGTGCTTGTTGTATACGGCACGCTCAATGCGATGTGGCTGAAATATGCATCCTATGATGTCAAGGTGAAGGAGCATATCATGCCGCCGAACATGAAAATTGTCATGGTAAGTGACTTGCATCTCGGAGCGCCGGGTTCGGAGCGCAATTTGGAAAAGGTCGTCATGAAAATCAACGAGCTGGGGGCGGACCTTGTCTGCCTGGCGGGGGATACATTCAACGACGACTACAGGGCGATAAGAGACAGTGAAAGGGCAAGTGATTTGTTTGCGAGCATAAATGCGACTTATGGCACTTATGCCTGTCTTGGAAACCACGACGGCGGCACCTATGGTGAGTTTGTCGACTTCTTCGAACGCAGCGGCGTGAGGCTTTTAAACGACGAATATGTGCTCATTTCAGACAGATTGGCCTTATTTGGGCGGGTAGACGCCTCACCTATTGGCGGATTTGAGGGTCTGAAACGGAAAAGCGCCGAGGAGATGGAGCCGCTTTTTGCCGAGATTTCGGAAAACATGGCCGTTGTCGTCATAGATCACAACCCCGGAAACATAGAGGAATACGGCGAAAATGTCGACCTGATACTTTCGGGGCACACGCATAGAGGGCAGATTTTCCCGGGCAATCTGATGACGGGCGTGATGTATACCGTGCACTACGGGCACTACCAAAGAGATGCCGCAAGCCCGCATGTCATCGTCTCCTCGGGAGCGGGAACCTGGGCGATGCCCATGCGCATCGGCTCGGACAACGAGATTGTGAGCATAACCCTCAGATGAGCGACCACCCCGGCGCTACGCGCGCGTGCATCGCACCGCGCGCTTGGCGCGCTCTCCTCACGAAGGAGGGGAATTTAAGGGCTCGAGGTTTGTAATTCCCCTCCTTCGGAGGGGTGGCAAGTCACGTGCGCTTGCGCATGTGGCTTGACGGGGTGGTGTTTCCCGATTCCGCAAAATAAAATTTTAGTGTTTTTACAAGGCCGGTCTTTGGTTTTTTCTTTGTATTA
>CAYTOF010000123.1:0-2741 GCA_964439435.1 uncultured Oscillospiraceae bacterium
ATCACCCCTTTGACGGTTAGAAAAACAAGTCAGGACCGATACAGGATCATAGCCGGCGAGCGCAGATATCGGGCATCTCGCATGGCAGGTCTCACCGAGCTTCCGGTCATCGTCTTAGAGGCTGATGACTTGCAGGCAATGGAGATGGGACTTGTGGAAAACCTACAAAGAGAGGACTTGAATCCCATCGAAGAAGCTGAGGGTTTTCGCGCTCTCATAGAGAGATTTGATATGACACAGGATCTCGCGGCGCAGCGCGTTGGAAGGTCCAGGCCCGCTGTGACAAATTCACTTCGCTTGCTGGAACTGTCGACCCCCGTAAAAGAACTGATTGTAGACGGCTCTATCAGCGCCGGTCATGGTCGAGCTCTACTTTCTCTCGGAGATGAGATGGAGCAGCTTGTCGCCGCCGAACGTATTATCGCAAGGTCACTCAGTGTCCGCCAAACAGAAGCGCTTATAAAGCGCCTCAAAAGCTCCGGCACTGACAATTTACCCTCAAAACCGGATGATATCGACTACGCCGGAGAACTCTCAAAGAAACTATCCGCCCATTTTGGAAGACGCGTCAAAGTGGTCTCAAACTCTAAAAACCGAGGATATCTTTCTCTTGATTTTTATGATTTAAATGACTTAGACACGCTAATAAAAACCATATCCGGGTTAAATGTAGATAATTTATAACCATTTCACAGAGGTGTTCATGTTAGATATTAAATTGATTAAAGAAGAAACTGCAAAGATCAGAGAGATGCTCTCCGGGAGAGGCTCCAACTTTGACGCCCTTATAGACAAAGTTTTGGAGCTTGACATGGAGAGGCGTGAGGCAATCTATCATACCGAGCAAATCAAGCAGCAGCAAAATGCCGCCAACAAGGAGATACCAAAGTTAAAAAAGAGCGGCGGGGACACCGCTGAGATTTTTTCTCTTTTGAAAGACCTCTCCGACAAAACCAAAGGCTACGATGCCCATCTGCGCGAAATCGAAGCGCAGCTTGCGGACACGCTGCATCAAATCCCAAATATCCCAAGCAAAAATGTGCCTTTAGGTGTTTCCGACAAAGACAACAAAGTCATGCGACACAGCGGAGAACCCCGTTCTTTCGAATTTGAACCCAAGGCGCATTGGGATATCGGCGAGGAGCTGGGCATTTTGAACCCTGTCCGTGCCGCCAAGGTTACCGGCGCCAGATTCCACTTTTACATAGGTGCCGGTGCAGCCCTTGAGCGCGCACTGATAAATTATTACCTGGACACACATACGCGCCGGAACGGCTACACGGAAATTTTTCCGCCTTTCCTTGCCAACAGAGACTCAATGACAAGCACCGGTCAATTGCCAAAGTTTTATGAAGATATGTTTCATGTTGAAAACACCGACTATTTTCTAATCCCCACCGCAGAAGTTCCCGTGACAAACTACCACAAAGGTGAGATTTTGAACTCGGAGGAGCTCCCTTTGAAATACGCCGCTTACTCCGCGTGTTTCAGAGCCGAGGCAGGCAGTGCCGGCCGCGACACAAGAGGACTTATAAGGCAACACCAATTCAACAAGGTGGAGCTTGTCTGGTTCTGTAGACCCGAGGAGTCATATCAAGCTCTGGAAATGCTCACACAGCACGCAGAATCTGTGCTGCAAGGCCTTGATTTACCCTATCGAGTCGTCGCTCTCTGTGGCGGAGATCTCGGATTTTCGTCAGCCTTCACCTATGACATAGAGGTGTGGATGCCCTCATACGGCAAATACACCGAGATTTCTTCCTGTTCCAACTTTGAAAGCTTTCAAGCTCGCAGAGCCGGCATAAGGTACAGAGACACCTCCGATCGAACTTCAAAGCCTCAATATATACACACCCTCAACGGCTCGGGCGTTGCCATTGGCCGAACCGTCGCCTGCGTGCTCGAAAATTATCAAAACTCCGACGGCACGGTCACTATCCCCAAGGTGTTGCGCCCCTATATGGGCGACGCCACAATTATATCGGCAGGCGCTCTGTGATGGGCACATTAAAACACTGCGGATCCATAACTCTTTATACGTCTCGGCTCATCTTGCGCAGATTGGAGCTCTCCGACGCAGAGTCAATGCACAGAAACTGGGCTTCCTCCGTGGAGGTCTACAAATACATGACAAGTTCGCGTATGCCAAGCCTTGACGATGTGCGCTATTTCATTCGGAAAAAACAGCAGGACTACAGTTCACCCGAACTCTATTATTGGGGGATTGTCCTGCCTGAGAGCTCTGAGGTTATAGGCATGGTCACTGTGACGGAAATCTCAAACGCCCAAAGAAGCGGCAATATCGCATATGCTCTGGGAACCCCTTGGTGGGGCAGAGGCTATGCCAGAGAAGCCGTAGAGGAGGTTTTCAAACTCATGTTTGGCCCCGTCGGCATAAAAAAGATGTATGGATGTCATTTCAGCGAAAACACACGCAGCGGCAATGTCTTAAAAGCCGCCGGAATGAAATATCTCGGCAGAACAAAAGACAGAGTCTATCACAAAGGCAATTTTTTATACTGTGAAAACTATGAGTTGACCTCCGGCGCCTATCACAACAAATGGCGACTCCTTAAGAAAAACACACAACCCGAAATATATTGACAGACCAAAATCCAACTCCCCTCGGCCACAGTGTATGATACTCTGTTGCCAAAGGGGAGTTTTGTTTGAACAGCTTTTTAGTATGATAGATTGTAAAATGAAGTGCGCCACCTTCCCGGGCAAAAGAATAGCCCATA
>CAYTOF010000124.1:0-2734 GCA_964439435.1 uncultured Oscillospiraceae bacterium
TAAATTTCAATTCTTTAGGGATATATACGAAACGGCCCTTGACCTTATTCCCCTCCGAGGGAGGGGAATTTTTAAGGGCATCAACAAAATTACATGTTTTATATTTACAGCAACCCTAAAACACGTATAAACAAAACAACTCTACAACACATATAAACACAACAATCCTACAGCAAAACAGAACAACCACATAAAGTATATAGACACAACACCCCCACAAAACACATACCACATAAACAAAAGGTCAACGGGCTTTCGCCCGTTGACCTATGGAAATATATCTCTCACAGCAAATGTCCCTTGCTCACAGCAAATGTCCTTCACCCACAGCAACCTTCCCTCTGCTTACAGCAGGTTGTAGATGCCAAACATCGGTAGGACCATGGCTATGACGACTGTGCCCACTATGCCGGCAATGATAACCGTCATGAGCGGTTCGAGTAAACCGTTTAACACTTTTATCTGTTCGTTTGTCTGCTCTTCGTACATGTCAGACATCTTGCCGAGGGTCTCGGGAAGCATGCCTGATTCTTCGCCTGTGCGGACCATGGACAGGAGCAGGCGGTCGAAGGGGTTGTTTTTTTCCATTGCGCCTGAGATGGAGGAGCCTATGCGGATATCGTCCATTATCTTGATAAGGGAATTGCGCACATGGGCGTTTTTGATTGTGTTGGAGGTGACCTTGAAACCCTCCGTGATATCTATGCCCGCAAGGGACATGGCCGAGAGCACGTCGCAAAAGCGCGCCGCATATACCCTGCGCATGAGCTTGCCCACAGCGGGGATCTTGAGGGTGATTTTGCCCGTGAGCAGCCTGAAAGGCTCGGAGTGGCGCTTTAGCAGTGTAAAGGTGATGACAACAAGGGCAACCACAGCCACAATCCAGGGCCATTTCGAGGTGATGAAATCGGAAAAGTTCATCATAAACTTGGTTATGCCCGGCAGCTCCGCGTCAAAGTTTTCAAAAATCGCCACAAAGTTTGGCAGCACAAAGACGGAGATGACAATCACCATGACGATGGTCAGCACAAGCAAAAACAGGGGATAGATGGAGGCGCTCTTCACCTTTGAGGTGAGCTGCATCTCCTTGGACATGGAGCTTGCCACGCGGTCAAAGGCGTTGTCCAGTCTGCCGTCCGCCTCGCCTGCCTCCACCATGCTGATCATGATAGAGGGAAAGGCCTTGTATTTTTTCATCGAAGCGGAGAGCTTTATGCCCAGCTGCAGGTCCATGCGGATGTTTTCCAGCATCTTTTTCAGCCCGCGGTCCTCCTCCTCAAAGGTGAGGATGTCCATGGCAGTGGTCAGGGGCACGCCCGCGCGGATCATGATGCCCATCTGGTTTGCAAAGGTGAGCAGTTTTTTCTTTTTGACCTTGCGTTTGTGTATGTCCACAAAGGAAAAGTCCCTGGTCAGCAGGCTCTCCTGCTTGGCTGCGTGGTCTTTTTTCACATCGACCACATTTATGGGCACAAGCCCCTGTTGCATGAGCTGGGAGATGGCGGCGGTGCGGCTCTCTGCCTCTATGGTGCCGCGGCGTTTTCCTCCCGCTTGTGTTTCGGCGGTGTATTTAAAAACCATTTATGTCCCTCCCGTTGGCGCAAATCAGTTCTTTGTCTTATAGTCTGCGGCAATCTCCGAGGAGATGATGCCATCCGAGGCCAGGTTGTCAAGACAGGTGTTGAGCGTTATCATACCGTCTTGGCGGCTTGTTTGGAGCGTTTGATTTATGAGCGGAATTTTGTTTTCGCGTATCAGGTTGGCAATGGCGCTGTTGACAAACATCGTCTCATATGCCAGAATGCGCCCCGTCTGGTCCTTGCGGGGGAGCAACCTCTGGGAGATGACGGCACGCAGAGCCGTGGAGAGTTGGGAGCGCACCTGCGCCTGCTGGCTCGGTGTAAACACATCGATGAGCCTATCTATCGTCTTGGCGGCGCCGACGGTGTGGAGGGTGGAGAGCACAAGATGCCCCGTCTCCGCGGCGGTGAGCACCGTGGCGATGGACTCAGGGTCTCGCATCTCGCCCACAAAGATGATGTCGGGGTCCTCCCGCAGGGCGGAGCGGAGGGCGGCGGCGTAGTTTTTGGTGTTTCTGCCAATCTCCCGCTGGTTCACCAAGCTGCGCCGCGGCGTGTGGACATATTCAATGGGGTCTTCTATGGTGACGATGTGCAGATTTTCGGCCTTGTTAAACTCGTTGACAATGGAGGCGATGGTGGTGGACTTGCCGCTGCCCGTGGGCCCTGTGATGAGGATGAGCCCGTCTTTGTAGCCAAAGATGCGCTCAACGGCGGGGGGCAGGCCGAGCCTGTTTAGCGGCGGGATGTCGCTTGGCACAATGCGGATGGATGCCGCAAGGCCCCTGCTCTGGGAAAAGGCGTTCACCCGCAGGATAAACTTGCCAAATCTCAGAGAGCAGTCTGTCTCCAAATCCTCTTCCAGCTTTTCAAACTGTGCCTGTGTCATAAAAGAGCGCAGAAAAGCCGCAATTTCCCGCTCCTCCAGGGGCGGCTCGCTGTCAAAAAACTGCACAATGCCGTGGAGCCGATATGCGGGCATTCCCCCTGTGGAGAGGTGGATGTCCGATGCGCCCCTGGCTATGGCGGCATGGGTCAGCCGCTCCAGGCGGGGTTGCTTTTTTTCGACCGTGGCATCTGTCTTCGATATGTCTGCAATGCGTGAATGTTCCATTTACAACCTCAGCTTTCAAGCAATTCGGCGGCATAGAGCT
>CAYTOF010000125.1:0-2671 GCA_964439435.1 uncultured Oscillospiraceae bacterium
TTCTATCACTTTACTTTTACTCTGCCTAACCTTGCTTTTACTTTGACCGCCCACCTATGAACTATGCCCGGTCCAATATAAAACCGCTGATTAGCGCGTTGAACCTTGTTGTTTGAGAGATTGTATCAAAATAAGATTTGTTCATTTTGTCTGAATTGGCTGCAGCCAAGTTGCTTATGATAAACCTTGAAGTATCACGTAGCAAAGTGACTTTGGATACACAAATTGATTTTTGGACCTGGAGAACTGTAGAGCTTTTGTTTGTAGAAAGAATATGTCCATAATTGAAAAGCTCGTTGCTTGCTTCTTCTAAAAGCATTTTATAGTCAGGGTTAATCTCACCGGCAAGAATATTACCTTTAATTTCTCCGGCAAAATATAAAATTTTTACCATATTACCATCTTCTAGTGCCTCTAAAGACGAGTCGGTAAGGTCGTTGATATTAACTATACAGATACGTATTGCATTACCATGCATGCCGCGAAGGGCTGAAGCTTGGAGATATAGCGTGATTGAAAATGTTGCAATTGTCATCGAAAACAAGAGCGATATTACTAAAATGGGATTAATCTTTTTTCTCATCTTCATCTTTTCTCTTTCTGATATTTGGCTCAACATTTGCAAGTGCCGTTGCTTCCGATGCTCGACGTAAATCTTCATTCGAAACATGAGTGTAGATCTGTGTCGTATTGAGTTGCTCATGGCCTAGCACTTCTTTTAGGGTTAATATATCAACCCCGTATTGATACATAAGTGTGGCTGCAGTGTGGCGCAATTTGTGAGCAGAATACTTCTCAGTATCAAGTCCGGCATCTCCGAGTCTTTTTTTTATAAGCCATTTCACAGTTACCGGAGATATTCGTTGCCTGCGTATAGTTACAAAAAGTGCTTTTTCGTCTTTGTCGACATAAGAAGAACGAATTGGGAGGTATTCTGATATAGCAGAACGACAGGCTTCGTTTAAATAGACAACTCGTTGTTTATCTCCTTTGCCTGTTACAGTCAATGCATCATCTTTGATATCAGACAAATCTATACCAACAAGCTCGGATACGCGCAAACCACAATTTAAGAATAAAGTTATTATGCAAAAATCTCTTTCCGCATTTTCGCCGGAAATGCTTTGCAATAATGTTAGGCTTTCATCCAGTGACAAATAAAGAGGCAGTGATTTTGGCTGTTTCGGCGAATCAAGATGTGCAGCAGGATTTTCCTCCAATAGTGCTGCTTTTACAGTCAAATAGTTAAAAAAAGCTCGAATAGAAGTAACCTTTCGAGCACGCGCTGCCGGTCCGATTCCGGCATCTCTTTTTTTCTTGTTTGTTCTCCCAAAAGATTCTGTTTGCTTTGCTCGTGGAGGAATAAAGTACCTATCAGAACTTAAATAAGCTAAAAAGTCATAAATATCGATAAGGGAAATACTTTTTAAAAAAGCTACATCAATGTCCGATATAGATATGTCTTCAATATTAGTTTCGGGAGGCACAAGACCTTTTTGCTGTTTTAAGAAACGGAGAAAAAGCCTCAAGTCTAAAAAATACTCATGTACGGTCTTGGGTGATCTTCCAAGAACTGCTTCCATGTAGATTAAAAAACTTCGCAGAGCTTCTGGAGATTCTTCTCTGTAACCCATTTTACATCACTACCTTATCAGATGATCTATAATGAAGTATATCACAAAGAATGCAAAATTAAAAGAATACGATTTTTTCATCTTGCATTGTAGTGATTATTTTGATAAACTATTTATCAAATGACTTCAAAGGGGTTATATAACATGAGTACAGGCGATGGTGTTCTTTCAAAATTTCAACAAGATGCAATTGAAGAAAATACGAGTGAAAGAAATAGAAAGCTAAAAGTGGGCATAATTGGTACAGGATGGATTGCAGAGTCCCATGTCGAAAGTTATTTGCGTATGCCGGACATTGATATTATTGCCGGAGCGGACCTTGTACCTGGCAAAGCTGAAAAATTTTTCAATAGATATGGTATTGAAAACGTAAGACTATATCCCAGCCATAAAGAAATGCTTGACAATGAAGAACTAGATGCGGTTAGTATATGCACATATAACACAACTCATGCTGAATGTACAATTTATGCGCTGAATAAAGGTGTGAATGTGCTTCTTGAAAAGCCTATGTGTGTGACTACAGAAGAAGCTATTGAAATATGTAGAGCAGAAAAGGCAAGTGGGAAAGTATTATCTATAGGCTTTCAACCGCGTTTTGATGAAAACATGCAGATGATCAAAAAGATAGTACAATCCGGAGCATTGGGGGAAATATATTACATACAAACCGGTGGGGGTAGACGCCGAGGCATTCCAAACTCTACTTTCATAGAGAAAAGCACCGCAGGTTTGGGAGCTTTAGGGGATATTGGATGTTATTCCCTGGATATGGTTCTAAACGCAATTGGAAATCCCAAGCCTCTTACCATTACAGGCTATACATCGGACTTTTTCGGAAAAAGTCTTGAATATTCTGCTCCTGAAAATGCATCACGCTTTGATGTTGATGATTTTGCTGCAGCGTTTATTAGGCTTGAAGGCGGAATTATATTGGACTTTCGTATATCTTGGGCAATGCACCTTGACACTCCGGGCGACACTTTAATTCTAGGCAAAAAAGGTGGCTTGCGTATTCCTTCAACAGATTGCTGGAA
>CAYTOF010000126.1:0-2457 GCA_964439435.1 uncultured Oscillospiraceae bacterium
TGAAAAACAGAGCTATGTAGCGTAACTCCGTGTCCGATAGAGCGGGCGTGGGTCAGATATAGCTTTTTTTGAAAACAGAACATGTTGGTTTTATTTAACATCTCATGATAGACAAGCCACGTTTAATATTAGGAATAATTCAGAAATAGAATATTGGGAATCATTAGGCACTAAATTTTTCAACAAAGATATTGAATGCGAAAATATATTTAAGATATAGAAGATCAATATTGACGATAATAAAATAAATTGCATATGTTGGTATGGCAGGGAGCTTGCGGGCGTCACAAAGAGCGGAGCGACGACAAGCTATACCTACGACGAGAACGGCATCCGCGTGCAGAAGATTTCGGGCGGTGTGACGACGACATACCACACGGTCGGCGGAAACCTGATGGAGGAGGTCAGTAGCGACGGAAAGACGCTTGTATACCTGTTGGACGAAAACGGGGACAAATACGGCGTCATATACAACGGGACATATTATTACTATTTTTTCAATCTCCAGGGCGACGTGATAGGGATATACAACTCATCGGGAACGATCGTGGCAAGGTATGTCTACGACGCTTGGGGCAAGACCATCGCAGTCACGGACACAAACGGCAACACTATAACAGACCCGTCACACATAGCAAACCAAAACCCGATACGCTACCGCGGGTATTATTACGACAACGAAACGGGGTTCTACTACCTGCAGAGCAGGTATTATGACCCGACGGTGGGCAGGTTTATAAACGCGGATGCATATGTGACGACGGGGCAAGGTCTGGGTAGTTTCAATATGTTCGCGTATTGTCTGAACAATCCGGTGATATACAAGGACCCAAATGGAAAAAGCGTAGCTGAAGCTGTTGAACCATCGATTTGGGAGAAGATGCTACAAGGTGTAGCTGCTGTTGTTTCAGTGGGAGCTGCCATAACTTCATCTGCTGTTCTTTTTGCAGCAACTGTTTTGACATTGCCATTTTTGTTAACGAGCAGTTCAACACAAACAAAAGAAAAAGACAAGGATATTGTAACAACAAAAATAAATGATGAAGACCCTCGAAGACATCATATTGTCGCGCAACATGCCACTGATGCTGAGCCAGCGCGTCTGGTATTAGAAAATGTAGGAATAAATATTAATGACCCTGCTAATATAGTGATACTCCCTCAAGGATATCATAAATCGATGCATACAAGGGTTTATTATCAATATGTAAACATGAGGTTAGAGCCATATTATAGAAGACAGAAAGAGGAAGTGTATCAAGTATTGCTTGAACTACAGATTGAAATATTAACTAGTTGTGCAGCGGGAATAAGATGGGATTGAGTTAATACTACAAAGTATGGAGGGTTTATAATGCAATATTTATTAAAAAGCAAATGTTATGATATATTTTTGGGGAATAAATATATCTGTGCTATAGGCGGCAGCATATATATTTACAGAAGAGACGATTTCAGCTTTGTCTGCAGTTTTTCTGATTTGAAATATAGCACACATGCCGTGTTTGCAAATGATAAAACGCTTGTAGTAAAAAGTACGATGGGTATTTTCAAAGTTTATGATTTGGAAGAAAAAGTATGCGTTCGAACACTACGGCAAAAAGGGATCAAGAAAGAAGCGCAAGACAATGATTTTGTAATATTAAATGACAGTAAAGTTATTGTAGATATTCTTAAGACTGTAGGTGTAAAATCGGAAGAAATAAATCTTCAAATGTTTTCAATCGATATTGAAACAGGCGAGTTTGGCAAAATGCCTTTTACATCTGCGCTTATGCATACAAGAGATTTGCAGTTCGATCCCACAATGAATAGTGTTTTTTTTCTGTATAATTACAGAGAAGATAAAGAGAACTGTAAAGACAAGTATTATACATTTATAAAACGCATCCGTTTGGATATAAATAGAATAGAGGATGTATATGTAAAAGAACAAAGCGAAAAATATTTTCCGTTGTTTTTTTATAATGGCAGATATCTTCTTGATAACGACATGACGATAACGGATATTACTACGGGACAAAACGCAGGAAGGCTTGATTATTGTTACTCTGATTATGTCGACGGGTATCTAGTAAAAATAAGGCTATCACATGACAAGAAGTATTTGTTAATTGTGAGATCGGAAAAAATTGTTGTAATAAATATGAATAACTTAAAAATTGCCAATGAATATGAAAATAAATACAGTTCCTGTGCTGAAATTTATAACGGACGAATATTGCTCGGCACTTGGGAAAAACTTGTTATACGAGAGTTTACCGATAAGTCTGTAATATAAAATTATTATTTTATAAGCAAATATAATACAATATAATATTATTAATTTTGTTAAGCAATTAAGTTTGTCAGTGTTATAGGTTAAAAACTTTATAGGAAAACCTGACCCTTTTGAAACGCTCAGCGCGATAAGCAAAACAACGGAGTATACATACCAAACCGTGAGCGGCACTCGGA
>CAYTOF010000127.1:0-2440 GCA_964439435.1 uncultured Oscillospiraceae bacterium
GGCAAACTGATAAAATATAGATAAACAGAGTTCTAAATAAAGGGGTGAGAAACCTGGACGCCGAATTGCTTGGCAGATGTAAAAAAAATGTACGACACGCCGCCGCTCTTTGCCGTACCCACGGCCTTGTCTTGGATATGGAGAGGGGTGTCCTCCACCATGAGCAAGCCTATTGTGCACAATGTGATTTCTCCAAATGCGACCCCTTGCACACCCATCAATACGGCGCAAGGGAGGCCTCTCGTTGGGATGGAAAATACATATATTATTGCCCCTTGGGCCTTGTCTTTTGCGCCGCATCAATACACTCTCAAAACGGAGTCCCAAAGGGCGCTTTGATTGTCGGGCCCATATTGATGGGCAATTTTGAGGATGCCCTGGTTGCAATCCCTGAGGAATACCACAGGGAGGCGCAGCAACTGCCGCCCCTGTCTACCGAGGATATCTCCCATCTTTCGGAGCTTTTGCGTGCCTGTGCGGGTTTTTGTGCAGCCCCTTCATCGCCTTGGGCGGGCTATATTTACAACCAAGAGGAGCTGCAAAAGTCTATCTATGAGGCCAGGGAGAGAAGCGCCCACGGCGAAGACGAATTTGCCCTGCAGCTGGAATACGAAAAAAAGCTTGCCTCCCTCATAGCCATCCAAGACAAACCCGGAGCCCAGGCTCTTCTAAACGAGCTGCTCGGCCATATGTACTTTGCCGCACGTTATGATTTGGAGCTCATGAAGGCACGAGCTCTGGAGTTGCTTGTGGTCATCACCCGTGCAGCAGCTGAAGCTGGAGGTGATGCAAAGGAGCTTTATTTCTACACACCCGAAAGCTTGGAAGAACTGCTTAAAATAACCTCCTTTGATGAGCTGTGTATAAAACTTGGCATCATGCTTCACAGGTTTATCTCCTGCGCCTTTGAGTTGAGGCAGGCACACCATTGCGATGCCGTGTTCAAAACAATGGACTTCATACGCAAAAACTCACACAAACGCATCACCCTCGACGACATCGCCAAAAACGTGGTGCTCAGCAGGTCCTATATCAGCACCATTTTCAAAGAGGAAACAGGGCAGAGCCTTGTCTCTTTTATAAACACCCAAAGGGTTGAACACGCGAAAAATCTGCTCAGAGATAAGTCCATATCCCTTGTTGACATCGCAGGTATGTGCGGATTTGAAAACCAGAGCTACTTTTCGCAGGTTTTTAAAAAAATCACAGGCACCACCCCCAAACGCTACCGCGACAGCCGCGGAAAGCTCCCCGAAAACCCTTGAGCGGAGCTAAAACAGGCAAACCCGCACACCATGATAGATAAAGCCATCCTCCTCCGTGAGGGTAGCCTGCGCCAAGCGCGTCGCACGTTAAGCGCCGGGGTGGTCATCCCGCAAAGAGTACCGCGCTCTGCGCGCGCCCATTGGGCGAGTTGCTTATTGTTTCATTGGCATAAACTAAAAACAGGCGACCGTTGGTCTCCTGAGTGATATTAAATCCACATTGTGGTATAATCACTTTGAAAAGGCCTTTTTCACACATCAAATACGAACTTATTATCATACGAGGTTATTATGTTGGATTTTGAGTTGCAAAAACGAGAGCTTCCGCCCCTCTTTGAAGGTGCCGCTCCCTCAAAGGAGGATTGGGAGGATAGAAGAGCCGAGCTCCTGGTGATTTTACAAGAGGAAATCTACGGTTTCACCCCACCTCCTCCGCAAAAAATCACAGGTGAAGTCACGCTCACCAACGAGAGATTTGCCGCAGGCAAAGTCACGGAACAGGAAATCATGCTCACCTTTGACACGCCACGAGGAGATTACAGCTTCCCCTTCCAACTGTATCTGCCCAAATCCGCTCTCCCCTGTCCCCTCATCCTGCACCTTGCCTTTGAGCCCGCACCACACCGTTATATCCCCGTGGAGGAGATCACAGACAGCGGTTTCGGCTTGGCTGTCGTCCCCTATCAAGGCATTGTCAAAGATACCCATGATTCCAACTTCGACCACGGACTTGGAGCCATGTTTCGAGACAAGGGCAAAAGAAGCCTGCACGAATGGGGCAGGATAGGCATGTGGGCATATGGTGCAAGCCGTGTCCTTGACTATCTTTTAACACTGCGAGATCTCATAGACCCGTCCAAAATCTCTGTCATGGGTCACTCTCGGCTTGGAAAAACCGCTCTCTGGACAGGCGCACAGGACAGGCGATTTCACTGTGCCGTCTCAAACAATTCAGGTTTTGGGGGCGCCGCCCTCATAAAGCACGGCAGCGGCGAAAAGGTGAGGGATTTCATCAGGGTGGGCAGCATCGACTGGTACTGCGAAAAATTTAAGTCCTATGTGGACCTCGAAGACAATTTGCCCTATGACCACCATTTTCTCCTTGCCTGCATCGCCCCGAATCTTCTCTATGTTGCGAGCGCCGAGGAAGACCGCGGAGCAGACCCGATTTCCGA
>CAYTOF010000128.1:0-2396 GCA_964439435.1 uncultured Oscillospiraceae bacterium
TATATCAAGCTGCCTGTATGAAATTAATGCCTCATCAAACTCGGACATGTCCATCACTTTTTCAAGGGCTTTCAGTATTCGGTAAAGCACTTAAAAGTTATTCACTGTTCAACATCCCCTCCTTCCATGAAAAAACCACCGTCTGCATTGAGAGGGTGGTTTAGTTCTTAAGTTGTAACATGATTTCATCATAGATCTGATATAACTTTTTGCCGTACTCATTAACATTATTCTGTTCTTCATCCATACCGTCTAACGATATTTCATAATTAAGCGCAACCAAAAAATCCTCTATCCCGGCGTCAGCCACCTTGAGAACAAAGCTATTTCCCCGGGCATCTATAATTTCCGGCACAGGAATTAAGTCTGAAAAATCGACGTTTTTCAAGACCGGTAACAATTCTGCTTTTAAATTAAACAGCATGTTCATTCTTCTCTCATTTGAGCTTGCATTGGATTAATTGCCCTGTGTCCGGGTTAACCGTGACTATACATTCTTTTCCGACAAAAGCTTGACTTATTCTTCCGTCCTTTTCTTTTGAGGGATTAACTACACCAGTGCTTAAAGTCTCTTTTACAGTGTCCAACGACACTACGGAACGTGGCTTCTTTGTACCCGGATCATATGTTGTTCCAATTACACGTTCCAAAAAGTGATTGCTTTGTTCGGTTATCCTTATCCCGTTCGGGGTAAAGCTGTTTATGATCTCGTCTTGAATACGGCCGTGATACTCCTTGTACAAATTGTATCCTGATAACGGGGATAGCATACCGCTGTTTACCGAATGTAAATATTTTTGCTGTTGCTCGTACTCAGGAGGATTAGTATACATCAACTGCCTGTGTTTTGCAACATCATTCGGAGAAATATTTAATTCTTTCTCCGAAAATTTACGACTATATAGCTGTCTGTCATGCAAATCAGCTTTTGTCGCTTCGCTTCTCTCAAACCCGGAGACTTCCTCGCGTGCATACTGCCGCTTAAGGCCCGTTTGCTTAATAAAGTCATCCTGCTCGGTGCGCCACTTGGCAAGTGCTGCTGCCGCATCTTCGGTTGGTTGCCCCGCGGTCTCCATCGCAATGTATTCGCATTTGTACTTGCGGATGTTACGCTCTATTTTCTGCTGATAGCAGGGTGTCCCGTGTTCGAATCACGGATGGATCACCAGAGAAAACAAGCCACATAATCAAGTTGTCAAACTTTTTAGTCCTACCTTCAACAAATATCATATCAAACGTTCGCGTGATATATCAAGCTGCCTGTATGAAATTAATACCTCATCAAACTCGGACATGTCCATCACTTTTTCAAGGGCTTTCAGTATTCGGTAATGCACTTTAAAATTATTCACTGCTCAACATCCCCTCCTTCCATAAAAAACCACCGTCATATAGATGGTGGTTTAATCAACGATTGTTTTTTTGTCTCTCGGCCAGCCTGCGCTTCAATTCCGCGATGGTGTCGGCGGCATCCTCCTTCGTGGAATCATAACCCAGCATCACTTCCAGGCAGCCCATAACCTCCACATATGGAACCCCATCAAATATCATCCCTTTGTCGTTCGGGAATATAACGCGATCTACTAAACCATGCAGCACCATAAATCAAATGCCTCCTTCCATGAAAAAACCACCGTCACAAAGGTGGTGGTTTTCAGTTTAGTTTTATGCGCGAGATAATATCACGCAAAGGTTGACCTTGAATTATCCAACCGTCAAGCATATCGTCGGCAGTGGAGAAAACCAAATTGACGTCATTTGGCGAATCCTCGGCGGTCACATAAAATTTCCCGTCCGGCGAACAAATAGAATACTCCTTCCCATTATAACCAAAAGAAGGCTCCTGATAGGTTAGTATTTTTTTGAAAGCGTTAATGCCCATTTAATCATCCCCTTTCAACAAATTGTCATTAGCTTTCCGTTCTTCTGTTGTCAATTCTCGCGTAGTCCTAACAACCTCGTTGTTCTTGTCCCACGAAACATCGTGAGCGTGTTCTCCGCACTTCCTGTAAGGGTGCTGCCTTGGATGACCGTGATTTCCGATATGGATTTGCGTATTTTGTTTTTTGTCTTCCTCATAAATCGTTATGTTTTTTTGCTTTCCATCTTGAGAACGTGTTTCAATAACAGCGTTCTTCTCATACAATGCCGATAATCTCGAGTGAGACTTACCTGTCCAATCATCGGTGACTTTAATTGTACCGTCTTTATTATAGCTGATATATGAGTATTTCGCAATATCTTTTTTCGCTGCCCAATCGGCCTTTGCTGCTTCGCTCCGTCCAAGGGCTCCGACCTCTTCCCGCGCTAACTGCCGCTTGAGGCCTGTTTGCTTGATAAAGTCATCCTGCCACTTGGCAAGTGCTGCTGCCGCATCTTCGGTTGGTTGCCCCGCG
>CAYTOF010000129.1:0-2380 GCA_964439435.1 uncultured Oscillospiraceae bacterium
CTCGGCGGAGATATCCCCCTTGACCATTTGAATGAATATCTCCACACCTTTGTAAATAGCCTGCCTTCCCAAAAAAAGTCAAAGCTTGCCCTCGCAAACTCAATTTGGTTTCGGGATGACAAAATCGAGTTGGCTCCAAATCAAGATTTTTTACAGACCAATGCCGACTATTACAACGCCCAGCTCTACAAATCCGCCTTTGATGGCCAAGCTATTTCAGATATCAACAACTGGGTGAAAAAACACACAGACGGCCTCATAGATAAAATCGTCGAAGAGATAGAGGCAGACACCTTCATGTTTCTCATAAACGCCCTCGTCTTTGACGCTGAGTGGCAGGAGGTCTACAAGGCGTACGATGTTGTGGACGGTGTTTTCAAAGCCCACAACGGCGAAAAGCAGAGTGTCAAGATGATGTATTCCCAGGAGTTTCGCTACATAGACGACGGCCAAGCCACGGGCTTTGTGAAATTCTATAAAAACCTTGACTACAGCTTTGCAGCTCTTTTGCCCAATGAGGATGTGGACCTCTCCGACTACATCGCCTCCCTGGATGGCGAAAGCTTTGTTTCTATGATAAAAAACGCCACACAGACGGCCGTCTGTGCAGGTTTACCCAAATTTTCATATGACTATGAGCTCAAAATGAACCAAGTACTTGCAGAGCTCGGCATGCCCACAGCCTTTGACGAAAACCTGGCGGACTTCTCAAGGATTTCAAACTCCGTCGATCTCTTTATATCGGAGGTACTCCACAAGACCTTTATCTCTGTAGATGAGCTTGGCACAAAGGCAGGCGCCGTCACGAAAGTTGAGATAAAGGACACCGCCATGCCGGAGATGAAATATGTCAAACTTGACCGCCCCTTTGTATATGCCATTGTGGACAACCACACAGGCCTACCCATCTTTTTGGGCGCCGTGCAAAGCCTCGGTGACTGAGAATTTGTTGCATTTATAATCTACATACCACGCGCAGCCAAGCGGCTGCGCATTGTATCTGTCCTTATTTTCCTCCTCCGAGAGGGAAGCGCGCCCGTTGGCAAGGTAGTCAAGCCCTTACGCGCTATGCGCTCCGGGGTGGTTGCCCTCCTTCCCTGCTCTTTTTGTTTTATTATATATAAACTGCATGTAATTTTTAGGTGCCGCCAGTCGGCTGCAAGTTGTATTTTTATCAACCATAGCACGCAAAAAAATGGTATACTATTATAAAAACGAGAGGATGTTGCGCATTGAAAATACTTGAAATCGACAGTTCATGGGACTGTGTCCATGACAGCACAGGATATCTCTTCTCCTTGGCAAAATCCCTGTCCTGCGCCGTAAAAAACAGCCCATGGGCAGAATATGCGGAGGATATTATCGCCACCAGTGGCTTCGCATTTCGCATGTGGGTTTCTCCCGACCTTTGCCCCTCTGCGACCAGTATTTGGGAATTTGGCAAGCAACCTGCGTGGGTGTCCAACGGGGGGCTGGAATGTGAATACATCCAGCGTTTATGGGATGAGGATACCATCGAAGAAAAGCGACGGTTGGAAGCGATAGAACAGATTAAAAAATCCATAGACAGGGGCATCCCCGCCATATCTTGGGACATAGGTGTTCCTGAATGGGGATTGATAATCGGCTATGATGACAACACACAGACATTTGCCACTCTCGCCATCAACGGAAAGGGCGAAATGGCGTATGAGCATCTTGGCAAGCGCGAATTGCCGCTCTTGTCAGTGTTGACAATCACAGGTGCAAGCACAAAAACACAAGCCGATATCTTATGCGACACCAAGCGCTTGGCGGCAGCTCACTTGAAGGGCAAAGAGTGGAGCGGCAGCGCCAAGGGGCTTGACAGTTACCCTGCGTTGACCAGGCACTTTGAAGACGATTTCGACGCGCAGCGTTCCTGGAATATGGAGTATTTTCTCGGCACCTTCGGTGCGCTAAAATATTATGCTTGGAAGTACTTCGATAAGGCAAAGGAAACAGAGCTGGCCAAAATATACAAAAATGTATTTGATGCCTGGCAGGAATCCTTTGAAATCAAAAAAACTCAGGATATCAGAGAACTACATATAAGGGCAAAAATCGCAGTTTTGTTGAAAAATGCACACGAAAACGAAATTGCAGCCTTGAAAATTATGGAACGGTAAAACAAAAGCCACAGAAACGGAGATTTCAGCTCCCCGCTCCTGTGGCTTTTCTCTTTGAGAGCTCATCTACCTGTTTTCCTCAAAGATATCGAGTATCTCCGCATCTGTGTTGGCTTCGATAAACTGTATGACTCTTTGGCCTACACTTGTTGCAAGTGAGGCGGTGTTTGCTAAAAAGCAAATGGAAATGACAATTGTCTTCAAGATATCCTGCGCATCGCTCTCGATGATGG
>CAYTOF010000130.1:0-2285 GCA_964439435.1 uncultured Oscillospiraceae bacterium
ATGGAGCCCTTTTTTGAGAAACTCTTGGAGCTTGGATTTACCCCCGGTCTTTGGATATCGCCCTTCTGGTTTTATGGCCAGGCGGAGAAGACCCTGGAGCGCTGCCGCAAGTTTTTGATGCGAGATGATGAGGGCAAGGTGATAAGCGAGGAGAGCATCTGGTGTTGGCGTTATCCCGACGACGAGCGGCCCGCCTATCACATGACAAAATACTATCTGGACGGAACACATCCTTTGACTGTGGGCTATTTAAAGGAGCTCTACTCCCACTACAGGGAGCTTGGCGTGAAGTACTATATGCTGGATTTTCTCGGCATAAAGGAAAATGCAAAGCTCCACAATGCGAAAGTGACACCTCTGGAAGCGGCACATGACACCCTTGCCACCATCCGCCAAGCTGTGGGGGAGGACACACACCTGCAGACGGCGGTTTCCTCCACACCTGCCTATGTTGGCATCATCAACGCCGCAAGGGTCGGGCGGGATTTCGGAGAGGGCAGGTACCTTGATGAGGGTATCGACGGGCCGAAGCTCAATGACTGGCACAACGCCACCCATGTGCTGCACGACGACCACTATTCAAATGTTTATTACTTTTTCCAAAACGCCGCGGCAAATTATTTCACCCACCGCAAACTGTATATGAACGACCTCAATGTCCTGACTGTGGACCTGCCCCATCCTCTGGAACATGCCCGCATGGCGGTGACGCTCTTTGGGCTCTGCGGAGGCAGCCCCATCATGCTCGGAGATGATTTCAGGCGGATAGACAGGGAGAGACTGCGCCTTGTCAAGCTGTGCTTGCCGCGCAACAATGCAAATCCGAAACCCTTGGATCTTTTTGACAATGTGCAGCCTGAAAACCACTGCCGCATGTTGTCGCTGCGCGTTGAAAAACCCTGGGGACACTACGACCTCGTGACAGTGTTCAACACAGAGGACGAACCCTACCGCGCGCAGATTGACTTTGCAAAGCTTGGATATGATGGGAACGCCCATGTGCGTATCTACGAGTTTTGGAACAATGAGTACTGCGGCACATATGCGCAGCGCTTTGAAACAAGTATTCCGCAAAACTCCTGCAGACTTTACCGACTGGAAGAGGCAAGAAAGCACCCCTGGTTGCTCTCCACCGATATGCACATCCAGCAAGGAGCCGCGGAGGTTTTGGAGCTGAATTGGGATGCGGAGAGCATGACCCTGTCAGGCACCGTCACAAGGCCTGTGAGGGAGAGCGGAAATCTCTATTTTCTGATGCCGCGTCATTTCCGCCTGGAAAACACGAAAGGGGCCTTTTTGATAAAAGAGCTCCTGGACATGAATGTGATAATCCGCTTGCCCGTGGAGTTTAAAAACGAGAAAGAGAGCTTTTGCCTGAGCTTTTCACCCTGGCCACTGAAGAGCATAGTGCCGCAGGGTTATTTTGAATACACATATGCGGACGAATGGCTCGCATACAAGGAAAAGCACAGAAAACCCGGGGACACACGGGTTTATGAATAGACAACGCTTGAAAACAACCTGATTTAAGGAAAATATGAACAAAACTGTTTTGATCTGCGCCCTTGGGGCCAAATATATGCACGCCTCCCTTGCGCCTTGGTGCCTTGCGGCGGGTGTAAAGGAATATGCTTCACATATCTACAAACATGTTCGCGTGGTGGAGGGCACGATAAACGACAAGCTTTCCGCCCTGGCTGCACGGATTTTGGAGCAACGCCCCTCTGTCATGGGCTTTTCGTGCTATATCTGGAACATCGACATGACCCTAAAGCTTGCCAAGGCTCTGAAAGCGGAGAAACCAGAAATGGTGATCATCCTCGGAGGGCCTGAGGTGAGCTTTCGGGCCGAGGAGCTGCTTGTGCGGCATGAACAGATAGATTTTATCTCGCAAGGAGAGGGCGAGGAGAGTTTTCCGCTGTTCTTACAACTTTATTTTGAGGGCGGCGATTTGAAAACCGTGCCCGGCCTTTGCGGACGCGGAGCGGATGGAGAACTCTTTCAAAATGCCCCGAAAACAGGTGTTGGCACCCCGCCGCTGCCAATTGAAGCGGGGTATACGGACATTGTCAAGGGGCGCATAGCTTATTTTGAAACAAGCAGAGGTTGCCCCTATGCCTGCGCTTTTTGTCTGTCGGGCAGTTGTGGGGCACCGAGATATTTTGATTTGGACAAAGCACTTCCCGCTTTGACAGAGCTTTCAAAGGCGGGGGCACACACGATAAAGTTTGTCGATCGGACATTTAACGCAAAGCCCTCTCATTCTAACAGGATATTGCGCCATG
>CAYTOF010000131.1:0-2044 GCA_964439435.1 uncultured Oscillospiraceae bacterium
CCACTTGTCTGCAGTCGCGTAGCTAGCAATAGCTTTGAAATCATTCGTGAAAGACGCTGAACTTCAGCGGAGACAATTTTTAGATATTTTTGTTCTTGCTCCTTAGAAATGGTGCCGTCCAAAATACCATTGATAAACCCGCCAATTGTTGTCATAGGAGTTTTAAGCTCATGTGAGACATTTGCAATGAATTCACTTCGGTGCTTATCAAGCTTCTCCATTGTATCAGCCATGTAGTTAAAAGAACATGCCAATTCTGCAATTTCATCCCGCCCATAAATGCTGACACGTGCTGAATAGTCACCCATAGCAAAATCCTTAGTTGCCGTTGCGATTTCTTTTAAAGGCCGCGAAAGTCTCTGAGACACAAAATAGATTAACAAAGCAGATAATGTTAGGACAAAAAGAACTTGAGGCAATATATCACGCAGAAAGGATTTAAAAAGTAGGGTTATTCCTTCAGCCGATGAGGAGACAATCACAGCACCACGCAAATTATCGGCTGCATCTCTGATAGGCATTGCTACTGTTATAAGTTGATTTGCGTAATAACCATCAAAGGTACCGGATTCACTATATAGCCCGTTAGTTTTTAGCGAAGATAAGATTCTGTTGGAAATATATCCCCCTTTCCCGCTATTGTACGAATCAGCAAACATTTTGATTTCACCATTTGCATCTGATATCATCATTCTGGTGTTATCTATGGCTGCTTGAAGTTTTAGAACATCACGCAATGCGTTGGTGTCCAGTTTATATGGCTCTGTCATCCAAATTAATGCGAGATAAGAAACACTGCGACAGTCCCGCTCAAGCGATTTGTATTTTTCATTTATTGAATATCGATAGAGTTGCACGAGTAATAATGACAAAAATATCACAATACAAATTAGAATTGTAAGTGAAGTCATTATGAAGTTACGCAGCGCGATTTTTCTCATTGGGCACCTGCTTTTGCCATGACAGTTAGGAGTGACTATTTAACCAATTCAAATTTATATCCAACGCCCCATACAGTTTTAAGAGACCACTTCTCACTTACACCTTCAAGCTTTTCTCTAAGCCTCTTGATGTGCACATCAACAGTACGTGTATCCCCAAAATACTCAAATCCCCATACTTGGTCTAAAAGCTGATCACGAGTAAACACCTTGTTTGCATTTTTTGTTAAAAAATAGATAAGTTCGATTTCTTTTGGAGGGATGTCCACTGGAACTCCACGGACAATTAATTGGTATGAGTCCATATCCACAATCAGATTTTCCAATTCGATTCGTCGATCGTTTGATTGTGCCTGAGGCATAGTACGACGTAAAACAGCATTTACATGTGCTAATACCTCTTTCATTTCGAAGGGTTTAACAATGTATGCATCAGCACCTAGTTCCAATCCAGTGACTTTATCTGTTGTTTCACTCAATGCTGTAATTATGATTATTGGGGTATTTGATTCTTTTCGGATGCTGTGGCACACTTCCCAACCATCTATACCCGGCATCATAATATCAAGCAAAACTATATCCGGTTTTGTCATGCGGAATTTAACAAGGGCTTCACCACCATTGCGAGCAGTTTCAACTTCAAAGCCTTCTTTACTCATGTAAATTGTAAGAAGCTCCAAAATATTATCGTCATCTTCCGATATAAGCATTCTCATATATGATTCACCTCTTCTAAGTTAAATGATTTATCTGAATTTATGTAAGAAAATCACATTTTGCTCGAAGACATATCTTTTCTTGAAAGTATTTTTTTAATGCGTGGCTCGATCTTGTTGCGAGCAATAGTGATAATGTGCCCGCAACCATTACATCTCATTTTAAAATCCATACCTACTCGTAGAACAGTCCATTCCTTTGAGCCGCATGGATGTTGCTTTTTCAATTCGAGAATATCTGAAATTTTAATGTCCATTGGATTCTGTCCTTGAATTAAAAATGTTTAGGTGAGAAAACAAAGCCCGAGAGTTGATTAGAACAATTTATATATGGTAACCTCTAAAAATTGATTTTTTAAATTGATATTTTGCAGTTCAGGCAGTTTT
>CAYTOF010000132.1:0-1663 GCA_964439435.1 uncultured Oscillospiraceae bacterium
ACTAAATTCGACCATCAAGGCACACAGTGGTTGCATTTAACTTGGCAATTAACTCATATGATGGGTTTTGCTCCATCTTTAGCAATTCTGTTTGAATTATTGTATTTAATATGGTATAATGCATCATAATATTAGCTCCCATAATTGCGCTTTTGCGCAGTGAAAGGAGCATCTTTTCCATCATGATAAGCTTGGTAGAAACAATGGGAGGCCAAATATGAAACGCAGTTTTTTAATAACTACTGATTCTTGTGTAGACATGCCCCATAGCTATATGACAGAAAACAACGTTCCCTTTATAAGCTTGATGTACACTATCAGCGATGTCACCTACGAAGATGATTTGGGGGAAACAATGAGTGCTCGGGCTTTTTACTCTCGAATAAAAGCCGGTGAACATTCAACTACAACCCAAATAAGTCCGGCTAAGAGTTCGGAGTTTTTCGAAGAATATATAGCGCAAGGGCTGGACATACTCCATATTGCCTTTTCATCTGCTTTAAGCGGCACCTGCGCCTCTGCGATTGTTGCTGCTCAAGAACTTATGGAAAAATATCCCGACCGAAAAATAATCGTCATTGATTCTCTCAGTGCATCGATGGGACAAGGATTGTTGCTCCATCATGCCATACACTTACGTGATAGCGGAGCCAGTATTGATGAAATTGCTGAATGGCTCGAAGATAACAAACTAAATATCTGTCACTATTTTACCGTCAACGATCTTTTTCACCTTTTCAGGGGTGGGCGCGTAGGAAGAACAAGTGCAATGCTTGGCTCTTTGATTGGCATCAAGCCTCTACTCCACACCGATAACGAAGGCCAACTGACACCAATTGGCAAAATTCGAGGGCGCAACGCAGCCATTGATGAATTGGTCAATTACATGGAGAATCTGGCAGTCGAACCCGAAAAACAAACTGTTTTCATAAGCCACGGAGACTGTCTTGCAGATGCCGAATATCTTGCAGCAGCCATTAAGCGACGCTTTGGCGTGAAAAACTTCTTAATAAATTACGTTGGACCTGTGATAGGAAGCCACACAGGACAAGGAGTTCTGGCTCTTTTCTTCATAGGCACACATAGATAACCGGAGGAGCAAATGCCCATCACCATCGATGACACCTTACCCGCACGCGCTATATTGGAAAACGAAAATATTTTTGTTATGTCTCGCCTCAGAGCCACTCATCAGGACATCAGGCCTTTAAAAATTATTGTACTTAATCTCATGCCGAACAAGCCGGAAACAGAGGTTCAGTTGTTTCGATGCCTTTCAAACACCCCTCTTCAAATTGAGATAGAGCTTTTGCAAGCTTCAACACATGTGTCTAAAAACACATCTCCCAAGCACCTATTGACCTTTTATAAAACATTTGATCAAGTCAAAGACAATCGATATGATGGAATGATTATTACCGGTGCGCCGGTTGAACACCTTGATTTTGAGCATGTCGACTATTGGGAAGAGCTCTGTGAAATAATGGATTGGTCTACCACCAATGTGTACTCTACTTTTCATATATGTTGGGGTGCGCAAGCCGCCCTTTATCACCACTATGGTATAGTCAAGCATCCTATCGCGAAAAAAGTATTTGGCGTTTTTTGGCATTCTGTTACCCAACCTAAACTCCCGCTTATGCGTGGATTTGATGAGCGATTT
>CAYTOF010000133.1:0-1643 GCA_964439435.1 uncultured Oscillospiraceae bacterium
TCTATCACTTTACTTTTACTCTGTCTAACCTTGCTTTTACTTTGACCGCCCACCCGAATATGTCTTTCCATGAACTGTAAAAAAACATACGCGGATTCTTGTTTGCACTGTATCCGCGTATGTTTTACAATGTTTAAACAGCTTCTTTTGCCACTTGGACAAGTTTTGCAAAACCTTCGGCATCAGTCAGGGCCATATCAGCCAGCACTTTGCGGTTCAAGGTGATATTTGCTTTTTTCAGGCCATTCATAAACCTTGAATAATTCATGTCATTTGCCCTGCAACCGGCGGAGATGCGTGTTATCCAAAGTCTGCGGAAATCGCGCTTGCGAAGCTTGCGTCCCGTGTACGCATACTTCAGCGATTTCATGACTTGTTGGTTTGCCATTTTGAAGTGCTTCGACTTAGCTCCCCAATAACCTTTGGCGAGTTTTAATGTTTTCTTTCTTCTTTTATTGGTCATTGTAGCGCGTTTTATTCTTGCCATTGCTTTTCAATCCTTTCGATGAGCGTTTTTACGCAGTAATTGCATTGATTTTCTTCATTTAAGAATAGGGCAACATCTTTTTGATGGCGGGTGAATCCGCTGCGGATGTGTATATGCCCTTGCGAAGCTTTCTTTTGCGTTTGGGGCTTTTCTTTGTCAGAATATGATTCTTTAGTGCTTGACTGCGTTTTATCTTGCCGGATTTGGTAAGTTTAAACCTTTTTTTCGCTCCTGTATGTGTCTTTAGCTTTGACATTTGTGAATCTCCTCTCAAAATTACCTTAAAAAGACAAAAATATAAAACCGGGCTTGTTTTAAGCACGCCCGGTTGTTGTTTTATCCGATGTGCCCTATTTGCTTGTGTTGGACACCATAATCAGACTCATCGTACGGCCTTCCAATTTGGCAGGCTTTTCGACTGTTCCTTTATCAACCAAGTCAAGCGCAAACTTGTTAAGCAGTGCCGTTCCAAGTTCTGTATGCGCCATTTCACGTCCTTTAAACCTCACTGAGGCTTTTACCTTATCCCCATCGCCAAGAAATCTAGCGGCATTGCGAAGCTTAAAGTCATAGTCATGACTTCCTATGCCGACGGATAATTTCACTTCTTTCAGTTCAATCACATTTTGATTTTTCTTGGCTTCTCGTTGTTTTTTTGCTTGCTCAAACTTATATCTGCCATAATCCATAAGCCTGCAGACAGGTGGGTTTGCACCCGGGGCAATTTTGACAAGATCCAAGCCCGCGGCACGCGCAAGGGCTTGAGCTTCTCTTATGGGAACTATGCCTTTCTGTTCTCCGTTTTCAAGGATAAGTCGAACCTGCGGATCTCTTATCGCCTCATTGACCATATGTTCGTTTCTTGGGATACCTAACACCTCCGAAAATAATCACAACCGATGAATGCAAAAAGCCGGCGGGAAATAATATCCGCCGACAAACACTCTTCCTTTCTCATGAGGAAGAAATGCTATTGACCTTTTTGACACGATGTCTTAAGGTGAGGGCGGAAATTCCCTACTTTGTTTTACTGTGCAATTATAGCACATCAAAGTATTTGTGTCAAGTAAAAAGTTTTATATTTGAAAAACAATCCTCAAGCAGTTAATTGCCAAGTTAAATGCAACCACTGTGTGCCTTGATGGTCGAATTTAGT
>CAYTOF010000134.1:0-1591 GCA_964439435.1 uncultured Oscillospiraceae bacterium
ATTCCCCTCCACCGGAGGGGTGCCGCAGGCGGGGTGGTGCTTCCCAGCTACTCCCGGGATATGTCTTGAGGATAACATCGGCAAGGGCACTTATTCCTCTCTATTGACTGGCACTCGCAGAGCCGAATGATTTTTTAAATACTCTATGACACCATCCAAATTCTGCAAAACATCTTTTGCTAAAATATGGACGACAACGACACCCAGTTTCTCAAGAAAAGCATCTCGCTCTGTGTCATATTCTACTCTAAAATCATGTGTACTGCCGTCGATTTCGATTGCAACATTGCACTCTGCGCAGTAAAAATCAACAATATAATTGCCGATTATCTTCTGCCTGTCAAAATCGTATCCATTAAATTTTCGCTTATTCAGTTGCTGCCACAACAAAACTTCAGACAAGTTTCCCGCCTTACGCAGTTCTTTGGCGCGTTCTTTTAGTTGCGGGTTATAAGGGAGCGATTTGTATTGTTTTCGATCGCGCATTATCAACACTCCTCCAAAGAAAAGATTTTCATGGGCGCTGTCCTCAAATCGAGGGAGTTTTCGTGAGTACGGTCCCTCCGACGCGTTCCGCGCCGCGCGCTTCGCGCGAGACCACCCCGCCCTACGGGCACCCCTCCGGCGGAGGGGAATTTTAGGGGCGCTGTCCTCTTATTGAGGGGGTTTTTATTGCCTGAGCCTTTATTCCCCTCCTTCGGAGGGGTGGCGCTTTCTGCGCGCCCTTTGCGCAGAAAGTGACGGGGTGGTGCTTCTCCTATCCTCCCAGTATATGTCTTGAGGATAACATCGGTAGAGGCTCTTTATTCTTTTCCGATGGAGGGTGGTTTTCGTGAGTACGGTTCCTCCGACGCGTTCCGCGCCGCGCGCTTCGCGCGAGACCACCCCGCCCTGCGGGCACCCCTCCGGTGGAGGGGAATTTTAGGGGCGCTGACCTCAAATCGAGGGAGTTTTTATTGCCTGAGCCTTTATTCCCCTCCTTCGGAGGGGTGGCGCTTTCTGCGCGCCCTTTGCGCAGAAAGTGACGGGGTGGTGCTTCTCCTATCCTCCCAGTATATGTCTTGAGGATAACATCGGTAGAGGCTCTTTATTCTTTTCCGATGGAGGGGAGTTTTCGTGAGTACGGTCCCTCGACGCGTTCCGCGCCGCGCGCTTCGCGCGAAACCACCCCGCCCTACGGGCACCCCTCCGATGGAGGGGAATTTAAGGGGCGAAACCACCCTGTCACTTTTGACACGCCCTTTGTGTCGAAAGTGACGCGTGCGTAGCACGCTACCCTCCGATGGAGGGGAATTTATGGGGCGCTGATCTCCTGGGGAGGGGAGTTTTTATTGTCTGATACTTTATTCTCTACACAACGAAAAGAATCTCCATCCGCCTGAGCCTTTATTCCCCTCCTTCGGAGGGGTGGCGCTTTCTGCGCGCCCTTTGCGCAGAAAGTGACGGGGTGGTGCTTCTCCTATCCTCCCAGTATATGTCTTGAGGATAACGTCGGTAGAGGCTCTTTATTCTTTTCCGATGGAGGGTGGTTTTTAGGAGTACGGTCCCTCCGACGCGTTCCGCGCCGCGCGCTTCGCGCGAGACCACCCCG